>JBILUW010000291.1:0-4681 GCA_044370795.1 Burkholderiaceae bacterium
GGTCGGTGCCTTTCGGCGCGAACAGGCCGAACCAGATCGAACTGTCGAAGCCGCGCGTTCCGGGAAGGCCGCTCTCGGCGATCGCCGGCACCTCGGGGATGGCGGCCACCCGCTTCGCGGTGGTGACCCCGAGCAGGCGCACCTTGTCGGCCTTGTACTGGGTGAGCACGGTCTGGACCTGGTTCATGATGCAGCAGGTCTCGCCGCGCAGCACCGCCGTGAGCGCCTCGGGGCCGCCCTTGTAGGGCACATGGACCATGTCGAGCCCGGCGCGCGCGTTGAACTCGGCGAACGCCATGTGGGTGCCGGCCCCATTGCCGGTGGACGCGTAGTTGTACTTGCCGGGATTGGCCTTCACGGTGTCGACGAACTCCTTGAGGGTGCGCACGTTGATCACCTCGGGGTTGATCGTGAGCACGTTGGAGACGTCGAGGATGGGCGCCACCGGCACGAAGTCGTTTTCGACGTCGAAGGGCAGCTTGCGGTAGAGCGCGGCGTTGCTGCCGTGGGTGGCGGCGGTGCCGAAGACCATCGTGTAGCCGTCGGGCCGGGCGCGCGCCACGTACTCGCTCGCGATGTTGCCGGCCGCGCCCGGCTTGTACTCGATGACCACCGGCTGGCCCAGCGCCTTGCCCAGCGGCTCCTGGATCTGCCGCGCGACCACATCGACGCCCGAACCGGCCGGAAAGGTCATGACGATGGTGATCGGCCGCGTCGGCCACTCGGGGCTCTGCGCGCGCACCGGCACACAGACGGCCAGCGCAACGAGGGCTGGCAGGAGGGACAGGAAAAGGCGTCGGACGCTCTCGTGCATGGTGGGGCTCCGGACAGGCGTGAACGGCGGCATCGCGCGCCCCCGGGGGCGCGCGATGTCAGGGCGTGCGCGCCCAGCCCGTGAACAGGCGCAGCGTGGCGTCCTGTGGACTGGTCGCGAAGGTGATCATGATGCGATCGGATGCCGGATCGATGGCCACGCGCTGGCCGCCGTAGCCGAGCATCCAGTAGGCGGTGCGCGGGCCGCCGGCGAAATCGGTCCAGATCTGGTAGCCGTAACCGGCGAACCCCGAGCGCGCGTAAGTGGCGATGCGGGTGCGCGTGCCCTCCTCGAGGAAGGCGCGCAGGCAGGGCTCGTCGGTGGCTGCGCGCTGCACCGCGCGAAAGCGCAGCGCCAGGCGCACCCAGTCGCGCAGGGTGGCGCTGTACGAGGCGTAGTTGAGTTCGCGTCCGTCGCGATCGAGGTTCCAGCGGCTGGTGTCGGCCAGACCCGACTTCTCGACCACCGCCTGGGCGAACCACGCGCCGAAAGCTGCCCCGGTGGCGCCGCGGATCACGGCCGCGAGCGCCGCCGTGTCGAGGTTGTTGTAGTCGAAGCGCTCGCCCGGGCGCACCTCCGAGAACAGCCCGCGCGCGCGCCGGCCGTGCTCGCGCCACTGCTGGGCGACGCTCCTGCGGCCCATCATCTCGGCGGTGAAGGCGCCCGGATGGGGCTGGCCGCTCAGATCGGGGCCACCGCTCTGCGCGCCGCTTGCCATCATCAGCAGATGGCGCACCGAGGCGTCGGCGTAGGCGGTGCCGGCGAGTTCGGGCGCGTAGGTGACGGCGGTGTCGTCCAGCGACCGGATGCGGCCGGCGCACAGCGCCTCGCCCACGGCCAGCGCGGTGAGCGACTTGGCCACCGAGAAGCTGAAGTAGCGGTCGGCGGCACTGCGGCCAGCCGCGTGGCCTTCGTAGACCAGCATGCCGCGCTCGACGAGGGCCAGCGCCAGGGTGCCGGGCCGCTCGAGCGCCGCCTGCGCCTGCGCGCGCAGCGGCGCCCGCTCGGCCGACTGCAGGTCTTCGGCAATGGCCTGCACGCTGGCCGCCGGTGCGAGGTCGAGCCAGCGCAGTTCGGGACTGCGCAGGAAGGAGAAATCGACCGGCGCCGGCTGGGCCTGGCTGCCCGGCGACACGGCCGCGGCGGCGATGGCCAGCGCGAGGGCGCAAAGCCGGGCGGCGGCGGTGCGCATCGATCGGCCCCGACTCAGCGCGCGAGCGCCGCGGGCGGGCGCATCAGCGCGAAGGCCACCTGCACGATGCCCGCCGTGAGCCCCAGGCCCACGCCGAAGCGCCAGGCGAGATCGTAGGAGCCGAAGGCATCGAAGACCATCCCGCCGCCGAAGGCGCCAAGAAAGCTGCCCATCTGGTGGCTGAAGAAGGCGATGCCCTGGATCATCGCCTGCCAGCGCAGCCCGAACATCTCGGCCACCGCGCCCGCGAACAGCGGCGAGACCCCCATCCAGAGAAAGCCCATCAGGCCGGCAAAGAGCAGCGTGTTGCCGGGCGTGGGCGGCGCCGAGAAGAACCAGGCAAGCACCAGCGAGCGCGAGATGTAGAGCGCGCCCAGCAGCGCGGTCTTGGACCATCGGCCACCGGCCCAGCCGAAGAACAGGCTGCCCAGAATGTTGAAGCCGCCGATCATGCCCAGCGCCTGCGCGCTGAGCATCGGGTCCATGCCGCACAGGTCGAGGTAGGACGGCAGGTGGGTGGTCAGGAAGACCAGCTGCATGCCGCACACGAAGAAGGCCAGCGTCATCACGATGAACGGTGGATGGCGCAGGGCGGCCATCGCCATGCGGCGTGCGTCGCTCTCCTCGGCCACGTCGCCGGCTGCGGGCGGCGGCAGCTTCACGCGATCGACCCGCCCTGCGATCCAGCCCGCGGGGATGAGGATCAACCCGAAGGCGACGAAACCCAGCACGCCCATGCGCCAGCCGAAGTCGGTCTGCAGCCACTGGCCGATGGGCGCGGCCAGCATGGCCCCCAGCGACCCCGCGGCCGACACCAGCCCGAGCACCGAGCTGCGCACCGCCGCGGGCACCGCGCGCGAGGCCACCGCGTTGGCGATCGACGAGGCGTTGCAGGCCAGGGCCAGGCCGATCAGCACGCCGGCGCCGAGCGTGACCATCAGCACGCCCTGGGCCATCGCGAGGCAGACCAGCCCCAGCGTGTAGAGCACGCCACCTGCGACCATCACCGAGCGAAAGCCCGCGCGCACCACCAGCGCCCCCGTGAAGGGCTGCGCCAGCCCCCAGGCGAGATTCTGGATGGCGATCGCGAAGGTGAACTCGGAGACTGTGATCGCGATGTCGCGGGTCATGGGCTGCATGAACAGCCCCAGGCTCTGGCGCAGGCCGAGGCTCAGGGTCAGCATCAGCGAGGCACAGATGAGGATCGCGGCCGCAGGCCGGATCGCGCGCAGGGTGTCGTTCATGGCGGGGATGCTCCAATCCCCTTCCGGTGGCCGGGGATTACGGATAGTGCCACGGCCAGGGGCGCTTTTCGACTGGCGGGCCCGAGACGGCTTTCGGGCGCGCACCGTTCGGACCCCGGCCGCTGGCGGGCCGCGCGGGGCTTGCCTACGCTGCCGGGTTCGAGCCAGCCCACGGGAGTTGCACGATGATCACCGCCATGCCCCGCCTGGCGATCGCCACCACCGACTTCGAGGCGATCGTCGACACCTTCGGCCGCCGGCTCGGGCTGCCCATCGTCGATCTCTCGGCCGACACCGTCCCGAAACTCGGCGCGCGCATCGCGATGTGCGTGGCCGACGGCGGCAGCCACATCGAGCTGATGAGCCCGGTGGTGCCCGAAGCGCCGCTCAGCCTGAGCCTGCAGCGTTTCCTCGACCGGCGTGGCCAGGGTCTGTTCGCGCTGATGCTCGAGGCGCCCGACCCCAATGCCGAGGCGGCCGCGCTCACCGCGCGCGGCCTCGCGGTGATGCCGCTGATGGCCGGCGCCGGCGGCCGTGACATCCATCCATCGTCCACCCAGGGCGTGCTGATCCGGGTGTATCCGGACGACTCCTATCCGGGGCGCGCGCCGGCGGGCTGGCAGGGCCTGGGGCTCTCCGGCGTGCAGCGCGCGGTGATCGCGGTGCGCGACCTGGCCGCGGCCGCCGCCACCTGGGGGCCGGGCCTGGGCCTGCCCGCCGATCCGCCCCGCATCGACCAGGCCCGCGGCGTGCGCTCGGTGCGCGTGCGCCCGCCGCGCGGCGGGGCGATCGAGCTGGTTGCGGTGCACGACGCCACGCGCCCCTTTGCTGCCGCGATTGCCGAACGCCTGGCCGCCGGCCGCGAAGGCCTGCATGCGCTGGTGCTGCACGCGGCCGACCCGCAAGCGCTCCTCGAGCCCTTGCAGGCAGCCGGGCTCGCGGCCCGCGCGGCGAACGACGGCGCGAACGCCATCGAGATACCGCGCGAGGCCGCCTTCGGCGCGCTGCTGCGCATCGAGGCGCCCGGAGGCTGAACAGGCGCTCCAGCAGCGGGCAATCATCGGCCGCAAGTATCGGGTTGCCCCGGAGCCTCGGCGGGCTCACCCTCGCCGGACCGCCAGTCTTCGACGTCCTCCCGCCTTGAACACCGTCCGCCTCGTCGTCCTGGCCGCCCTGTGGGGTGGATCTTTCCTCTTCATGCGGATTTGCGCGCAGTCGGTAGGGCCCACCCTGCTGATCCTGCTGCGCGTGGGGCTCGCGGCGCTTTTCCTGCTGTGCGTCGCGCGCCTGCTGCGGCGCAGCCTGCCGCTGCGCGGCCGCCTGCGCCACTACACGGTGGTCGGGGTGTTCAACTCGGCGATCCCCTTTTCGCTGTTCGCAGTCGCGGCGCTCGATCTGCCGGCATCGCTGCTCTCCATCCTCAACGCCACG
>JBILUW010000292.1:0-4680 GCA_044370795.1 Burkholderiaceae bacterium
GGCCAGATCGGCTGCGGTGTCGGCGATCCAGCCGGCCAGCCGCGCGGTCACGGGAAAGCCGTCGCGGGCGTAGCCGGTGGCCGCCTCGAGCGTGCGCGCAAGCGGCACGCGGCCATACGCGGCATGCGCCTCGACCCAGCTGGCCACCGCGCCCGGCGTGGTCACGGTGGCCGGCAGGATGCCGCGAAAGGGTATCTCGGCCAGACCGCGGTCGTGAAACGCCTGGACGCTCGCCGTGGCGGCCGCCCGACCGCCGCCGTCGAGGTAGCGCACCTGCCGGGCCGCGGCATCCCAGATCAGCCAGAAGGCATCGCCGCCCAGGCCAGTCATGTGCGGATAGACCACCGCCAGCGTGCTGCTCGCGGCGATGGCGGCATCGACGGCCGAACCGCCGGCGCGCAGCACATCGACCCCAGCCTGCGAGGCGAGCGCATGCGGGCACGCGACCATGCCGGAAGGAGCGAGCGTGGCGGGACGTCCGGTGGAGATGATCATGGCAGCGCAGGACGGCCACGCGCGGGCGCGGCCAGCCAGAAGGAGGGGGGAGCCATCGATTATGCTACGACCCCGCCCGATGACCGCCCTGCTCGCTCCGCTTCCGCTGCTCCTCGTGATCGGCCTGCTCGCCAGTGGCCGCAGCACGGCGCTGGGCGCCGGACTGGCCGGGCTGCTCGCCACCGTGGTGGTGGCGGCGATCGCCGGGCCCGCCGGCCCGTCGGTGGCCGGAGCGCTGGCGCTGCTGGCGGCCGAAGCGCCGGCCGGCCTGTGGCTGGCCTGGCCGGTGGTGGCGATCATCGCCGCCGGCATGTTCTTCCATCGGTCGGTCTCGGCGCGGGCGCTGGGCGATGCCCCGACGCCGCCGCCCGCCGCGACGGCACCGCGGCTCTGGTCGCTGTGCTTTCTGCTTGCGCCCTTCGCCGAGTCGGTCACCGGCTTCGGGGTGGGCTACGTGATCGCGCTGGCGGCGCTGCGCAGCCTGGGCGTGGTCGGCATGCCGGCGCTGCTGCTCGGGCTGTTCAGCCAGTCGCTGGTGCCCTGGGGCGCGCTGGCGGTCGGCACCACGGTGGGCGCGGCACTGGCCGACATGTCGCCCTCCGAGCTCGGCTGGCGCACGGCCATCGTGCAGGCGCCGATCCACGCCCTCTACCTGCTCCTCTACTGGCGCTACGCGCGCGCGGCCGGCGTGACGGTGTCGCTGGCGTCGCGGCTCGACGACATCGCCTGGACCGCCGCGCTGCTCGTCCTGATCGCGGCGGCCAACCGCGTGGCCGACCCCGAGATCGCCGCCGCCGCGCCATGCGCGCTGCTGCTCGCGCTGCGCCACTGGCGCGACGAGCGGCCGGGGCCGGCGCAGCGGCGCGCGCTCATGCGGGCGGTGGCGCCTTACGCGGCGCTGGTGCTGCTGCTGTGCGCCACGCGCCTGATCGGTCCGCTGCGCGAGGCGCTGCTGCAGATCGCGCCGCTCGCCCCCCTCCCCGGCAAGCCCGCCTTCGCCCCCCTGTACGCGCCCGGGTTCTGGGTGGCGAGCGTGGGGCTGGCGGTGGCGCTGCACGCACGCACATCGCTGGCAAGGCTGAGCGCCGACACCGCGCGCGCCGCCTGGCGCCCCTGCGCCGTCACCGTCGTCTTCCTGATGATGGCGCAGCTCTATCAGGCCGCCGGCATGGCCGATGCGCTGGCTGGCGCGCTGAACGAAGCGGCCCGCGATGCGGCGATCTTCGGTGTGCCCTTCCTGGCGGCGGTGGGGGGGTTTCTCACCGGCAGCGCCGCGGCCGCCAGCGCCATGCTGATGCCAATGGAGATCGCGCTCGCGCGCGCCCAGGGGCTGGACCCTGCCTGGATGGCCGCCGTCCAGAATGCGGTGTCGGCGAATCTGTCGATGCTCTCGCCGATGCGCGTGTCGATGGGCGTGGCCGTGGCCGGGCTGGCGGCAGCCGAGGGCGCGCTGTATCGGCGCGCCTGGCCGCTCGCGCTGCCGCCCCTGCTGGGCGGGCTGGCTGCGATCGGGTGGATGGCGGCCTGAGCGAGAGGTCTCGCGCCCAGGCTGAAGGGCGGCGGCCGCCGGACCGCCGCCGTGCCGCCAGCGCGGCCTACTCGCGCTCGATGCCGAGCTCGCGCATGGTGCGGCCCCAGATCGCCAGTTGCTGGCGCAGGGTGTCGGCCATCACCTGCGGCGTGGACGGCGTGGGGAACAGGCCCAGCTTCTCGTACTGCTCGGCCACGTCGGGCCTGCGCATCACGACGTTGAAGTCGCGCGAGATCCGCTCCACCAGCTCGGCGGGCAGCTTGGCCGGGCCGAAAAGGCCGCCCCAGGGCGAGATGTTGACCAGCGGCTGGCCGGCCTCGGCCATCGTCGGCACGTCGGGATGGGTGGTGGTGCGCCGGGGCAGCAGCACCGCCACCAGCCGGAACTTCTTCTCGAGCAGCTGGGGCAGCACCGCCGGCGTGGCGAACATCATCTGCACGCGCCCGCCGATGAGATCGACCGCGGCCAGCGCCTCGCCCTTGTAGGGCACGTGGGTCATGTCCAGGGCGTTCTGCTTGACGAGCTGGCCCATCGCCAGGATGCCGGTGCTGTTGCCGGTGGCATAGGCGATCTTGCCCGGATTGGCCTTCACGTGGGCCACCACCTCGGCCAGCGTGCGACCGGGAACCGATGGCGCCACCGCGAGGTAGAACGTGAAGATGCAGAAGGTGGAGATGGGCGTGAAGTCGGCCACCGGATCGTAGGGCGGGTCCTTCTTGAGGTTGGGCACGTAGGTCATCGAGGTGGCCGTGCCGAAGTACAGGGCATGGCCGTCGGGCGCCGACTTGCGCGCCTCCAGCGCCGCGACCGCGCCGTCGGCGCCGGCGCGGTTCTCGACCACCACCGGCTTGCCGAAGGCGGCGCCCAGATGGACCGAGACCGCGCGCGCGCCGAGGTCGGCGCCACCGCCCGCCGGAAAGGGCACGATCAGGCGCACCGGACGGTTGGGCCAGTCGGCCTGGGCGCGTGCCCCACCGGGCAGCACACCACCCAGCGCGAGGGCGCCGGCGGCGGTGAGCACGCGGCGGCGCGAGGCTGCGCTCGCATCGCCGGCGGTTGGGGATGACGAATGAGGACGGAATGTGTCTGCCACGTGATCTCCTGTCGGCCCTTCGGGCTCTGCTGGGTTGAGCTGCAAGAACGACGCGCAGTCTAGACCAGCGCCAGCACGCGCCGGCGCGATCGGGGACTCGCCGACGCGGGCTTGGTTGCGACGGTCAGGCGTCGCGCCGCGTGTAGCCCCAGGCGATGTTCGAGCGGGCGGTGCCGGCGGCCTCGTAGGCGACGCGCGCAGCGCTCAGGCGATCGCCGGCAAGCGCGAGGCGCTGCGCCGGCGTGTAGTCGTACAGCCTGGCGTTGTTGGCCCCGAAGATCGCGTTCTTGACGGCCCCGTCGGCGTCGCCCAGCGGCGCGAAGCCATACCGGCGCCGCATGTCGTCGGGGATCTCGAGGCGGCGCAGCGCCTCGATCTGCCACTGCGGCGAGCCGGTCCAGATCGCGTCGGTGCCCCAGACCACGCGCTCGACCCCCAGACCGCGGATCAGGGTGCCCAGCATGAAGGCGGCCAGATGGGGGTCGGCCATCGTGCTCTGCGCGAAGATCTGGCCGAGGTCGGCGTAGACGTTGCTCACGCCCTCGCGCCCCGGAATCTCGGCCAGGTCGGTCACCCAGTCGACGCGGCCGCTGGCCTGCACCTGCGCCCAGGCGTCCTCGGTGCGGCCGCCGGCCGCGTAGCGGTAGCCGGCGTGATAGATGATGAAGTTGAGCTGCGGCCAGTCGCGCGCGGCACGACCGACGTCATCGACGCGGCTGTAGGCGAGCAGGTGCGGATACTGCCGCTCGGTGTGCGGCGGGAACAGCCCCTTGTGCACGCACACGTTGCGGATGCCGGCCTTCAGCGCGCGCTCGTAGTACGGGTAGGCCAGGGCCTCGTCGTCCATCCGCCAGGGCCACTTCGCCATCGGCTTGTTGGTGTTGTCGCCGATGGTGTAGCCCTTGATCGAGTCGGGCCGCAGTTCGGCGAGCTCGCGCTCGAAGCGCTCGAGCGCCCCCGGGGCGCCGGGCGTGAAGATCAGGTGAGACAACGCCCGGCGCGTGCCGCCCGCGGTGGCGTTGATGCGCGCGCGCGCGTCGCGCTTTTCCTCATTGCTGAGGAACCAGTCGAGCGGATCGTGCGAGGCCGACCCGCTGACGAGTGCGACCTTGGTGTCGGAGTCGAGAAACACCTCCTTGAAGTAGTTGGCGTACTTCAGGTCCTCGAGGGTCTGGGGCTTGCCGGAGAGCGCCGGGTTCCAGCCGGCGCGCCCGACCGCCTCGCGCGAGCGCACGAACCCGGCCAGGCGCGTGCGGTCGTGCAGGAAGTGCGTGTGCATGTCCATGATGAACTGGCCCGCCAGGCCGGCGGCGCGCTCGGCGGCGCGCTCGGGCTCGGCCGCCTCGGCGCGGCTCACGCCGAACAGCGGCCCGTAGGTGTCGTTCATGGCGAGAAAGGCGGCGGCCATGCCGGCCGCGCTCTGGAAGAAGCGGCGCCGCGAGAGGCTGTGTCGCGGCGCGAGCGCGTCGGCCATGGCCAGGGCACGGGCCTCGAACTCGCGCTGGCGCGCGCTGCGCGCGGCCGGCATGAATTCGTCGCTGGAGACCGGGCGCGACGGGAT
>JBILUW010000293.1:0-4631 GCA_044370795.1 Burkholderiaceae bacterium
AAGTCGGAGCCCACGACCGTCCACGAACTGCTCGGGATGGCTGGCGAGGCGCCGGCGGCCGCGCTCGAGCTGGCCCGGATCTCGACCGAGGCTCTGGCGGCCTTTCGTGCGCGCGACTGGGACGGCATCTGGAGCCTCGAACTCAAGTAGCCCGGGCACACCTGCGGGCGATACTGCAGGGCATGTCCGATCCCGATGTCGCGCCATGACCGCTGCGGCCCATCCGCTGCAGCGTCTGCGCCACGGATTCAGCCGGCTGCTGCGGCGGCGGGGCCGCGCCCGGCATTTCGCCCGGCATCCGTTGCAGGACCGCTTCGCGCACGTCGGGCGTGCCGAGCCGGCCTCGCCGGCGGTCACCGAGACGCTCCTCGCGATCGCCGCCGACGAGCCCGCAGCAGCGCTGGCTCGGCTGAAGTCGCATCCCGATGGCCTGACCCGGCGCGAGGCCGCCGCGCGGCTTGCGCGTCACGGCCCCAACGAGGTCGAGCACGACCGGCCGCCGGGCCCGCTGCGGCACTTCGCGCACTGCGCCCGCGACCCCTTCAACCTGCTGCTCGGCGGCATGGCCCTGATCGCCGCGCTCACCGGCGACCGCGCCGGTGCGCTGGTGATCGGCCTGATGGTGATCCTCAGCACCAGCCTGCGCTTCGTGCAGGAAGGCCGGTCGAGCCGGGCCGCCGAGGCGCTGCGCGCGCTGGTCGGCAACCGGGTGACGGTGCTGCGCCGGGAGGCCGGCGACGATCGCGCCGAGCCCGCACAGCCGGCCGGAAACCATGCGGCCGCCGATCCCGGGCGCATCGTCCCGCGGCGCTCGCTCGAGATCGCGTTGCAGCGGGTCGTGCCCGGCGATGTGGTCTCTCTGTCGGCGGGCGACATGATCCCGGCCGACTGCCGGGTGCTGACGGCGCGCGACCTCTTCGTGGCGCAGGCGGCGATCACCGGCGAGTCGGCACCCGTCGAGAAGTTCGCCGACCGGCGCGACGCCACGGCGCAACTCTTCGAGCAGAGCAACCTGCTCTTCATGGGCACCAACGTGGTGTCGGGCACCGCCACCGCGCTGGTCGTGGCTACCGGGGGGCGGACGCAGGTCGGCGCGATCGCAGCGCGCGTCGCGCAGGCCGAGACGGCGGCCGGCGCCTTCCAGACTGGCGTCGACGGGGTCAGCTGGCTGCTGCTGCGCTTTGCCGCGGTGATGGTGCCGCTGGTCTTCCTGCTCAACGGCTGGGCGCGCGGGCAGTGGTTCGAGGCCTTCCTGTTCGCGTTGTCGGTGGCCGTGGGCCTGACCCCCGAGATGCTGCCGATGATCGTCACCACCACGCTGGCGCGCGGCGCGGTGGCCCTCGCGCGACGCCGCGTGGTTGTGAAGCGGCTCGACGCGATCCACACGCTGGGCTCGATCGACACGCTGTGCACCGACAAGACCGGCACGCTGACCCAGGACCGGCTGGCGCTGGGCCGGCACGTCGATGCCTACGGCAGCCGCTGCGACGAGGTGCTGTCGCTCGCCTTCCTCAACAGCCACTTCCAGACCGGCCTGCGCAACCTGCTCGACCGGGCGGTGCTGGCGCGCGTCGAGCTGCCGGTCGAGCTGCAGCTCGAGCGCGACTGGCGCCTGATCGACGAGATCCCGTTCGACTTCGAGCGTCGCCGGATGTCGGTGGTGGTGGCCGAACGCGATCGCTCGCCGCTGCTGATCTGCAAGGGGGCGGTCGAGGAGGTGCTCGAGCGCTGCGCGAGCGTGCGCGCCGCCGGCGCCAGCGGCGCGGCAGGCGCGACCGATGCACTCGACGCGGCGCTGCGCGCGCGCGTGCTGGCGGTGGCGCGCGAGCTCAACGGCGAGGGCTTGCGCGTGGTGGCGGTGGCCACCCGCGAGATGCCTGCCGGGCAGGGGGTCTTTTCGGTGGCCGACGAGCGCGATCTGGTGCTCGCCGGCTACATCGCCTTCCTCGATCCGCCCAAGGACAGCGCCGCGCCGGCGCTGCGGGCGCTGGCCGCCCATGGCGTGCGCGTGAAGGTGCTCACCGGTGACTCCGCCGCGGTCGCCGAGCATGTGTGCCGCGAGGTGGGCATCCCGGTCGAGCGGGTGCTGCTCGGCGCCGAGCTCGAGGCGATGGACGACGCCGGGCTGGCGGCGGCCGTGCAGGCGCACACGGTGTTCGCCAAGCTCGCGCCGCTGCAGAAGGCGCGCATCGTGCGCGCGCTGCAGGCCGGCGGCAATGTGGTCGGTTTCCTGGGCGATGGCATCAACGACGCCCCGGCGCTGCGCGCCGCCGACGTCGGCATCTCGGTGGACACCGCCGTGGATATCGCCAAGGAGTCGGCCGACATCGTGCTGCTCGACAAGAGCCTGGCCGTGCTCGACGACGGTGTCGTCACCGGCCGCACGACCGTGGCCAACCTGAACAAGTACATCCGCATGGCGGCGAGCTCGAACTTCGGCAACGTGCTCTCGGTGCTGGTGGCCAGCGCCTTCCTGCCCTTCCTGCCGATGCTGCCGCTGCACCTGCTGGTGCAGAACCTGCTCTACGACCTCTCCCAGACCGCGCTGCCGTTCGACCGCGTCGATCCCGACCTCACCGCCCGGCCGCTGCGCTGGAACCCCGCCAGCCTGGGCCGCTTCATGCTGTGCTTCGGGCCGGTCAGCTCGGTCTTCGACCTCGCCGCCTTCGCGGCGCTGTGGTTCGCCCTCGGTGCCAGCGCGGTCGAGCAACAGAGTCTGTTCCAGTCGGGCTGGTTCGTGGTGGGCCTGCTCACCCAGGTGCTGGTCGTGCACATGCTGCGCAGCCCGCACCTGCCTTTCGTTGGCAGCCGGCCCTCGCCGGCTCTGCTCGCGACCACCCTGACGGTGGCGGCGGTGGGCCTGTGGCTGCCGATGGGGCCGCTCGCGCCCTGGCTCAGACTGCAGCCGCTGCCGCCGGCCTTCTGGCCGTGGCTGGCCGGCCTGCTGCTCGGTTACGCGCTGCTTGCCAGTGCCGTGAAGGCGGTGTACCAGCGCAGGTACGGCTGGCAGTGACGGGTTGCGGCAAAGGCCGGCCGTTGCAGCTGGCGGCAGCGCGGGTCAGCGGCCCGCGCCCTTCGTGTTGCCCCCGCCAGCACGCTCGCCCAGCCGCTCGCGCAGTGCCGGCGAGGCGAGGCTGCGCTGCGTGGCCGCGCGCAGCGTCAGCTCGTCGTAGCGCCCGGCCGCCACCTGCCCGAGGTGGCGCTTCATCTCGCGCACCGCGACGGGCTCGGTCAGCAGCGCCGCCTCCAGATAGGCCTGCACGCGCGCGGCCAGGCCGCTCGCGGGCACCGCCTCGGTCAGGAAGCCGATGCGCAGCATCTCGTCGCTGTCGATGGTCATGGCCGTCAGGAAGAGCTTCTGCGCCGCCGCCAGGCCCAGGCGCGTGACATAGCGGCGCAACCCGCCCGGGTAGTAGTGCAGGCCGAACTTCGCCGCCGGCATGAACATCCGGCATCCCTGCGGACCGAGCCGGATGTCGCAGGCCAGTGCGAGGTCGGTGGCGCCCCCGTAGACGCTGCCGTTCATCGCAGCGAGGGTCAGGAAGGGCAGCGTCTCGAGGGTGTCGAGCATGCGCTCCAGGCGGTCGTCGAGGTCGGAGACGATGGCATCGAGCGTGTAGCCCGAACTGAAACTGCGCTCGCCGGTGCCGGTGATCACGAGCACGCGCACCGAGCCGTCGGTGGCGAGCGCGCTGAACCAGGCGGTCATGGCGTCGAGGTCGGCAGGATCGAGGCGGTTGTGCTCCGCGGGTCGCGCCAGGCGAAGCTGGGCGATGCCGCCGGCCACGTGCACCCGTGGCGCGCCGGCGTGATCGCCGAGCGGCCGCTCGAGGTCGGCGGACACCGGCCAGCCGGCGGCAGGTGACGCGACAGGCGTGGCCGGGACGCTGGCGGCGGGCGCGGCAGGGGCGGCGGGCACGGTTGTCAGGGGCTCGGGCTGGCGCATGGGGGCCTGGACGGAGGAAATCCTGACCCGATGGTAGCCGAGCGGTCGGGCGCGCGTCGGACAGGTTAAGCTAGTGGGTTCTCCTCGCTCAATTTCCCACCGGCAGGCCGCGCGCCCGCCGCAACGGATACGCCATGGCCCAGTACGTCTACACCATGAACCGCGTCGGCAAGACCGTGCCGCCGAAGCGTCAGATCCTCAAGGACATCTCGCTGTCCTTCTTTCCTGGCGCCAAGATCGGCGTGCTCGGCCTGAACGGCGCGGGCAAGTCGACGCTGCTCAAGATCATGGCCGGAATCGACACCGACATCGAAGGCCAGGCCACACCCATGCCCGGCCTCAAGATCGGCTATCTGCCGCAGGAGCCGCAGCTCGATCCGGCGCGCACCGTGCGCGAGGAGGTCGAGGAGGGACTGGGCGAGGTCATGCAGGCCAAGGCGAAGCTCGACGCCATCTATGCCGCGTATGCCGAGCCCGATGCCGACTTCGATGCGCTCGCCGCCGAGCAGGCCAAGTACGAGGCCATCCTTGCCACCGCTGGCGCCGACACCGAGCAGCAGATGGAGGTCGCGGCCGATGCGCTGCGTCTGCCCCCCTGGGATGCCGTCATCGGCAATCTTTCCGGTGGTGAAAAGCGCCGGGTGGCGCTGTGCAAGCTGCTGCTGTCGCGGCCCGAGATGCTGCT
>JBILUW010000313.1:0-4172 GCA_044370795.1 Burkholderiaceae bacterium
CCTTTGCAATCGTGAGCGCCGTCGGTGCGGCGATGGATGCAGTGTTCCAGCGCGGCCGGTCGCCGGTAAGCTGGGACGTGCGCTAGCTGGGGTTCGCCCCAGCAGGGCACTGGCGCAGGCCCTGCGCTGGGCGCCGGCCCTGCAAAAGCGAAGGGCGCCCGAAGGCGCCCCGCGCATTGCGTCGTGGCTACGATCAGCCGGCGCGCGAGATGGTGGTCAGGCCCTGGCCGAGGGCGTTCATCATCGTCGACGACTGCTGGGAGAGCAGCTGGAACTGCTGGGCGGCGACGGTGAGCTCGGCGGTCACGCTGGGCTTCTCATCGGGCTTGCAGTTCTGCAGCTTGTTGGCCAGATCCTTGATCTTGTCGGCCTGCGCGTCGAGCTTCTTGCCCCACAGGCTGCCGAGGGCCTCGAGCCAGCTCTGGCACTTGACCGGCGGGCAGTGCGGGGGCTGGGGCGGGCAGTGCGGGGGCTTGATCACCGGCGGGCACACCGGAGGCTTGGGCTTGGAGCCGCAGTTGAACAGGGTCGCGAGCTGCTTGTTCAGGTCGTGGGTGTTGGCCTCGCACGGCTTGACGATGGTCTTGTCGAAGTCGGCCTGCGTGGCGATCTTGTTGCCGCCCTTGGAGGTGACCCAGCCGATGCCGTTGGTGTTCTCGAAGACGGTGAGCTTGCCGTCGCCGACCAGCTTGTCGAGCGCCGCGCCGTTGAGGCCCTGGTAGACCTTCAGGTCGCCCTTGTCCTTCTGGGCGATGCCGTCGATGACCAGCGACTGGTTGCCCTTGGTGACGACCACGTTCTCGGCCAGCCACTCGGTCTTGGCGGCGTTCCAGGGCACGGTGTTGACGGTGATCTTGGTGCCGTCGGCCAGCTGGAAGGTGGTGTTGCCGAAGAAGCGACCTTCGTCACCGGGCTTGCCGTTCCAGTCCACGTGGGGGTCGCCCCAGATGGTGGTGGTCTCGTTGCAGTTGGTGTTGATGATCTTGATCTGCGAGCTGTGCTCGTTGATCTCGAGCTTGTAGCCGTTGTCGAGGTTGATCGAGGCGGTGCCCTTGGCGGTGTCGACCGAGTTGATGTGCCAGGTCGGGGCGCAGTTGACGGGCGGGGGAGGGGGGCAGGCGCAGTTCGGGGCGGTAACGGCGGTCATGGCGGATTCCTTTGCAATCGTGAGCGCCGTCGGTGCGGCGATGGATGCAGTGTTCCAGCGCGGCCGGTCGCCGGTAAGCTGGGACGTGCGCTAGCTGGGGTTCGCCCCAGCCACCCCGAGGCGTCGCCAGGGCGCGGTGTGCGATAAGTCACGAATGCCGGAAGATTCCTTGGCGAATCGACGATCGGCGGATTGTTCGCGGCGAACGGCTGTGCAAGACTCAGCGCTCCCGGAAACCACACACCGAGCGCATGATGCGCGAAGGTTGTGTCCGCAACGAACAACCGGACATCGAGATGAACAACCTCAACTTCCAGAACATCAGCACCCAGATCCAGACCGGCGCCGGGCCCAACGTGCTCAATGGCGGCAAGGCCGCAACCTGGTACGAGGCTCTCGCCAAGGCCTGGGGTCAGAGTCTCGATGGACAGGCCGGCCAGCTCGAGAGTCTTGCGCAGCAGATCAACGGCGGCGACGACAAGCCCTCGACCCTCACGATGCTGACCACCGAAGCGGCGAAGATGCAGTTCATTGCGACGAGCTCCTCGTCGTCGCTGAACTCGGTGGGCACGGCGCTCGAGACGATGGCCCGCAAGGGCTGAGCGGCAGGGCCTGACCGATGTCCGCCGATCCGATCAGTGCGGCCGTCTCGACGCTTGGCCAGGCGGGCGGCGCCTCGGCGCCGAGCTACGGCTTTTCGCTCGGCAACGTGTCGGGTTTCGAGGCCGCGATGGCCCGAGCCGGGCAGAGCGCCGGCGCGCCGGCGGCGGTTGGCGCGCCGGCGATAAGCTCGCCGGCCATGCAGTCGCTGATGAAGCCGTTCGCGCATCTCAGCGGCGAGGCGGCGCAACTCTCGGCCAAGGCGCAGGCGATCTCGTCGACCGGCGCGGCGATGACCCCCGGCGACATGATCATGCTGACCGTGCGCTGCCAGGAGTTCATGTTCCACTGCCAGCTCACCTCGAACGTGGCCAACCGCACGTCCGACGGCCTGCAGCAGCTGTTCCGCCAGCAGGGCTGAATCGCGCCCTCAGCGCCCGCGCGGCGGCTGTCGCGGCGCGGGCGGCGCTGCGGGCGCACGCGTGGCGGCTGCGGTGGCGATGTCGGCCTCGGTCGCCCCTTGCCCGGCGGCCGCGTTTCCCCGACCGCGCCGCTTCGCAGCGGCCGACCCGTCGGCCCTCTCGGCCCTCTCCTTCTCCCTGACCCCCCTGGCCCAGACGATGGCCTGCGCGACCGCATCGAACAGGTCGTCGGGAACCACCGCGCCGATCTCGGCGCGCTCGAGCAGCGCCCGCGCGAGCGCGATGTCGCGCAGCACCGGCACTCCCGCCATCCGCGCGTGGTCGCGCATCTCCATCGCGAGATCGTCCTCGCCCTTGCCGCTCACCACCGGCACCGGCGCGGTCTCCGGGTCGTAGTCGAGTGCGATCGCCACGTGCGTGGGGTTCATCACCAGCACGTTGGCGCTCTGTGCCGATGAGATCGCATTGCGCTCCGACCACTCCTGGTGCAGCTGCTTGCGCTTCTGCTTGAGCAGCGGGTCGCCTTCATCCTCCTTGTGCTCGCGCTTGACCTCGCTGGGGGTCATGCGCATGCGCTTGCGAAACGCGTAGCGCTGATAGAGCACGTCGACCATCGTGACCACCGAGAAGATCGCCACCGTCCAGCCCAGCAGGTGAAACGTCGATACCCGCAGCGCCTCGCCCAGTGCCGGCGCCGCGCCGTGGACGAGCGATGTCGACTTCGCGAAGATCTCGCGCACGACCAGCCATGCGATCAGGCCGATCACCGCGGTCTTGAGCAGCGACTTGGCGAGTTCAACCAGATTTTCGGCTCCGAACATTCGGCGCAGCCCCGCGACCAGGTCGAGCCGCTCGAGCTTGGGCGCGAACGGCTCGGTGCTGAACACCGGCCCGATCTGCAGGAAGTCGGCGAGCAGTGAGATCAGCGCGACCGGTACGGCGAACGCCAGCACGATCGACAGCAGCGCCCAGACCGATGCGCGCGCGAGCGCCGGCGCGGCGTACGCGAAGGGCTGGCCGATAGAGGCGATCGCCAGTTCGATGAGCGCGGCGAGCTGATCGCCCGCCCATCCGAGCATCAGGCTGCCGATGGCGAGGGCTGCGAGCAGACCGGCGGTTGCGCCAACCTCGCGGCTCTTGCTCACCTCGCCGCGTTTGCGGGCGTCGGCGAGCCGTCGTGGGGTCGGCTCCTCGGTGCGGTCGCCGCTGTTCTGGTCGTCGGCCATTCTGGCGAGAGCGTGACGGAGTTAACGGTTGCCCCGGCTTTCCCGGCGCGGCGCAACCCTGGCGGGAACCCTAGCTAGGGCTGGCGTGCATTAGTGCACCGCGATGGTGAGAGCGGCTCTCGATAATAGGCCCGTCATGCGAGCCCTGCTGTTTCCGCCATCGCCTGCTGGCTGCCGTCCGGCGGTTCTGCACGCTATTCGAGCCCGCGCCGCCGGCGCGGTGGCGTTGGTGCTTGGCGCCTCGTCGGGCGCCGCGGCGCTTGCCTGGCCGCCCGCATCGCTGCCGGCCGACGCGCGTGCCGCTCATCCTTGCATGGTCGGCGAGCATCGGCTGCCGGCCGGGCAGGCTGCGCTCGCGCCGTCAAAGTTCGCCGAGGCGCTCGGGCGCTGCCCGGTCGGCGCGACCGCGCCGCAGAGGGATCCGGCGCAGGCGCCGGCAGTCCGGCGCATCGATGAGCCGCCGCGCGCGGCACCCGCCGCCGAGCCTGCCGAGGCGCCGGCCCGCGTGCCCGTGATGCCGCGGATCGAGCCGCCGAACCCCCGCCAGGGCGGCGCGGCCGAGCGCGCGCCTTCCGATCGACCGGCCACCGAGCGCGCGAACCCCCTGCCCAAGGTGCGGCTGGACGACCCGCGCGTGGCCGACCGTGTCCGGCAGGCCGACGCGGTGCTCGCGCCCGCGGCCGCGCGCAACGACATCGATCCGCTGCTGCTGCATGCGGTCGCGTGGGTCGAGAGCCGCCACCGGCCGGATGCGGTGTCGCCGGCCGGGGCGCGCGG
>JBILUW010000110.1:0-11735 GCA_044370795.1 Burkholderiaceae bacterium
GGTGCCCGCTTCGGCGTGCAGTCGGAGCGCCATCTGCACGATCCGACCTTCAATGCGGCGGCGGCGGCCGCCTATCTCAAGTGGCTGCAAGGTGAGTTCGGCAACGATCTCTCCCTCGTGCTTGCCGCCTACAACGCCGGCGAGGGCGCGGTGCGGCGCCACGGCGGGCGGGTGCCGCCTTACCCCGAGACCACCGCTTACGTGCGCGACGTGCTCGCGGTGTACCGCGAGCTGTCGGCAGCGCGCGATGGCGCAAACGCTGGACCGACTCCGTGAGCCTAGACGCCTACTTCCGGGCCAGCGGCCGCCCCCAGAGCGAGGGGCTGCTCGCCCGCTTCAGCGATCTGGTGCTGGTCGCCGGCGTCATCGCGATCGTCGCGCTGATGATCCTGCCGCTGCCGGCCCTGGCGATCGATACGCTGGTTGCCGTGAACATGCTGTGCGGCATCATGCTGTTGCTGCTGGCGATCTACATCGGCTCGCCGATCGAGTTCCCTGCTTTCCCGAGCGTGCTGCTGGTGACGACGCTGTTCCGGCTGGCGCTCGGTGTGGCGACCACGCGCATGATCCTGCTCGATGGGCACGCCGGGCACATCATCGATGCGTTCGGCTCGATGGTCGCCGGCGGCAATCTGGTGGTCGGCCTCGTCACCTTCCTGATCATCACGGTCGTCCAGTTCATCGTGATCGCCAAGGGGGCCGAGCGGGTTGCCGAGGTTGCTGCCCGCTTCTCGCTCGATGCGATGCCGGGCAAGCAGCTGTCGATCGACTCGGACCTGCGTGCGGGCCTGATCGACAAGCACGAGGCCAGGCGCCGGCGCCACGCGCTCGAGCTCGAGAGCAAGCTGCACGGCAACCTCGACGGCGCGATGAAGTTCGTCAAGGGCGACGCCATCGCTGGCATCGTGATCATCGTGATCAACCTGGTCGGCGGTCTGGCGGTTGGCGTGATGCAGAAAGGCATGGACATGTCGACCGCGCTCGTCAAGTACTCGATCCTGACCATCGGTGACGGGCTGGTCTCGCAGATTCCGGCGCTGCTCGCGGCGATGGCCGCTGGCCTGATCGTCACCCGAACGAACGGCGACGAGACCGACCGGCACCTTGGCGACTCGATCCGCAAGCAGGTGATGGCCAAGCCGCGGGTGATGCTCGTGGCCGGTGGCATCTCCTTCCTGATGGCCGCCGTGCCAGGCTTTCCGGCGGTGGTGTTCATCGCCGCCGGTGCCACCCTCGGGCTGACCGGCGCAATGCTCACGCCCGGCTTGCGCGAGCGCGTGCTGGAGCTCACCGGGCGCTCGAGCCGCGACGAGCGCCTCACGCAGGAGGGCCTGCCGGTGATCTCCCGTTCGGCGGAGGTGGTGCCGCAACCGATGGTGATGCTGCTCCTCGAGGTCAGCGGCCCGCAGGCCAGGCAGCTCGATCCTGCCGATCTCGCCCACCGCCTCGACGCGGTGTTGCGCGACTTCAACCTGCGCCTGGGCGTGGCGCTACCGCAGGTGGCGCTGCATTTCGACCCTTCGGTGCCGAGGTCGAGCTGGCAGCTGCTGGCCTTCGAGGTGCCGATCGCGCGCGGCGACGAGGTTCGCGACGTCGCCGCCGACCTGATCACGCCCGCGGCGCAGGCCTTGCGACGGCAGTGCCCGCTGTTCATCGGGTCGCAGGAGGTCTCGACGCTGTTCGCGCGGGCGACCGAGGAGATGCCCGACCTCGTCAAGGAAGCGCAGCGTCTCGTGCCGGTACCGCGGTTCGCGGAGGTTTTCCGCCGGCTGGTCGAGGAGGAGGTTGGGGTGCGCAACCTGCGCGCGCTGCTCGGTGGGATCGTCGAGTCGGCCGACCGCGACAGCGATGTCCACACGCTGACCGAGTTCGCCCGGATCGCGCTGCGCCGCGAACTGTGTCACCGCCATGCGCCCGACGGGGTGCTGCGTGCGTTGCTGCTCGATCCCGAGCTCGAGGCCCATCTCAAGGAGTCGGTGCGCACTGCGGGTCATGTGCAGCAGCTCGCGATCGATCCGCCGCTGGCCGAGCGCCTGGTGGCCGCCGTGCGTGCGGAGGTGGCCCGCAGCGGCACGCACGTGCTGCTGACCACGATCGAGGTGCGCCGCCACCTGCGCAAGCTGATCGAGCACGAGCTCTTCGACGTGGCCGTCCTGTCTTTCCACGAGCTGATCCCGTCGCTGCGGATGGAAGTCACCGGGCGCGTGGTCGTACCGCAGGCGCCGGCGCCGCAGATCGCCTCGCAGGAGCAGGCATGAGTGTGGCCCGCAGACTCCCCGAGCATCGGCGCGCGGCGGCGGCCGTGGCCCGGCGCGCCGTGGTCGCGCTGGGCGCGACCCTCGTGCTGATGCTGGCCCTGCCGGCGCCGCCCGTGCAGGCGGGCGTCGCGCCTAACCTGGGGCGCAAGGTGACGCTGGTTGCACGCGAGCAGCTGCTGCCCGCGCTGCTCAACGACCTGTTCTCCCAGATCGACGTGCCCGTATCCGTGAGCCCGCAGGCGCAGGGGGCCGTGAACGGCCGCTTCCAGGGTACGGCCGATTCGGTCTTCAAGGAGCTGGCGCGCAGCTACTCGCTGGTCGGTTACCACGACGGCGCGATCATGCATGTGTTCTCGGCCGCCGAGATCGGCACCCGGACCTATGGCGTCGATGCGGCTCAGGCGGCGCGCATCGTGCGCTCGGCCGAGGAGCTCGGCCTGCCCGACCCGCGCAACACGCTGCGCACGACGCGCACCGGCACGCTGGTGGCGCTGGGCACGCCGCGCTTCCTGCAGCAGTTCGACGATCTGGTTCGCGCCGAGATCTCGGTCGTGCCGGCTCGGGCCGCTGCGCCGGCGGCCGCCGTCAATGCCGGCACGGTGTCGGCTGCCACGCCCGGGGCGATCGGCTTCCGGGTTTTCTATCTGCGCCACGCCTGGGCTCAGGATACGCGCGTGGCCTTCGGTGGTCGCCAGCTGGTCATCCCCGGGGTGGCGTCGGTGCTGCGCAGCGTCACGACGGGCCTGGGGCAGACGCTGGTGCAGCAGGTCGCGCCCGGGGTGATGGTGCCCGCGGGCGGGCAGGCTGCCGACGCCGACATGCTGCTGCGTCCCAGCCAGCCGCGCCTGCGAGGCCAGGGTCTGGCAAGCATCGGCCGGCTGCCCACGCTGGGCGAAGGCGGGCAGGCTGCCGAGCAGGCCGAGCGCGGCAACGACCGCGGCGGCATCGAGCGCGCGGTCCAGACCGCGGGCGCCCAGGCAGGCGCATCGCGCTATGTGGTGAGCCAGGTGGGTGGCGCGCACATCGAGGCCGATCCGCGTTCCAATGCGGTGATCGTGCGCGACGTCGTCGAGCGGCTGCCGATGTACGAGCAGCTGATCGCCGCGCTGGACGTCGAACCGCAGATGGTCGAGGTCGAAGCGACGATCGTCGACGTCAACCTCTCCCGGCTGCAGGAGCTCGGCATCAACTGGCGCTGGGTCAACGGCCGCAACAGCGTGCTCTTCGGGCGCGGCGACGCGAGCGACGTGCGCCTGGCCGCGGGCCAGCAGATCACGCCGACCGGCCTGGGCATGTACGTCTCGACGGTCATCGGCAGCGGCGCGAACTTCATCTCCCGCATCAACGCGCTTGCCTCCAACGGCGCGGCGCGCGTGGTGTCGCGGCCGCAGCTGATCACGCTCTCCAATGTCGAGGCGCTGTTCGACAACAACTCGACCTTCTACGTGCGCGTGGCGGGGCGCCAGGAGGTCGACCTCTTCAACGTCTCGGCCGGCACCGCGCTGCGCGTGACGCCCAACGTGTTCCAGGACCGCGAGGGTTGGCGGATCAAGCTGCTCGTCTCGGTCGAGGATGGCAGCATCTCCAAGCAGCAGGTCGACCAGATCCCGGTCGTCGACCGGTCGACCATCAACACCCAGGCCCTGATCCAGGAGGGCGAAAGTCTGCTGATCGGCGGCATGACCCGCGACAGCTCGGAGCGTGGCACCGATCGTGTGCCGGTGCTCGGCGATGTGCCCGTCGTCGGCAACCTGTTCACCAACCGCAGCGAGACCACCACCCGCTTCGAGCGCCTGATACTGATCACGCCGCGCCTGGTGCGATCGGGCCGGGCGCTCGCGGCGGCGCCGGCTCCCGCGGCGCCGATGCCGGTCGCGCCGCTTGCCAGCCCCGCCGCGATGACGCCAGCCGCACCCCCTGCATCGGCTGCGGCCGCCGCCACGGCTTCGCGACCGGGTGCCCGGGTCGACCCGACCTTCCGGCACGTCTGGCCGGGCGCGCCCGCGCCATGCCGCGACGCATCGGGGGCGCCGTGCTGAAGCCCGCGCCTCGCTCCTCCGCTGGCGGCGCCCTGCGCCGCCTCGAGGGTCCGCCCCTGCTTGCCGTGGTCGCGGGCCCGCGTACCGGAGCGCGCCGCATGCTGGTGGCCGGCAGGCGCACCACCATAGGCTACGACCTCGAGTGCGATGTCGTGATCCGGCATCCGTCGTTACAGGGGGTGCGGGCGAGCCTGTCGATCGACGGCGAGGAGGTGCGGCTGCACGTCGATCAGGGTCAGATCAACCTGCTGGGGCTGGCGGTGCCCGCCGGCCGCTCGCTGGTGCTGCCGCGCTGGGTACCGTTCGCGCTGGGCGATGCGATGCTCGCCGTTGGCTCGGAGGAAGGCCGCGGATGGGCGAACTGCCGGCGGCTCGCCCGTCAGCTTGCCGAGGAACGCGCCATCGAGCCGGGCGAGCACCCGGGCGCGGCGGCCGATGACGCGGCTCGGACCGCGCCCCTGCTCGATGCGCGCCAGCGGCTCAGCGCCGCCGACCGGCAGGCGGCCGGCGCCCTCAGCGCGGGCTGGCGTCGGGGCGGCGCCCGATTGGGCGGTCGAGCCCTGCTGTGGCAAGTACCGGCGGTTGCGGTCGTGGTGCTGGCGCTGGGCGTGGCCATGGCGACGCTTACGCCCATGGTCAGTGCCGATGGCGCGGTCTCGTCCGGTCAGTCGCTCGACCGGGTGCGTGCCGGGCTCGTCGACCGCGGCCTGACCGGCCTGCGGGTCGAGAGTGCCGCCGATGGCACGCCGGTCGTACGCGGCTTCGTCGACACCGATGCGCAACGCGCGCAGATCAGCGGCGAGGTGTCGCGCCTGGGCGTGCGCACCTACGTCGAACTGGTTTCCGGCGAGCAGCTCGTGCGGCAGGTCGGCGACGTCTTCCGGATGAAGGGGCTGTCGGCCCGGGTGACGCACCTCGGCCGCGGGGTCGTCGAGGCGCAGTTCGCCGAGGTCGAGCCCGAACGCATGCGGCGCGCCGAGGATGCCGTACGCCGCGATGTGCCCGGCCTGGCCGGCCTCAAGGTGCAGTTCGCCGCCAAGCCGGCGGCCCCTGTTTCCGATAGGCCCTCGCGCATTTCCGATGACCCGGCCAAGCGGGTGGTCAGCGTGGCCTACGGCGCGCACGGTCATGTGGTCACCGCCGACGGCGCGCGCTATTTCGTCGGCGCCCTGCTGCCGTCGGGGCACCGCATCGTCAGGATCCTCGATGGCGAGGTCGAACTGCTGCGCGACGGGCAAACCACCCGTCTGGCGCTGTGAGTGCCCGTTCCGATGGCCCAGAGGTACCGATGAGTCTGTGCAAGCGCTTCCTGTGGATTCTGGCGTGCCTGCTGCTGGCAGCCTGCGGCCGCGCCGATCTGTATTCCCAGCTTTCCGAGCGCCAGGCCAACGAGATGATCGCGGCCCTGCAGACTGCGGGGATCGACGCCAGCAAGACCACCAAGGACTCGAGCACCTGGACGGTCAAGGTCGCCCAGGGCGATTTCGCGCGGGCTGTCGACACCCTGCGCGCCGAGGGTCTGCCGCGTGACGAATTCGAGTCGCTGGGCCGGGTCTTCAAGAAGGAGGGCTTCGTGTCCTCGCCGCTCGAGGAGCGCGCGCGCCTGATCTACGGCATGTCGCAGGAGCTTTCGAACACGATCTCGGCGATCGATGGCGTGGTGGTCGCGCGCGTGCATCTGGTGGTGCCCGAACGCGATCCCCTGTCCGACAAGCCGCGCAGCGCGTCGGCCTCCGTGATGGTCAAGCACCGCTCCGGCGTCGACATGGGCCACCAGGTCGGCCAGATCAAGGCCATCGTGGTCAACAGCGTCGAGGGTCTGAGCTACGACAGCGTCACGGTGTCGCTCTTTCCCGCCCGCGACGCGGGTCAGAATGCACGCGCCTCCTCGGGCCCCGCCCGCGGCGGCGCGCTGAACGCCCCCCATCTGCTGCCGATCGCGGGCGCGGCGCTCATCGTGGTGGTGCTGCTGGCCGGGCTGCTGGTTGCCCGCGAGCGCAGGCTGCGGGCACGCGCGGAGGGTCGATGATCGCTGGCATCGCGCAACCCGATCGTTACGCGCACGCCCGGCAGCGCCGGCAGCGCTGGTGCGCCGACGCACGCATCCTCGGCGCGATAGCCTTCGAGGCCGACCGCTCCCGGGCGCCGCTTGCCTCGCCGGTTGCCGGGCGCGGCGGGGCGCTGCTGGCCGCGGCGTGGGAGCGTCGCGCCGGCGTCGCGACCGATCCGCCGCTGGGTCTGGGGCCGCTTCCCGACTGGGCCGAGGCCGGCCGCGAGCGCCGCCGTGAGCTCGCGCTGCTCGCGGGCGCGGTCCTGCGCGCGCGGGCGCTGCGTGATGCGACGGAGGGCGCGCTGCTGAAGGCCGTTGCCGGCGAAATCGGCGAGGAGCGACTGGACGTCATCACCCGCTTTTTCGCGCGGCGCGCCCCGCTTGCTGGCGATGGCTGGCGCCGCGATCCGGTTGCCCAGTTGCACGGGCTGGGCGGCGAGGTGTTGCTGCGCGCAGCCGAGCTCGCGCCAGCGCTGCACGCCCGTCTGTCGCTGCTCTTTCCGGTGTCGACGGAGCTCGCTCGCGCCGACCTGGAAGTCCTGCGCCGCATCGTCGAGGACGCCCGCATGCTGTGGGGAGATGCTGACGCCAACGCCCGAGGAGGCGCCCGATGAGCCGTCTGGCCCTGTTTCGCAGCCCCGATTTCACGATGGTGGCTGAACGGCCGCTGATCAAGCGCGACGACGTGTCCGCGGTCGATGATGCGGTCGGCATGCTCAGGCGCGCGGCGAGCCTGCGCGAAGCCCTCGAGGCCGAATGCGAGCAGCTGCGGGCGCGCGCCCGTGAGGAAGGCCGCGTCCAGGGGCTCGTCCAAGGGCGCCAGGAAGCGGCGCAGGCTCTGGGTCAGTCGCTGGCCCGGCTCGACCGCACGCTGGCGCTGCAGCGCGCAGCCACCGAGGCGCGGGTCGTGCAGCTTGCGCTCGCGGTGGTCGAGCGCGTGGCCTCGGAGCTCGGGCCGGCGGCGGTCGTGTCGGCCCTGGCTGCGCGGGCGCTCGCCGAGCTCGACCCCGGGCGGCCGGTGCGCCTGCGGGTCAATCCGGCGGTCGCCAGGGCCCTGGGCCCCGAGCTGGCCACCGGATCGGGTCATGTCCAGGTGATCGCCGGCGAGCACCTGGGGCCTTTCGACTGCGAGCTCGACACCGGCAACGGGCGCATCGAGGCCGGGCTGCCGCTGCAGCTCGAGGCTCTCGGCGTGGCGCTCGAGGCAGCCGCCCGGGCCGTCGAGCATCAGCATGCCGTCCCCGCCTGATTCCTCGCCCGGCGAGGCGCTGCTGCGTCCTTCGGCGCTTGCCGAGGCGGCGCCGGCGATGGCCGGCGCGCCGTCGTCGGGGCCCGCTGTGCCCGAGGCTCTCTCCCGCGCGCTGGCGGGCGTGCGCACCGTGCGTCGCCGCGGGCGCGTCCTCGAGGCGATCGGTGCGACCATTCGAGTGGCCGGCCTCGAGGCAAGCATCGGCCAGCAGTGCGAGCTGATCGATCCCGACACCGGCATCCGCATCGCTGCCGAGGTGGTGGGGCTTACCGGCGGCCAGGCGCTGCTGATGCCCCTGGCCCCGCTCAATGGGGTGTCGCTTGCGTCGGAGGTCGTGGTTGCCGCGCCCCAGCTCACCGTCCCGGTGGGGATCGAGCTGCTCGGGCGGGTGCTCGATGCCCGCGGTCAGCCCATTGACGACGGCCCGGCGCTGCCGGCGGGGATGCTGCGCCGGCCGGTCTATGCCGATGCGCCCAATCCGCTGACCCGCAAGCCGGTCGATGAGCTCTTTCCCACTGGCGTGCGCGCGATCGACAGCCTGATCAGTGTGGGCGTCGGCCAGCGAGTGGGCATCTTCGCCGGCGCCGGCGTGGGCAAGAGCACCTTGATGGGCATGCTCGCACGCCAGCAGCGCGCGCCGGTCAACGTGGTGGCGCTGATCGGCGAGCGCGGCCGCGAGGTGCGCGAGTTCATCGACGATTGCCTGGGTCCGGAGGCTCGCGCGCGGACGGTGCTCATCGTGGCGACCTCCGATCGCCCGGCCATGGAGCGGGCCCGCGCCGCGCACGCGGCCACCGCGATCGCCGAGGGATTCCGGTCGGTCGGCCTGGACGTGCTGCTGATGATGGACTCGGTCACCCGCTTCGCACGGGCGCTGCGCGAGATCGGCCTGGCCGCCGGCGAGCCGGCCGTGCGACGCGGTTTCCCGCCGTCGGTGTTCGCCGAGCTGCCCAGGCTGTTCGAGCGCGCGGGCAACGACGCGCGCGGGTCGATCACCGCCTTCTATTCAGTCCTGCTCGAGGACGAGGACACCGCCGATCCGATCGGCGAGGAGGTCCGCTCGATCCTCGATGGACACATCACGCTCTCGCGCAAGCTCGCGCAGCAGCACCGCTATCCGGCGATCGACGTGCTCGACAGTCTCAGCCGCGTCTTCAACCGCGTCACGCAGCCCGCGCACCAGATGGCCGCGTCGGTGATCCGCCAGTTGCTCGCGCGCCACGCCGAGATCGAGTTCATGGTCCAGGTCGGCGAGTACAAGCAGGGCACCGATCAGATCTCCGATGCCGCCATCGAGCGCAACCCGGCGATCCGTGCGCTGCTTGCGCAGTCTGCCGACGAGTCGATCGTCTTCGAGCAGATGCTCGCCGAGATGGGCAAGGTGATCTCGTGATCGAGCCGGCGCCCGGGCAGATGCGTCAGCTGCTGCGGTTGCGCCGGATTCGGCTCGACGCGAGCGAGCAGGCGATGCGCGCTGCCCGCGAGGCCCTGCTCGCGGCCGAGAGCACGCTGGCCGAGGGCGTGACGGTGCGCCAGCGGTGGCTGGCCGCGAGCGCGGATTTCGAGGCCTGGGTGCTGGGCGCTACCGATCGCCTGCATCGCTTGCTGCCGACGATCGAGGCGCGGCGCTCCGAGTTCCGGCGCGGCTTGCGTGAGGTCGACGAATACATCGACTGGTGGCGGGGCAAGGTCGACGAGGCGCGCACCGGACTGGCCAGCGCTCAGGCCAAGTGGGTGCGGGAGCGCGCCCGCTACGAGGCGCTCGAGACGCGCCATGGCGAGATGCAGCGGCGCCGCGCCGTGCTCGCGACCGAGGCCCAGGCCGAGGAGCAGGCTGACGCGCGAGCGGCGGTGCTCACTGCGAGGAGATTCCGATGAGCATGGTGACTGAGGCGTGCGGCGCGGCGCGCGCTGCATCGACCGAGCCGCCGACGGCGGCGGCGGGTCTGGCCGCGCGCGAGCGCTTCGACCGGGCGCTGGCCGAGCATGGCCGCGCCGCCACGGCCCCCGAACCGCTGATCATGCCTGGACCGATGCAGGGGCTTGAGAGCGACGCCGGCGGCGTGGCTGGCGAGGTTCCTGCCGGTCAGGCTGCGGCTCAGGACGAGGCCGCCGCGATCCCGGGTTGGGAGCCGCTCGATGCCGCGCAGCGCGAGGCCGACGACGCCGCTCTCGAAGTTGAACAGACCGAGCAGGCCGAACAGACCGAGCAGGCCGGCGTCACGGCGGCTGATCCTGCGCTGCTCGCGGCCGCCGCTGCCGGCAGCGTCGCGCCGCCGCCGGCTCCGGGCGTGCCCGGACAGGCTGGTGACGGATCGGCGATCGCGGCCGGCGACGGCATTCAGGGGGGGGCTGGGCCGGTCGCCGCCGGGGGGAGCGCGGCGGTCGCGCCCGAGAGCCAGTTCCCACCGGCGTCAGCCGGCGTCGCGCAGGAGCCCCTGCCGGCGCCGCCGGCTGCCACGGTTCACGGCGGTGCTGCGGCCGGCCAGCCGTCGTTTGACGAACTGGTGGCGCGCTACCGCGAATCATTCGGGGATGGCGCGGGAGAGATCGATGGCGCGGTCGCAGGCGGATGGATCGCTGGCGCCGGCCAGCCCCTGGCCGACCCCTCGGGCCCGCCCGCCGCGACCGGCACGCCCGACGCATTGCCTGCGGGCGCGGCGCGAATGGCCGAGTTCCTGCTGCGTCAGGTGCCGCTGGCTGGCTCTCCCGGCGATCCGGTGAGCATGACCTTCCCCGATGGCAGCGGGCCGATCGACCAGATCGTCTTCATGCGTGATCCGGGAGGCCTCTACATGGTGGTGAGCTCGCAGCCCGGCAGTCGCGACGCGGTGCAGCGCGGCCTGGGCGAACTCGAGCGGCGGTTGCGCGAGCGCGGCATCGCGGTGGGCGGGATCCGCCTTGCCGAGCCGCTCGGGGCGCCGGACGACCGCGGCGCGGGCGCTCGCGACTGATCTCGCGCCTGGTGCTGCGGGCAGCGCGGTGAGTTGCTGCCTGGCCTTGCCCGGCGGGGTGGCTCAGCGCGGCAGCCAGGCGGGCGCGCCGAAACGCTCCTGGGGGTCGGTCGTTGCGACGGTGGCCTGGGTCGCGATCCGCGAGGCCGGCTCGCCGGCGCGCCAGCGCCGCGCGATGTTCTCGAGCAGGATCCGGGTGGGCCGGCTGAAGGCACCCTCGATGGGTGCGCCTGCCTGCGCGAGCAGCGCTTCGATGTAGAGGCGGCGCGCCTTCTCGGACGTATCGAAGAGTTCGAGCAGCCGCTGCAGCGCGAACGTGAAATCGGCGCGCGGCAGCGGCCTGGCCGAACCGGTCTGGGCGTGCCAGGCGCACAGGAACTCGATGGGGCCGACGCGCCGCGCCGCGCTGCCGCCGGCCGAGCCCCAGGCCGACAGACGCCCGGCCGGCAGGCGGGCGGTGGCCAGCGCGGCGGCAAGCGTCTCGGCGACCACGGCGCGGGCGCGCGGATTGCCGAACTGCTGAATCGCGCACAGCAGATGCAGGAACGCAGCGTAGTGGTCATCGCCGAAGCGCGACCAGACCCGATCGACCAGGCGCACCCGCGCATCGTCGTCGGGCTGCGCGGCGAGCGCGGCCACAAGACGCTGACCGGCAGCCTCCCAGTCGGGCTGGGCGCGCAGCGCGGGCGACGGGCTGGCCGGCGTGCTCAGCGGCTGGGCTCCAGGATCAGGTCGGCGATGTCCTGGGCGATCGCGCGGTGCTCGGCCGGATTGCCGGCGTAACGGGCTTCGCCGACGATGCTGGGCGTACCCGGGCGCGCGTCCCAGCCGTCGAAGCGCAGCGCGGCGGCGCCAGCCGCTGATGCGGCCGACTGCGCCGTCGCCGGGCGCTCAGGCAGGACGAGTCCTGGCAGTAGGCTGGTCTTGAGGCCATCGAGGGGGGACATGGTGCGCGGTTCCTGAAGCAGATGACCGAGTGTAGCGGCAGGCCGGCCCGCCGCCCACTGGGGCCGACCCTAGCGGGGCGGACTGTGCTCAGCGCACCAGCATTTTCTGCAGCGTGGGCAGGATGCCGGGTATGCGCTGGGTGAACTCCTGCACGAGCAGGTCGATGAACGAGCCCAGCAGGATCATCAGGACGACGATCGCGATCAGCGACTTCATCGGCGGCGCGATGGTCAGCAG
>JBILUW010000295.1:0-4613 GCA_044370795.1 Burkholderiaceae bacterium
CGCGCACGCTCCAGGCGCCGCCGGCGGCCGGCAGGATCGCAAGCGCCGCGCGGGCCAGCGCATAGACGGCGGTGTCGATGCCCGCGCCGCCTCCCAGCCGGTCGTCGCCCGCGCCGCCCGTCAGGGTGTCGTTGCCTGCGCCGCCCTCCAGCGTGTCGTTGCCCGCCGCCCCCGAGAGCCGATTGCCGACGTCGTTGCCGGTGAGGGTGTCTGCGCCCGCTCCGCCCTCGGCATTCTCGATGATGCTGCCGAAGGCGATCGCCAGGTTGTCGGTGCCATCGTAGGTGGGCGTGACCCCTCCCGTATTGGCCGGCGGGCCGATACGCAGGCTGGAGAAGGCACCCGGTCGCAGATCGAGCGCGCAGCCCCGGGTGTAGCCCGTGGCCGACAGCGTGTCGATCCCGCCGGCATCCCAGATCGTGCGAAAGAACGGCACCGCCGGATCGAAGGTGTAGGTGTCGTTGCCGGTGCGGTGGGTGAGGTTGGGGCCATACAGGTGCTGGACGGCCGCGATGTCGAGCAGCATGGGCGTCTGGGGCAGCACCTGGTAGGTGATCCAGTCGTAGCGCCCGTCCACGGTTCCGGCCTGCGGATAGAGGTCGCCCGTGGCGTCCTGGTAGGCCATCACGGTGTAGCGCCGGTTGTCGTAAGCCGCCGGCATCAGCGGCGTTTCCTCGAACGGATGCTTCAGACCGATGGCGTGGCCGATCTCGTGCATCAGCGACATGTGGTTGCGCGTGCCCGGCGCCCACTTCGTGGCGGTCGTGTCGGTGACGGTGGTGGCGATCCAGACGTCGCCGCCGGCCGGAAAGTCGGGGTAGGGCCCGTAAGCCCAGCCCCAGGTGCCCGAGGGCAGAGCCGAGCTGTAGGCAATGCGGATGTCACCGACCGAGGTGGCCGTGTCGGCCACCTGCACGAAGCTCAGGTTGGCCACTTCGGCCCAGACCCTCAGGGCCGAGGCTGCGGCGCCCTGCTGGACGGCGTTCAGTCCGTAGCGCTGCGCGGCCTGGTCTTCGCCTTGCGCCGAGTAGGCCGACCCGCCGGGCCCGCTGAACACCGCCTGCGTCGACGAGGCCCACGGGAAGCTGTAGGTGAGCGTGACGCCAGCGCCGGTAACCGAGCCCCACTGGTAGCTCGAGGTGAGGGCGGCGATCTCGGTTGCGCGGGGCTGCGATCCGGCCGGATCGGTGACGGCCACGCTGGCACTGGTGGTGTCGGGAGCAGGCATGGGGGTACAACCTGGAAAACGTCTCGGACCCAGGCTCAGTCGTTGAGCCTGCGCATCTCCTACACTGGCATCCGCAACGACAACACGAAGTGAAGAAAGCCGCGCGTGGATCGAACCGAGCGTTTCTACAGGATCGAGCGTCTGCTGCGCGAGCGCGCGGGCGTCAGGCTGGATGAATTCATCGCCCGCCTTGGGGTGTCACGCCCCACCGTCATCCGCGATCTCGCCTACCTGCGCGATCGCATGGGGGTACCCATTGTCTTCGACCGCGCCCGCGGTGGCTATCACCTGGCCGACGCGCGGGAGTCGATGCGGCACCGGTTGCCCGGGCTGTGGTTCAACGGCGACGAGTTGCGCGCGCTGCGGGTGGCCGCGCGTCTGCTAGCCGACCTCGACCCCGGTCTGCTGCAGGCGCAGCTCGCGCCGCTCGAGCCGCGGCTGCGCGAGCTGCTGGGCGAAGCCGAAGCCCCCGATGCCGACGCGTTTCTCGCCGCGCGCGTGCGGCTGTTCGGCGCGCCCGCTGCCCCGCTGCCCGATGGCCTGTTCCTCACGCTGGCTGCGGCGCTGCTGCGCCGGCGGCGGCTGGCGCTGGCGTTTCGCGATGCCAGTCTGGCGCGGCTGTTCGGGCGTGAGGTCTCGCCCCAGCGTCTGGTGCTGCACGAGGGCCGCTGGTTCCTCGATGCCTGGGCCCACCCCGACGATCGTGGTCGCTCCATTCCGGTGGTCATCCTCGAGACGGCCACGATGGCCGAGTCCGACGCCCTGATGCTGCCACCCGACGAACTCGGCCACCGCTTCGACGGCGCCTACCAGTCTGCCGCCGGGGCCGCGCCGGCTGCCAGCGCAGCCGATGGCGCCGAGCCCGACCGCCCTGCTGGCGAGCGCAGCCGCTGGGCGCGGCTGGTCTTCAGCGCCGAGCGCGCGCCCGAACTGGTCCGCTGCCTGTGGCATCCGCAGCAGCGCGCCCGGCTGCTCGGCACCGGCGAGCTGCGTGTCGATCTGCCCTGTACCGATCCCGCCCAGTGGCTGGGCGTGGCGCTGCAGTACGGTCGCCACTGCGAGGTGGTCGGGCCGCCGGCGCTGCGCATGCTGGTGGCCAACGAACTCACCGCCATCGCGCGCCGATACGCCGAGCTCGCCTGACGACGGCTCCGGCCCCGGTCCGGGTCTGGTCTTGCGGCGGTTATAACTTTCGTTATAATCCGCCCCGTTCCAGCCAGCCCCGGCCTGTCGCGTGCCCGTCTCCCTCACCAGCGTCAAGATCACCACCGTCGGCAATTCGCTGGGCATCGTGCTGCCTCGCGAGGTGCTGCAGCGGCTGCGCGTCGACAAGGGCGACCAGCTCTGGCTGATCGAGACCCGCGGCGGGGTCGAACTGCTCGCGCACGATCCGGCGCTGCTCGAGCAGATGCAGGCGCTCGAGCGCGCCGCGCGCGCCGATCGCACGGTGCTGCGCGGCCTGGCCGCCTTCGTGCCCGGGGCAGCGGCGATGCCCGCCGTGCCCGTGCCTGCGGCGCCCGCCCGCCCCGCGCTTCCCCCCAAGCCCGACGATGTCTGAACGGGCCCTGGTCCCCATCCATCCGCGGGTGGCGCAGCTCGCCTGGGACCGCTTCGCGGCCGAACACGGCGCGGCCAGCGGCCAACCCAACCTCGTGCTCCTGAACGCAGCGCTCGCGCAGCCCTACGCCCGCATCGCGCTGGCCGGCGGCCGCGCGCGGCTCTCCGAGCTGGCCGCCGAGCTGGCGGTGGCCATGGTGCGGCTGCAGCCCTTCCCCGAGGGCAATGCTGCCATGGCCTGCCTGCTGTGCACGCTGTGGCTCGAGCTCAACGGCGTGGCGCTGCAGGCCCCGCCGCTCGAGAAGTACGCGATGTTCGCCGCGCTGGCCGGCGGGCGCCTGAACCGCCAGGGCCTGGCCCAGTGGATCCAGGTTCGTCACCTCGCCAGCCAGCCTGGCGTGCAGTCGGTCGTGCAGGTGAGCCTGCGCGGCAACGTCGTCCAGGGCATCGCCGCCATCCGCAACCCCCGGCCCGTCCCCATCCAGGAACCCGCATCGCCATGAACATGCCCATGCCCGCCACCGCGCCGAGCTCGCCCGAGCTGCGCGAGGCGATCGCCAGCTTCAAGCACGCCTTCATCGCGGTCGTCGCATTCAGCATGTTCCTGAACCTGCTGGCGCTCACCCCGTCGGTCTACATGATGCAGGTCTACGACCGGGTGCTGGTGAGCCGCAACATCACCACCCTCGAGATGCTCACGATCATCACGGTGGGCCTGTTCATCCTGATGTCGGCGCTCGAGTCGGTGCGCACCTTCGTGATGGTGCGCATCGGCATGCGGCTCGACGAGAGGCTGCGCAACCGGGTCTTCAACGTCGCCTTCGAGCGCAACCTCGTGCGCCCCGGCAGCAACACGATGCAGATGTTCAACGACCTGCTCAACGTGCGGCAGTCGATCACCGGCGGCGGCATGATCGCCCTGTTCGACATGCCCTGGATGCCGGTCTACATGATCGTCATCTTCATCTTCTCCTGGCACATGGGCGTGCTGGTGCTGGCCGGCGGCATCCTGCTCGCGATCCTCACCCTCATCACCGAGCGCGTCTCGCGGCCGCTGCTCGAGGAGTCGAGCAAGATCTCGGCGCAGGCCAACAACCTCGCCGCCAACAACCTGCGCAATGCCGAGGTGATCGCGGCGATGGGCATGCTCGGCAACCTGCGCGCCCGCTGGGCCGAGCGTCACCAGCGCTTCATCACGATGCAGGCCACCGCCAGCGACCGCGCCGGCGTGCTGTCGGGCATGACCAAGTTCGTGCGCATCGCGCTGCAGTCGCTGGTGCTGGGCCTGGGCGCGCTCGAGACGCTCGAGGGCACCATGACCTCCGGCATGATGATCGCCGCCTCCATTCTTGCCGGCCGGGCCCTCGCGCCCATCGAGCAGCTGATCGGCAACTGGCGCCCCATGGTGGCCGGGCGCGAGTCCTACCAGCGCCTGCGCGAGGTGCTGGGCGCCTTCCCCGACCGGCCGAAGGGCATGTCGCTGCCCACGCCCACCGGCAAGGTGTCGGTGGAGGGGGTGTCGGCCGGCGCCCCGGGTTCGCGCAACCTCATCCTCAAGAACGTCGGCTTCGTCATCGAACCCGGCCAGGTGGTGGCCATGATCGGGCCCAGCGCCTCGGGCAAGTCCACGCTCGCGCGCCTGCTCGTGGGCGTGTGGGCGCCGCTGGCGGGAAGCGTCAGGCTCGACGGCGCCGAGATCTTCCCCTGGAACAAGGACGAGCTCGGCCCGCACATCGGCTACCTGCCCCAGGACATCGAGATCTTCGACGGCACGATCGCCGAGAACATCGCGCGCTTCGGCGAGATCGATGCCGCGCGCGTGGTCGAG
>JBILUW010000296.1:0-4612 GCA_044370795.1 Burkholderiaceae bacterium
TGCCTACGGAGATCGCAGCGATGACCGCCCTGCACGACCTGACCGCCGCCGAGCTCTCGGCCGCCTATGCCGCCGGCACGCTGTCGCCGCTCGAGGCCACCCGCGCTGCGCTCGAGCGCATCGCCGCCTGCGAGCCGCTGCTCAACGCCATGCACCTCGTGCATGGCGAGACCGCTCTGGCCGACGCGCGCGCCGCGCAGGAGCGCTGGCGAGCGGGGCGGCCGCTGTCGGCCCTCGACGGCGTGCCGGTGACCATCAAGGAGAACATCCACACCCGCGGCGATCCGTCGCCCGTGGGCACGGCAGCCTCCGACGACGTGCCGATGCCGCGCGATGCGCCGCCGGCTGCGCGGCTGCGCGAGGCCGGCTGCGTGATCCTGGGCAAGACCACGATGCCCGACTTCGGGATGCTCTCGGCCGGTGTTTCCTCGCTGCACGGCATCACGCGCAATCCCTGGAATCCGGCCTGCAGCACCTCGGGTTCCTCCTCGGGCGCGGGCGCGGCAGGCGCCGCCGGCTACGGGCCGCTGCACGTGGGCACCGACATCGGCGGCTCGGTGCGGCTGCCGGCGGCCCATTGCGGGCTCTACGGCCTGAAGCCGAGCCTCGGGCGCATTCCCATCGACCCGCCCTACATGGGGCGCGTGGCCGGTCCCATGACCCGCACGGTGCGCGATGCGGCCATGATGATGTCGGCGCTGGCGCGGCCCGATGCGCGCGACTGGATGAGCCTGCCTGCGCAGCCCTGCGACTACGCCGGGCTGCTCGAGGACCTCCCGCTGCGCGGCCTGCGCGTGGGCTGGCTGGCCGACATGAGCGTGGGGCTGGCGCTCGATCCGCGCGTGCGGCAGGCCTGTGCCGATGCGGCGGCCGCGCTCGCCGGTGCCGGTGCGGTGGTTGAGCTCGTGACGCCGTGGCTCACGGCCGCGATGCTCGACGGCATCTGCGCCTTCTTCGAGGCCCGCTCGCACAACGACATCGTCGGCATGGACTCCACGCGCCGCGCCCGCGTACTGCCCTTCATCGAGCGCTGGTGCACGTGGCGGGCGGGCGGGTTCTCGGGGCGCGACGTCATCGACGCCTACGGCCGGGTGATGGCCATGCGCGAATCGACGGTTCGCACCGTGGCCGCCTTCGACTTCGTGATCTCGCCCGTGTCGCCGGTGGTTGCCTATCCGGCCGAGCAACCCAGCCCGGGCAACGACGCCACCGATGCGCTGTCGCACATCGCCTACACGGTCCCCTTCAGCATGAGCGAGCAGCCGGCCGCCTCGCTCAACTGGTCGTACACGCCCGAGGGCATGCCGCTGGGCGTGCAGGTGATCGGCCAGCGCTTCGACGACCTCGGCGTGCTCAGGCTGTCGCGGGCCCTCGAGGGGCTGCGTCCGGCCCAGCGAGCGTGGCCGACGGTGCGCCCCTAGAAGGCGTGAACCAGCGTGCGCCAGGCGCTGCGGCCGGCCTGAGCGCGGGTGGCGCGCGCGATCACCGAGTCCGGATCGCAGACGGTGCGCACGACCCAGTCGAACACCTGGTCGGATGGGGTTGGCGCGGGCACCTCGTCGGCGGCCATCGCGCGCTCATCGAAGCGTGCGGCCGTGAGCGGCGCATTGCATTCGCACTCGTAAAGGGCTTCCTCGATCATGGCTGACATGGCGGTCACCTCCTGGCAATCCATGGTGCGAGCACCGCCGCAACCCCTGGCAGCACGTGCCGACGATGGCGCGCCGGCAACCGACGAGCGGTGCTGCGGGCGTCGTGCTCAGACGACGGATCGGGCGGCTGGGCAGCGAGCGGTTGGGCAAGCAGCAGCGCGGGCAGACGGGGGCCGTGGCATTCGGCATCGTCGAGTTCGGCGGGGATTCGGTCGGAGGGCATGTGAGGTCTCGGGCGGGTCACCAGTCTCAGGTATACCCGGGCGCTCGCCGACGGCGATGAGGTCGCGCAAGCCGGCTTCGGCGGAACCCGCCGGCGGGCATTGCGCCGTGCTATCCCGTACCATTTCGGCGCGTGCGCGCCTCTCCGGCGCGCCCCGACATGCCGCGCTCGGCCGCGGCGCGCGCACACCCCAACTCAAGGAGCAATCATGGCGCAAGCCTACATCGTGTCGGCTGTCCGGACCGCCGGCGGCAGGAAGGGCGGCCGCATGTCCGGCTGGCACCCCGCCGATCTCGCCGCGCAGGTCCTCGACGAACTCGTCGCCCGCACCGGCGCCGACCCCGCCCTGATCGACGACGTCATCATGGGCTGCGTCGGTCAGGTGGGCGAGCAGGCCACCAACGTCGCTCGCGGCGCGGTGCTCGCCTCGAAACTGCCCGAGACCGTGCCTGGCACTTCGGTCGACCGGCAGTGCGGCTCCTCGCAGCAGGCCCTGCACTTCGCGGCGCAGGCCGTGATGTCGGGCAGCATGGACGTCGTCATCGCCGCCGGCGTCGAGAGCATGACCCGCGTGCCGATGGGTCTGTCGGTGTCGCTGCCAGCCAAGAACGGCTTCGGCAACTACATGAGCCCGGCCCAGCAGGAGCGATACCCGGGCGTGCAGTTCAGCCAGTTCACCGGCGCCGAGATGCTCGCGAAGAAGTACGGCCTGGGCAAGGACGAGCTCGACGAATACGCGTTCCGCAGCCATCAGCGCGCGGCCGCCGCCACGAAGGCCGGCGCCTTCCAGGCCGAGATCGTGCCGGTGCGCGTGCGCCTGGCCGACGGCAGCCTGACCGACGAACTGCACACCGTCGACGAGGGCATCCGTTTCGACGCCTCGCTCGAGGGCATCCGCGGCGTCAAGCTGATCGCCGAGGGCGGCGTGCTGACGGCCGCAAGTGCCAGCCAGATCTGCGATGGCGCCTCCGGCGTCATGGTGGTCAACGAGCGCGGCCTGAAGGCGCTGGGCCTGCAGCCGCTGGCGCGGGTGCACCACATGACCGTGATCGGCCACGACCCGGTGGTCATGCTCGAGGCGCCGCTGCCGGCCACGCAGCAAGCGCTGAAGAAGGCCGGCATGAGCATCGACGACATCGATCTGTTCGAGGTCAACGAGGCTTTCGCCTCGGTGCCGGTGGCGTGGCTCAAGGCCACTGGCGCCGATCCCGGGCGTCTCAACGTGAACGGCGGGGCGATCGCCCTCGGTCACCCGCTCGGAGGCTCGGGCACCAAGCTCATGACCACCCTGGTGCACGCGCTGCGCCAGGGCGGCAAGCGCTGGGGCCTGCAGACGATGTGCGAGGGCGGCGGGCTCGCCAACGTCACGATCGTCGAGCGGCTCTGAGCGGACGGAAGAAGGCCCGGACGTCCTCGGCGAGGTCGTCCGGGCGCTCGAGCGCGGCGAAGTGTCCGCCGCGCTCATGCTCGCGCCAGGCCCGGATGTCGTAGACCTGCTCGGCGAGGCTGCGCGGCGGGCGCAGGATCTCCTTCGGAAAGGCCGAATAGCCGGTGGGCACGGTGAGCCGGTGCCCCGGGGGAATGGGCCACGGTCCGTGGTGCCGGGCGTAGTAGGGCCAGAACGACGACCCGATGGCGCCGGTGAACCAGTACAGCGAGAGGTTGGCCAGCAGCCTGTCGCGGTCGATGACCGAGCACGGGTCGCCGTCGCAGTCGCTCCAGGCCCGGAACTTTTCCACCAGCCAGGCGGCCAGGCCGGCGGGCGAGTCGGTGAGCCCGTACGCGAGGGTCTGGGGCCGGGTGCCCTGGATCCACTGGTAGCCGGTTTCCTCGCGCAGGAAGTGGGCGAGCTCCTCGAAGTAGCGTCGCTCGGCCGCCGAGGCGTCAGGCGCGGGTTGCGCGTCGCGCGGCAGCACCAGCAGATTGAGGTGGATGCCCGCGAGCCGCTCGGGATGGGTCAGGGCGAGGCGCGAGGTGATGAACGCGCCCCAGTCGCCGCCCTGGGCGCCGTAGCGCTCGTAGCCCAGCACCTCGGTCATCAGCTGCGCGAACAGCTCGGCGATCGCCTCGCCGCCGAAGCGCGGCTGGCCCGGCGTGAACGACAGGCCGAAGCCCGGCAGCGACGGCGCCACCACCGTGAAGGCATCGGCCGGATCGCCGCCGAAGCGCGCCGGATCGGTCAGGCGGGGTATGAGGTCGAGGAACTCGTAGACCGAGCCCGGCCAGCCGTGCGAGAGCAGCAGCGGCAGCGGCGCCGGCCCCTGGCCAGGCACATGCAGGAAGTGCAGCCGAATGCCGCCGAGCGGCGCCGTGTACTGCGGCAGCGCGTTCAGCGCTGCCTCCTGGGCCCGCCAGTCGAAGCCGCCGCCCCACCAGCGCACGAGCTCGCGCAGATAGGCTGCGCTGGTGCCGCTCGACCATGGCGGGATGGGGGGCTCGTCGGGCCAACGGGTCTGCGCCAGGCGCATCCGCAGATCGGCGAGTTCTGAATCGGCCACATGCAGCTGGAATGGTGTCGGTGCGATCATGGCGCCCAATGTAGCGCAGGCCCGCCCGGCCTCGCGGGGCGGTGCTGAGCCTCGCGGGTCGGGTCTTCGAGGAGATGGTGATGGTCAGGGGACGGACGGCGGTCGCGGCGCTGCTGGCTGCGCTGCTGGCGGCAGCGGGGCCGTCGCGCGCGCAGCCTGCCGGTGGCGAGCCGGGGGCCGAGCGGGGTGGGGCCGAGCGGGGGGGGGCC
>JBILUW010000297.1:0-4595 GCA_044370795.1 Burkholderiaceae bacterium
CCTCGGCGCGCGTGGGTGAGCTCGCCTACATCGGGCTGGGCGCCAACCTGGGCGATGCCCGCGCCAGCCTGGCCAGCGCCGTGCGGGCGCTGGACGCCCTGCCAGTCACCCGGGTGCTGCGCTGCTCCCGGACCTACCGCAGCGCGCCGATCGAGGCGGGCGGCCCCGATTACCTGAACGCCGTCGCCGAACTCGACACCGCGATGCCGCCGCGCCAGCTCCTCGATGCCCTGCACGCGATCGAGGCGCGCCACGGTCGCGAGCGCCCCTGGCGCAACGCACCGCGCACCCTCGACCTCGACCTGCTGCTGCATGGCGACAGCGTCTGCACCGACCCGCGACTGCTGCTGCCGCATCCGCGCATGCACGCGCGCGCCTTCGTGCTGGCGCCGCTCACCGAGCTGCGCCCCGACCTGATCGTTCCCGGGCACGGCCCGATCGCCCCGCTGCTGGCGGCCTGTGCCGGCCAGCGCTGCGATCCGCTGCCCGACGCCGCGGCGGCCTGAGCCCGTGGCCGGCCTGTCCGCCATCCCGGTGCCGGTGCAGACGGTGGCGCTGCTCGTCGCCTCGAACGTGTTCATGACGATCGCGTGGTACGGGCACCTCAAGAACCTCTCGAGCCGGCCCTGGTATGTGGCGGCGCTGGTCAGCTGGGGGATTGCGCTGTTCGAGTACCTGCTGCAGGTGCCGGCCAATCGCATCGGCTACGGCCACTTCACGCTGGCCCAGCTCAAGGTCCTGCAGGAGGTGATCACGCTGGCGGTGTTCGTGCCCTTCGCGATGCTGGTCATGAACGAGCCGCTCAAGCTCGATTACCTGTGGGCCGCGCTGTGCCTGCTCGGCGCGGTCTACTTCATCTTTCGCGCCTGAGCGCGCGAGCCGGGCCGGGAGCTCGCCGATGACCACCCACGCAGCGCCGGGCAGCACTTCGCCCTTCGAACGGTTCCGGCACATCGTCGTCGAGGGCCCCATCGGCGTGGGCAAGACCTCGCTTGCCCGGCGCCTGGCCGAGCGCTTCGGCGCGCGGCCGGTGCTCGAGGATCCTGAGGCCAACCCCTTCCTCGAGCGCTTCTACCGCGACGGTGCGCGCTACGCGCTGCCCACGCAGCTGTTCTTCCTGTTCCAGCGGGTCGCGCAATTGCGCGAGCTGGCGCAGCGCGATCTGTTCTCGCAGGCGGTGGTCGGCGACTTCCTCCTCGACAAGGACCCGCTGTTCGCCCGCCTCACGCTCGACGACGACGAACTGGCGCTCTACCAGCAGATCTTCGCGACACTGCAGCCGCAGGCGCCGGTGCCCGATCTGGTCATCTACCTGCAGGCCCAGCCCGAGCAGCTGGTGGCGCGGGTGCGCCAGCGCGGCATCGCGATGGAGGCCGACATCTCCGAGAGCTACCTGCGCGAGCTCGGCGAAACCTACAGCCGCTTCTTCCATCACTACGAGGCGGCGCCGCTGATGATCGTCAACACCGAACGCCTGAACCCGGTGGCCCGCGACGAGGATTTCGCCACGCTGGTGCGCCAGATCGTCGAGATGCGCGGCCGGCGCAGTTTCTTCAACCTCGCCGACTGAGTCGTCGACGAAGCCGACCCGGCACCGCCCGGTCGTCATCAAAACGTCACGCGGCGGTCATATTCTCCGAGACCGTGACCGCCCGCATCCTAGTCGTCGAAGACGAACCCGCCATCGGCGAGCTGATCGCCGTCAACCTGCGCCACGCCGGTTACACTGTCGTGATCGCGCCCGACGCCGCCTGCGCTCGCCAGCACCTTGACGCCACGCTGCCCGATCTGCTGCTGCTCGACTGGATGCTGCCCGACAGCCCCGGCGTCGACATCGCTCGCCGATTGCGCCGCGATGCTCGCACGCGCGAGCTGCCCATCCTCATGCTGACCGCCCGCGCGCACGAGGGCGACAAGCTCGCCGGCTTCGAGGCCGGCGTCGACGACTACGTCACCAAGCCCTTCTCGCCGCGCGAGCTGATCGCGCGGGTGCGGGCGATGCTCAGGCGCACCGCCCGCCCCGAAGCCGACGAAGCCCTCGAGATCGCCGGCCTGCGGCTCGACCCGGCCACCTTCCGGGTGAGCGCCCGCGGCGAGCCGGTCGAGCTCAGCCCCACCGAGTACCGGCTGCTGCTCTTCCTGATGAGTCGCCCCGACCGCGTGCACTCGCGCGCGCGCCTGCTCGACGCGGTCTGGGGCGATCGCGCCGACATCGAGGAGCGCACGGTCGACGTGCACATCCGCCGGCTGCGCGTCGCGCTGCAGCCCACCGGATTCGATCGCCTCATCGAGACGGTTCGCGGCGGCGGCTACCGACTGCTGCCTTCGTGATCTGGATCCGCGCGCTGGTGCCCACCGCCGCCGCGCTGGCGGTGGCCGCCGCGCTGTGGCTGTTCGTCGGTCAGACCGCGGCACTGGCGTGGCTCGCCTTCGCGCTGGTCGTGCAGGCCGCGATGGTCACCTGGATCATGACCCGGCTGCATCACTGGGCCGCCCTGCCCCGCCAGCGCGAGGTGCCGGCTTTCGGTGGCGTCTGGCAGCCCTTCATCGACCGGCTCGCGCGCATGGTCAAGACCGAGCGCGAGCACCGGCTGCAACTCACCGCCGAACTCGAGAAGCTGCACCGCGCCGTCGACAGGCTGCCCGACGGCCTGGTCCTCCTCGACCGCTACGACCACGTCCAGTGGTGCAACGATGCGGGCCGCGAGCTCCACGGCGTGATCGGCGCCGGCCGGCCCATCCACCACTTCATCCGGCAGCCCGAGTTCATCACCTACCTCGAAGGGGCCGACTACTCCCGCCCGCCGGTGCTCGCGCTCGCCACCCGCCCCGGGCGGCTGTTCGAGCTGCGCCTGCACCGCCCCGACGACGAGCACAAGCTGCTGATCAGCCGCGACCTCACCGAGCGCGCCCGCCTCGACGCGATGCGCCGCGACTTCGTCGCCAACGTGTCGCACGAGATCCGCACGCCGGTCACCGTGATCGGCGGCTTCGCCGAGACGCTGCTCGACCTGCCCCTCGACGAACCCACGCGGCGCGAGTATCTGGGCACCATCCTGCGCCAGAGCCAGACGATGCAGCGGCTCGTCGAGGATCTCCTCACCCTCGCCACGCTCGAAAGCTCCACCGCGCCGCCCGAGTCGGCGCGCATCGACGTCGGCGCGATGGCCCGCGCCGTCGGCGCCGAGGCCGCCGCCCTCTCGCAGGGTCGGCACGAGATCGTCTACCGGCTCGATGCCACGGCAGCGGTCAGCGCCGCGCCCACCGAGCTCGAAAGCGCCATCCGCAACCTGGTCGTCAACGCCGTGCGCTACACCCCCGAGGGCGGGCGCATCGAGATCGGCTGGCGCATCGAACGCGGCGTCGGCCTGCTGTCGGTGACCGACACCGGCCTGGGCATCGCCGCCGAGCACCTGCCCCGCCTGGCCGAGCGCTTCTACCGGGTCGATCGCGGACGCTCGCGCGAAACCGGCGGCACCGGGCTGGGCCTGGCCATCGTCAAGCACGTCATCCAGCGCCACGGCGGCGAACTGCGGATCGCCAGCACGCTCGGGCGCGGCAGCACCTTCAGCCTGGTGCTGCCGGCCAGCCGCCTGATCACCGACGCCAGCACGCCGCAGTCCGTACCCGCCACCTGAGCCGATCCGCGAGCGGCCCGCGCGAAACGACCGATCGCTCGCCGCATGGGACAATCGCTCCCATGCGCCCATCCGCCGTCAACCCGCCCAGTCCCCGCGGGTCGGGCGATTCCGGGCCGCGGCCGGCCAGCCTCGCCGAGCTTTTCCGGGTGTTCAACGGACTGGCCCTGCGCGGCTTCGGGGGCGTGCTCCCCTTCGCGCAACGCGCCATCGTCGAGGAGCGCCGCTGGCTGACGCCGCAGGCCTTCGCCGAGGCGCTGTCGCTGGCGCAGGTGCTTCCCGGCCCCAACATCTGCAATCTCGCCCTCATGATCGGCGACCGCTTCTTCGGGCTGCGCGGGGCGTTTGCCGCGCTGGCCGGCATGATGGCCGCGCCGATGGCGATCGTGATCGCGCTGGCCGCGCTGTACGGCCACTACGCGAGCGAGCCGGTCGTGGTGCGCGCGCTCGAAGGCATGGCCGCGGTGAGTGCCGGCCTGGTCATCGCGATGGCGCTCAAGCTCGCGGGCACGCTGCGCGGCCGCGGCGTCGCGGCCTGGGTGTTCGCTGCGCTGGCCTTCGTGGCGGTGGGTCCGCTGCGCTGGCCGCTGCTGCCGGTGCTCGCCGGCACGGGCGCGGTGGCCATGGCGCTGGCCTGGCGCCGGCTGCGCCCATGATCCGCGCCGATCCGCCCGCCGCCGCGGAGGCTCTCCGATGAGCCACGCCGACCTGCTCGAGCTGTTCGCGCGCTTCCTGCTGATGTCGCTGCTGGCGATTGGCGGCGGCATCACGGTCGTGCCCGAAATGCATCGGCTGATGGTCGGCCAGCACGGCTGGCTCACCGACGCGCAGTTCGCCGCCTCGATCTCGCTGGCGCAGGCCTCGCCCGGCCCCAACATCCTGCTGGTCACGGTGATGGGCTGGAACGCCGGCGGCTGGGCGGGCGCGGCCGCGGCCACCCTGGGCATCCTGCTGCCC
>JBILUW010000298.1:0-4546 GCA_044370795.1 Burkholderiaceae bacterium
GCGGATGGTCGAGCTCGACCAGCCAGCGCTGCAGCGGTGCGGCATCGCGCGGCTCGCGGCCGTCGGCAAGCAGCCCCACGACATCGATCAGCCAGCGCAGCGGCGGCTTGAGGCTGGCGCCGGCCGCGGCGCCGGGGCCATCCGGTCCGCCCGGGCCGCCTGAGCGGCCTGTCATGCCGGCCGCGCCCACCGCCTCCCCGGCCGCATCGGCCGCCGGCTCGAGCACCGCAAGCATGGCCGACAGTCTGGCGCCCTCGGCGAGGTAGGCCCGCGCGGCGCGGGTTACCAGCGCCGCGGGCGGCTCATCGCCCATGAGCCAGACAGCCAGACGCCTGGCGAGGTGCGCCGCGGTGGCCGGGTGCGCCGCGAGCAGCGCGCACAGCGCGGGCAGCTCGTCATAGCCCGCCGGCGCGATGACCGTGCCGAGCACGCGCTTGTCGCCGCCGTCGTGGCGGCGCGGATCGAACAGGAACTCGCCACGCTCGCGCACCAGCGCGGCCTGCGCCGCCGGCCAGCGCGTCTCGCGCAGCGGCCGCAGTCCGAAGCCGGTGAGCAGACGGGCCACGGCCTGCACGTCGGCCTGCGTGTAGCCGCCGTCGGTGCCCAGGGCGTGGCGCTCGAGCAGCTCGCGGGCGAGGTTCTCGTTGGGCCGGCCCGCGGTGCTGCGCACGTTGTCGAGGTAGACGAGCATGGCCGGATGCGAGACCACCGCCTCGAGCAGCTCGGCAAACGGCCCGCGGATGCGCGGCGCGATGGTCTGCTCGAGGTAATCGGGCAGCGCCGCGCCGACGAGATCCTTGCCCGCGAAGACGCTGAAGTGGTTGAACCAGAACATCGCGAGCCATGCATCGCGCGCGGCCGGGCTGCCCACGGGCGCGGCCAGCAGGCGCAGCAGCGTGCGCCGTGCAAGCTCATCGACGATGGCGCGGCGCCGGGCCTGCGAGGCGGTGAGGGCCGCGCGGCGGGCCTCGGGGTCGGCCTGGGCGGCGCCCTCGGCCTGCGCCTCGCGCCAGGCGCGCAGCTCGCTCACGCCTGCGCGGTCGCGAGGCTCGCGACCCACCGCAGCTGCGCCGGCAGGCACACCGTGCGCAGGTCGTAGTGCTCGCAGGCGAAGGCCCGCGCGGCCGCGCCCAGCCGCGCGCGGGCGGCGGGGTCGTCGAGCAGCGCGCCCACCTCGCGCACCAGGCCATCGACGTCGAAGAAGCCCACCAGCCTTCCGGTGCGGTCGTGCTCGATGGCCTCGCGCAGCGGCGCGGTGTCGCTGGCGACGATGGCGCAGCCCGCGCTCATCGCCTCGAGCAGGCTCCAGCTGAGCACGAACGGGTAGGTGAGGTACACGTGCACGCTCGAGAGCCGCAGCAGCGCGAGGAAGTGGTCGTAGCGCAGGTTGCCCAGGAAATGCACGCGGGCGAGGTCGGCCGGCGGGATGCGCGGGCGCACCTCGTCGAGGAAGATGTCTTTCCAGCTGCGCCCGTCGGTGGGGCGCGCGCCGTAGCTGACGTCGTTGCCACCCACCATCAGCACCCGCGCGCGCGGCCGGCTGGCGAGCAGCGCGGGCAGCGCGCGCATGAAGACGTGGTAGCCGCGATAGGGCTCGAGGTTGCGGTTGACGAAGGTGATGACCTCGTCGGCGCGCGTGAGCGTGAGCCCGCCGTCGAGCGTGATGCGCACGGCCGGGTCGGGGGCGATGGCCGCGGTGTCGATGCCGTCGTGGATGACGGCGATACGCGAGCGGAAAGGCTCGGGGAAGGTGCTGGCCTGCCAGCGCGTGGGCGAGATGCCGGCATCGGCGATCTCGAAGTGCAGCAGGTTGTTGAGGTTCTTCAGGCGCAGCCGGCAGACGTCGCCGGGGTCGGTGGCCGGGAACTCGGGGTCGAAGCCCACGTCGGCGCCCTGCGAGCGGTAGAAGAACTCGCAGTACATGCCCAGACGCGCGGCCGGCCAGACCTCCTTGAGAAACAGGCTCTCGCCCCAGCCGGGGTGGGCCACGATGATCTCGGGCGTGAAGCCGCTCTCGCGCAGCTTCAGCGCCGCCCGGAAGCAGGCCTCGCCGCGTATGGTCTTGGTTTCGAAGTCGCTCACCCAGGGGTGAACGCCGGCGGTGGTGCCGCGGGCGGCCTGATAGGGCACCAGGCGCACGCCCTGCCACTGCGCGGTCTGCACGCGCTGCATGGTCATGGCCACCACCTCGTGGCCCATGGCCGCGAGCGCCGGCGCCAGGAACTTGAACTGCCCGGGGAAGTTCTGGTGAATGAAGAGCACGCGCAGACGGCGGCCACCGGGCGCTGCCGCGCCGGCCCCGGCCCCTGCTGGCGCCGCCGACATGGTTGCGCCCGCAACCTTCCTGTCGATTCCCGTCATCACGCCACCCTCAGCACGCCGAGCTTGACCAGCCAGACGAGCGCGCGATACACGAAGGCCTGACGGGCCGGCGCGATCGCGCTCACCAGATCGCGCGCAGCGCGCGGGCCTGCGGCGGCGGCCTCGAGCACCGCGCGCAGCTCGGACTCGTCGGGCAGCACGTATTTCGCGAAATCAACCATGGCCAGAGCGCGCATGGCCGCAAGCCTCGTCCATGCGGCCGATGCATCGGCATCGACCAGCCCCAGCATCATGGTCTCGGCCATCGGGCGGGTGGGGTAGGCCGCGAACAGGTCGAAGGGATCGGCGCGCGCCGGCCAGGGGTGCCGCAGGTTGCCTGCGCCCGGCGCGCCACCGGGGCCCGCGGGCTGGGCGCGGCGGATCTCGGCGAGCTGCACCCACAGCGCCTCGTACTGCGGGATGATGGCCGCCCAGTCGTAGACCTCGCGGGCGCGCTGCCGTCCGGCCTCGGCCATGCGGCCACGCAATTCGGCCGATGCGAACAGCCGGGCGAAGGCCTCGGTGGTGGCCTCGACATCGACCGCCACCAGCGTGCAGGTGTGGCCGCAGTACATGTCGTAGGTGTCCTGCTCGACGGCGTGGCGCACGGCGAGATCGCCGCCCAGGCCGCCCGCGGGCATGAGGGTGGGCACCCGAAAGCCGTCGACGCCGTCGCGCACGGTGTCGCGGTAGCCGTCCCAGTCGGAGACCACCACCGGCAGGCCGGCAGCCATGGCCTCGATGGGCACGATGCCGAAGGTTTCCTGGATGTTGTCGGAGAGCGAGCAGAAGACGTCGGCCCCGGCCCAGGCCGTGAGGCGGTCGGCGGACACGCGGCCATCGAGCGTGCGCACCGACACGCTGGGGCAGGCCAGCGCGGCGGCCGCGGCGTAGGCCTTCACGATGAAGTCGTTGGCGTGCCAGCCGCACTCCACCAGCAACACCTTGCGGCCGGTGCGGGCCGCGGCGCGCTCGAGCGCCTGGTACATGGCCAAAGGATGCGCCTTGGCGTGAAACGAGAGCCGGCCCACGAAGAGCACCACCAGGGTGTCGGGCTCCACGCCCAGCGCACGGCGCGCGTCGGCGCGCTGCTGCGGGGTGTAGGCGAAGTCGTCGGCATGGATGCCCAGCGGGATCACGGGCACCTGCGGCAGCACGAAGCGGCTTGCGCCCAGACGCTCGCGCAGGTGCTCGGCCTGCGCCTGCAGCATGACGGTGACGTTGGCCTTGACCGCCTGGCTGGTGCAGATCAGGGCATCCCAGGGCTGCACGGGCGCGCTGAGCAGCTCGACGATGGCGTCCATCGCGCGGGCCGAGGCGGTGGTGTGGGTGATGCCGCACAGGCTCCAGGCCGCGTGGCCGAAGGCGGCGCGCTGCCAGGCGTGTTCGCCCAGGCCAGGCCCGGGGTGGTAGACCGTGCCGGCCTGCGCGAGCGCGGGCAGCGCGTGCTTGTCGACGATGCGCACCGGCGCGCCGGGTCGGGCGCTGGCAACGGCCTCGGCGAAGGGCTTGCCGTCGTTGGCGGTGAGGACCTGTGCCCAGAACTCGTTGGCCTGCGTGTGGGCGAGAAAGCCGCGCAGGAAGGACTCACCCGCGGCGTTGCGGCCCATCAGCCGGGGGCCGGCGGTGGAGTAGGCCTCGGGATGAAAGAAGATGCAGGCGGACATGCGGACGGGGCTCCGGGCGCGCGATCGCGGGATTGTCGCACCGGGGCGAGGAGCTGAGGGTCAGAGATGGCGAGGGGCGTCCATGCGGTGGTGCAGAACCCGCACAACGACGATGCCGGAACCTTCGACCCGAGAAGATCAATGTAGCGATCAGCCTGGGCTCGACCCCAGGCTGATCGCGTGCAAAGCCAGATGGCCTCGAGGTCGGCGTCGCGCTGCTGCTCACGCCTGATCAGGTCGCGCAGGCACTCGCTGTCGTTGCTGTAGTGACCGGCGTGAATCCTGGCCTTGATCCGGTCGTCCTGCTGCTCGGTCAGGGTGATGGTCTTGCGCACGGTTCCCATGGCGTTGGATCTCGATCTCACCGGGCAGGACCCGGTAGATCATCACGTAGGTGGGTCGTACGACGAGCTCTCGAGTGCCCGGAACGCGACCGAATTTGTAGAGCTCGGGGCGATCGCGCGCGGCCTCGGCCTTGGCCTGGGACTGTCGGTCAAGGGTGAGGGCTGCCGACAGAT
>JBILUW010000066.1:0-15606 GCA_044370795.1 Burkholderiaceae bacterium
GGTGGATGCGGATGTCGCGCTCGGGATCGATGCGCTCGAGGTTGTAGGACACCAGCGTGCGGGTGGCCTTGTGCAGCTCGGCGGCGAGCTCCACGCCGGTGGCTCCGGCGCCGATGATCGCCACCTGCAGCTGGCCGGGCGCAAGCGGCACGCCCTGCATGTGCGCCCGCAGGCAGGCATTCACCAGCCGACGATGAAAGCGCTGCGCCTGCGCGGGCGTCTCGAGGGCGATCGCATGGCGCTCCACGCCCGGCGTGCCGAAGTCGTTGGTCTGGCTGCCCACCGCCATCACCAGCGTGTCGTACTCGCGCACATAGGGCGCCGAGACCGGCGTGCCGTCGTCGTCGAGGATGGGCGACACCTGCACCTGCCGGCGCGCGCGATCGAGGCCGACCATCTCGCCCACCCGATAACGGAAGCCGTGCCAGTGCGACTGCGCGAGGTAGTCGGTGGCATGCGCGTGCAGATCGATGCTGCCGGCGGCGATCTCGTGCAGGTGCGGCTTCCAGAAGTGCGAGCGCGACTTCTCGATCAGGGTGACGTGGGCCAGGCCGCGCCGGCCCAGCGTATCGCCCAGGCGGGTGGCGAGCTCCAGCCCGCCGGCGCCGCCGCCGACGATGACGATGCGGTGCGGCGTCGGTGACGCGGTACGCGGCGCGACCGTCGCCGTGGCATCGCCCGCGGTGCTGATGTCGCTCATGCCTTCGTCGCCCCCGCCTCGCCGTAGCGCTCGACCAGCAGGAACTTCTGCACCTTGCCGGTGGGCGTGCGCGGCAGCGGGTCGGCCTGCGCGAACACCCGCTTGGGCGTCTTGAAGCCGGCCAGCCGCTCGCGGCACCAGGCCTTCAGCGCGTCCTCGTCGATGGCGGCGCCACTGGCCGGGACCACCACCGCGCTCACCGCCTCGCCCCAGAGGTCGTCGGGCAGGCCGATCACCGCGCAATCGGCCACGCCCGGATAGGCGAGGATGGCAGCCTCGACCTCGGCCGCGTGCACGTTCTGCCCGCCGGTGATGATCATGTCCTTCACCCGGCCGCTGATGGTGAGGTAGCCCTCGGCGTCGAGGCGGCCGAGGTCGCCGGTGTGCAGCCAGCCGTCGCGGAAGGTCTCGGCCGTCTTGGCGGGATTGTCGAAATAGCCGGTGATGGTGCTCGGCGAGCGGCCGCAGATCTCGCCCACTTCCCCGGCCGGCACCGCGCGGCCGGACGGGTCGACCACGCGGATCTCGGCGAACATCACCACCCGCCCGATCGAGTCGGGGCGGGCGATGCGATCCTCGGGCGTGCTCAGCACCAGAGCGCCGGTCTCCTGCATGCCGTAGTACTCGTAGAGCGACGGGCAAAGTCGCGCGATGGTCTGGTCGCGCACCGTGGGCGGCAGCATCGAGCCGGCGTAGACCACGGCGCGCAACGACGAGAGATCGCGTTCGGCCAGGCTCTTCTCGGCCAGCAGCATCGCGCCCATGGTCGCCACCAGGTTCACGATCGTGACCTTCTCGCGCTCGATCAGCGCCAGGCACTCGGCCGGGGCGAAGTTCATCAGCACGTTCTTCAGCCCGAAGATCGCCGCGCCCAGCGTCCACGCGAACCCCACGCGGCCGAACATCGGGAACACCGTCATGACCACGTCGCGACGCGACAGGTCGATGCCGTCCATGAAGGCGCCGATCGAACTGTTGTTGAACTGCGTGAGCACGTACGCCTTGGGCAGCCCCGTGGTGCCCGACGTGAGATTGAAGTAGTAGGGGTCGGACTCCTCGATCGCCACCTCGGGCTCGTGCTCGGGCGAGCTCGCGAGCAGCGCCTCGTAGTCGTGCGCCCAGTCGGGCGCCGCATCGCCGATCGCCACCATCCGGCGAACCGCCGGCAGCGCCTGCGCCACCTGTTGCGCCACCGGCCTGAAGCGCGCCTCGCAGATCAGCCCCACCGCGCCCATCGCGCGCATGAGCTCCACCACCTCGGCCGGCGCGAGCCGGTAGTTGATCGGGATGCCCACGATGCCGGTCTTGGCCAGCGCGAAGTAGATCTCGACCATCTCGGCGCGATTGGTCGACAGGAAAGCCACCACGTCGCCCTTGGCCAGGCCCAGCGCCATCAGCCCGTGCGCGAGGCGGTTGCAGCGCGCGTTGGTCTCGCGATACCGGAAGCGCCGGCCAGTGGCCGTGCAGACGATCGACTCCCTGTCGGGGAAGCGGATCGCGGCGGTGGTCAGCACGTTGCCGACCAGCATCTTGCCGAGCGAGCCCTGGGTCATCGATCTCTCCTTGTGGTGGCGAACCGGTCGCGGCCCCCCGGCCGCTCTTTGCTATCCTGCCCCGCGAACGCCCGACGGTCGAGCGCGGTCGTATCCAGGGCGATCGGTTCGATGATGACAAACCTCGCTTAACCCCGGCGCATCTCCATCACGATGCCCGTCTGCTGAGCCTGCAGGGGTCTCTGTATCCGCCGCCCTCGATCGTCTTCTTCCGGCCGCTGAACCGCCTGCGCCTGGAGCGCGGTTTCGCCCTGTTCTCGCTGCTGATGCTGGCCGGCATGCTGCTCGGCATCGCTCGTGCTCCTGAAGGCCTGCATGCACTCGGGCGCCGTGCTTTGCCTGGCGGGATTCGCGTACTGCCTGCCCCTGCCAAGCGCACACCACAGCTTTTCCTATCTCCAGCGCCTGCCGGAAGCGGTGTTTCAGGTCCTCTTCGCGCGATACGCCATCGCCACCCCGATTTTCTGCGGCATGGCCGTCGGGTTCCTGCGACGCGCGCCGCGCGCACGGGTGCTGCGGCGGGGGTGAGCTGCGCTGAATGCGCGACGGCAGCGCATCCGCGAGATGGCCCGGGCAGCCCCGCAGAGCGGGATCGCAAATCGCCGATAATGCAGCGATGAAGACACCGCCCCGCCTGCAAGTGCTGATCGACGAAGGCCTCATCGACAGCGTGTCGCGGCAACTCCGGAGCGGCAAGGAAGCCGAGGTGTTCGTGGTGCGCTGCGGCGACGACACCCGCGCCGCCAAGGTCTACAAGGCCGCCACCCACCGCAGCTTCCGGCAGGCGGTCGACTACACCGAAAACCGCAAGGTCAAGAACAGCCGCCAGGCGCGGGCCATGGCCAAGGGCACCCGGTACGGGCGCGAGCAACAGGAGGCCGCCTGGCAGAGTGCCGAGGTCGACGCCCTGTTCCGCCTGGCCGCGGCCGGCGTGCGCGTGCCCAGGCCCTACCTCTTCTTCGAAGGCGTGCTGCTGATGGAGCTGGTGGCCGACGCCGATGGCCACGCCGCCCCGCGCCTGAACGATGTGCCCTACACGCCCGAGGCCGCGCGCGAGCATCACGCGCTGCTGCTGCGCGAGGTGGTGCGCATGCTGTGCGCCGGCATCGTGCACGGCGACCTCTCGGAGTTCAACATCCTGCTGGCCCACGACGGCCCGGTCATCATCGACCTGCCGCAGGCGGTGGACGCCGCCGGCAACAACCATGCCCCTCGCATGCTGATGCGCGACGTCGACAACCTGCGCCGCTTCTTCGGCCAGCACGCGCCGGAGCTGCGCGACACGCGCTATGGGCCCGAGATCTGGGACCTGTACGCCGCGGGCCGTCTGAGCCCCGAGACCCCGCTCACCGGCCGCTACGAACCCAGGCCGGGCGCCGTGGACCTGAGCGCCGTGCTGCGCGAGATCGAAGACGCCCGGCTGGAAGCCGCCGAGCGCGACCTGCGCAGGAGTGCCGCGCCGTGACGAAGCGACCGGCCCCGACCGCAACGCCCGATGCAGCAACGCCAGCGGCCGCGCCGGCACGCCGCAACCCCCTCAGCCCGAAGAAGCTGCTGCTGAGCAAATGGACCGCGGTGCGGCCCCTGAACCGCGAGAAGCACTTCGTGGTGGTGCGGGTGATCGAACCCGAGCCGCCCGCTGTGCGCATCGAGCGAATCGAGCTCGAGGCCGTGCACTCCGGCCGCGTGCTGCAGCTGCACTGGCGCGACCTCACCGACCCCCGGGTGTGGCGGCAGGGCTGGGTTTGAGGGGGCGGGCGGGAGGCGTCAGGCTCGGAAGCGACGTCATGAGTGGCGCCAATCGGCGCCCGGGTTGATGCGCTCCATGAACTCGTCGAACAGGCACGTGCACGCAGGCCGCGGCTGGCATCGTCCCTGGCGGCGGCAACATTGCTCAGTCGCAGCGGAGCCTGGCGTAACCGGGGAGCGAGGATCACAGGCAACGATCGCCCCTCAGACGCCTCGATGCGGATCGTGTGGATACCTGTCGATACGGGCTCGCTGGGGCGCGGTCTATAGCGGTGTTTGCGAAGTTATCTTGGCGCGCTAACTTTCCAAAGCTCTGTATAAACGCCTTCGTGGTCACGCAAGAGCCCCTGGGCAGGCGGGGGGCAGATCGTCTTCGAGAGGGCGCAGCGTACCCGCCTACTTCCCGATGCAAAACCGACCGAAAATCACCCCCAGCAGATCGTCCGCCGAGAACTCACCGGTGATCTCCCCCAGCCGCTCCTGCGCGAGCCGCAGTTCCTCGGCAAACAGGTCGAGCTGCCTGTCGCCCTGACCCGCCCGCTCCGCCGCCCGGTCCAGATGCGCCTGCGCGGCGCGCAGCGCCGCCAGGTGTCGCTCGCGCGCGATGAACACGCTCTCGCCGGTGGACTGCCAGCCGGCCAGCTCCAGCAGCGCCTCGCGCAGCAACTCCACCCCCTGCCCCTCGCGCGCCGACAGCCACACCTCGGCCGGCTGCCCCGCGGCATCGCGCTCGAGGCGCGCCGGCGCACCGGCGCGGTCGATCTTGTTCACCACCCGCAGCACCGGCACGCCCGCAGGCAGCTTCTGCGCGATTGCCGCGGCGAGCACATCGTTGCTCGCGCAACCATCGGCATCCATGGCCACCAGGTGCAGCACCACGTCGGCCTGCGCCACCGCCTCCCAGGTGCGCGCGATGCCGATGCGCTCGACCTCGTCGTCCGTGTCGCGCAGCCCGGCGGTATCGATGATGTTCAGCGGCACGCCGCGCACCGAGATCGCCTGCCGCACGCGGTCGCGGGTGGTGCCCGCCACCGGCGTCACGATGGCCACCTCGGCCCCGGCCAGCGCGTTGAGCAGGCTGCTCTTGCCCACGTTGGGCTCGCCGGCCAGCACCACGTCGAGCCCCTCGCGCAGCAGCGCACCCTGCCTCGCTCGCGCAAGCAGCGCCGCCAGCATCGCCTGCAGGCGCGCGAGCCTTCCGACGGCGTCGGCGCGCTGCAGGAAGTCGATCTCTTCCTCGGGGAAATCCAGCGTGGCCTCGACCAGCATGCGCAGGTCGATCAGCGGCTCGAGCAGCGCGTGCACCTCGCGCGAGAACATTCCCGCGAGCGAGCGCGCCGCCGAGCGCGCGGCCTGGCCGGTGCTCGCATCGATGAGGTCGGCCACGGCCTCGGCCTGTGCGAGGTCGAGCTTGTCGTTGAGGAAGGCGCGCTGCGTGAACTCGCCGGGCTCGGCCAGGCGCAGCGCCAGCGGCGCGCCCGCCTGCAGCACCCGCTCGAGCAGCATCTGCATCACCACCGGGCCGCCGTGGCCCTGCAGCTCGAGCACCTCCTCGCCCGTGTAGGAGTGCGGCGCCGGAAACCACAGCGCCAGGCCGCGGTCGATCTCGTCGCCCTGGGCATCGAGAAAGGGCCCGTACAGCGCCGTGCGCGGCGCGAGCCGCCGCGCCTGCGCGGGCCCCAGCAGCGCGTCGATGACGGGCGCAAGGCCCACGCCCGACACCCGCACCACGCCGATGCCGCCGCGGCCCGCGGCGGTGGCAATCGCCGCGATCGGCTGGGTCGAGCCCTCGATGGGCTGGGCCATCGCGCGCGGTGCTGCCCGCGGCGTACGGCGCTCAGGCCTTCTTGGCAGCCGCCGCCTTCTCGATCGCGTTGGTGATGTACCACTGCTGCGCGATCGAGTAGACGTTGTTGACCAGCCAGTACAGCACCAGTCCCGAGGGGAAGAAAAAGAACATCACCGAGAAGATCAGCGGCATGGCCATCATGACCTTGGCCTGAACCGGATCGGGCGGCGTGGGGTTGAGCTTCACCTGGATGAACATGGTGCCCGCCATCACGGCCGGCAGGATGTACCAGGGATCGGGCACGGCAAGGTCCTGGATCCAGCCTATCCAGGGCGCGTTGCGGATCTCGACCGAGGCAAGCAGCACCCAGTAGAGCGCGATGAACACCGGAATCTGCACGACGATGGGCAGGCAGCCGCCCAGCGGATTGATCTTCTCCTGCTGGTACAACTCCATCATGGCCTGGTTCATCTTCTGGCGGTCGTTGCCGTGGCGCTCGCGGATCTGCATCATCCGCGGCGTGACGGCCTTCATCCGCGCCATCGACTTGTAGCTGGCCGCCTGCAGCGGGAAGAACAGCGTCTTGATGATGATGGTGAGCAGCACGATCGCCCAGCCCCAGTTGCCCACCACGCGGTGGCACATCTCGAGCAGCCAGTAGATGGGCTTGGCCAGCGGCGTGAGCCAGCCGTAATCGACGGACAGGTCGAGCCCGGGCGCAACCGCCTCGAGCATGCGCTGGTCTTGCGGGGCGAGCAGCAGGCGCGTCTCGGTCTTGACGCTGGCCTTCGGCGCGATCTCGGCCAGTGGCTGCAACGCGCCGATTGCATACAGGTTGTTGTCGACGCGGTTGGCGTAGTACTCGCGCTGCGCCTGGTCGGTGGGCAGCCAGGCGGTCACGAAGTAGTGCTGGATCATGCCGGCCCAGCCGTCGGAGGCGCTCTTGACGAACTCGGCCTTCTTCTTCTCGATGTCGGCGAAGTCGACCTTCTGGAACTTCTTTTCCTCGGTGTAGACCACCGGGCCGGCGTAGGTGACGGCACCGCCGGTGAAGAAGGTGAAGGCCGAGTTGTTGCGCGCCTTGAGGTCGGCCTCGCTGGTGAACTCGCCATTGCGGGTGAGCTGCATGTACAGCGTGGGCCGCAGCGGCGATTCGCCGATGTTCGTGACCTCGTCGCGCACGCCGATCACGTAGGAGCCGCGCTCCAGGCGATAGGTGCGGGTGAGCCTCACACCACCCGACTCGGCCGTGAGGGTCAGCTCCACGGCCTTCGCATCGCCCTCGAGCTTGCGGGGACCCTCGGCGATGGCAAACGGCGTTCGGTGCGTGGGGAAGCTGGCGCCGCCTGGCGCGCCCACCAGCCCCGACTGCGCGACATAGACCCGGCCCGGGTCGTCCTGCAGCAGCACCACATGGCCGTTGTTGGGCGTGAGCGACTCGGTGCCAGCCTTGTGGCGCAGCAGCTCGGCGCGCCGCACCTGACCGCCCACCGGGTCGATCCTGAGCGCGATGGTGTCGCTGGCCAGCGAGACGAGCTCGCTGGCGGGCGTGTTGCCGACCGCCACTGGCGCGGGCGCGGGCTGCGCCGGCGCGGCACCTGGCACGGCAGACGCACCGGCCGTCGTGGCCGGCGCGCTGGGCACGGCCGAGCCGCCAGCCGGCGCCGCCGCCGCGGCCGCCGGAGCATCGGCCTTGGCCGGCGCATCGGCTTTCTGCGCGGAGGTGTCGCCGCTGAGCAGCGACGGCTTGCCCTGGTGGCGCTGCCAGCCGTCCCAGAGGAACAGCAACGACATCGTGAACACAACCCAGAGTATGGTGCGCTGCACTTGCATGGGGATCATTCCGACGTGGCGGAGGGCGGCACCGGATCGATGCCCCCAGGGTTCCAGGGATGACAGCGACAAAGCCTACGCGCAGCCAGCCAGCCGCCGCGCAGCAGGCCATGACTGCCGAGGGCCTCGATCGCATAGGCCGAACAGCTCGGGTAGAAGCGGCACGACGGCGGCAGCAGCGGGCTGATCGCGTAGCGGTAGGCGTGGATTGGCGCCGCTGCGGCCGATCGAGCCGCCGACACCAGCCGCGATGGCTGAGAACTCATGCGAGCGCCCGCGCCCGGGCGCGACGCACGAGCAGATCGAGCTCGGCCCGCCACAGGCGCTTGAGGGCGCCACGCGGCATGTCGCGCCAGCCGTCGCTGCGGCGGCGCAGCCGGATCATGGCGCGCTCAGGCCGGGCATCGGCCGGCCAGTCGGCCAGCCGCCAGGCTTCGCGAGCCACGCGCTTCAGAAGGTTGCGATCGACCGCGCCCGGGATGAGGCGCTTGGGCACCGACATGCCCAGCCGGCAACCGGCGGGGCTGCCGGGGGCACGACGATGCATCGACACACCGAAGTGCTCGGTGGCCGAGTCGGCGCGCTGCCTCGCGAGCGCGAGCCATCCGGCGTCGACGCGCGGTCGTCCCATGGATCGGGTCGGCCCGCTCGCGGGCCGCCAGCCTCACACGCCCAGGCGCTTGCGGCCTTTGGCGCGACGGGCGCGGATCACCGCACGGCCGCCACGGGTCTTCATGCGCACGAGGAAACCGTGCGTGCGTTTGCGCCGAACCACGGAGGGCTGGTAGGTACGTTTCATGGCGGATCTCAGGAAAAAGCCCTCGATTGCATCAGAAGCGCGCCCGAGCGTCAACAGCGGGCCTGTGGAAAACTCACGGAATCAGGTAGACTTGCCCCCTTGCCGAGCGTTCGGGCAACCCGGACACTTGCCTTTCTTCTTCTGCTTCCGGCCCCTTCCCGAACATGCAGGACCGCTGGCTCGACTGTGCGTCCCGCCTGGAGGCGGAGGTGCCTCCACAGCTCTACCGGACCTGGCTCAAGCCCCTCGTGTACCTCGGCTTCGACGATCAGGCCGGGGTGCTGCGCGTGGGCGCACCCAACCAGTTCAAGCTCAACTGGGTGCGCAGCCAGTACGGCGCCCGCATCGGCGATCTCGTCGCCGAACTGGTCGGGCCCGGCACGCGCGTGGCGTTCGAGCTCGTGCCTCAGGCCACCGATCAGCCGTCGGTCAGGGCGGGCGCCGCGCTTGCGGCGACCGCTCAGGCAGCCAGCACCGCGCCCACGCAGACGTCGCCCTTTGCCATGGCGCAGGCGGGCGGAACGCCCACGGCCAACGAGCGCACCCGCTTGCGCCCCGATCTCGCCTTCGACAACTTCGTCGCCGGCAAGGCCAACCAGATGGCGCGCGCCGCCGCGCTGCAGGTGGTCGAGCGGCCGGCCACCTACAACCCGCTGTTTCTGTACGGCGGGGTGGGCCTGGGCAAAACGCACCTGATGCACGCGGTCGGCAACGCCTACACCGAACGCAACGCCCGGGCCAAGGTGCGCTACATCCACGCCCAGGAATACTTCGACGAAATGGTGCGCTCGATACAGCGCAAGACGTCCGAGGAGCTCAAGCAGTACTACCAGGGCCTCGATCTTCTGCTGATCGACGACATCCAGTTCCTGTCGGGCAAGCCGCGCACCCAGGAAGAGTTCTTCTACACGTTCGACGCCCTGCACGCCGGGCGCCGCCAGATCATCATCACCTGCGATACCTACCCGAAGGAAATCTCCGGCCTCGAGGAACGTCTCATCTCGCGTTTCGACTCCGGCCTCATCGTGGCCATCGAGCCGCCCGAGCTCGAGATGCGGGTGGCCATTCTCCTCAAGAAGGCCGAGCAGCAGGGCGCGCAGCTGCCCGAAGACGTTGCGTTCTTCATCGCCAAGCACCTGCGCAGCAACGTGCGCGAACTCGAAGGCGCGCTGCTGCGCGTGGTCGCGTACGCCGGCTTTCGCGACCGTCCGGTTTCGCTCGACCTCGCCCGCGAGGCGCTCGAGGATCTCCTCGCGCTCAACCGCCGGCAGATCTCGGTCGAGGTGATCCAGAAAACCGTGGCCGACTTCTACAAGATGAAGGTCGCCGAGATGTACGGCAAGCGCCGGCACGCCCACATCGTGCTCCCCCGCCAGATCGCCATGTACCTGGCCAAGGAACTCACCCAGAAGAGCCTGCCCGAGATCGGCGAGGCCTTCGGAGGCCGCGACCACACCACGGTGCTGCACGCCATGCGCAAGATCACCGAGCAGCGCCAGCACGATGCCGACCTCAACCACCAGATCCACGTCCTCGAACAGACGCTGCGAGGATGAAAGCCACCGCCTTTTACGCCACCCCGGGCGCGCCTGTGCGCAAGCCGTGGACATCGCGGTGGCCCGATGTGCACAGATCGGGGGTCCGGGCGGCAGGCCCGATCCTTCCCGATTTACCCACAGCGCCGGGGCGTGGTTGTCCACCGGTCTTCGTCGCCCGGAAAGGCCCGCCAGTGCTGGCGATGGCCCGGTTGTCCACACGCCGGGGGCTTGCACATGAACAACATCAGTAAGAGATAAGAGGAAAGACGATGCAATACATAAGAGCGACTCGCGACGCCATCCTCAAGCCGCTCACCACCGTGGCGGGCATCGTCGAACGGCGGCACACGCTGCCCATCCTGGCCAACGTGCTGCTCACCAAGCAGGGCGAAGACATCTCCTTCCTGGCCTCCGATGCCGAGATCCAGATCCGCACCACGGCAGCGCTCAGCAACGGCGCGGGCGATGGCGCCACCACGGTCTCGGCGCGCAAGCTCCTCGACATCCTTCGTGCGCTGCCCGAAGGGCCCGAAGTGAGCGTGTCCATCACGCAGCGCAAGGCGAGCATCCAGGCCGGCAAGAGCCGCTTCGCGCTGCAGACGCTGGGCGCCGAGGAATTCCCCACGGTGGCGGTCAACGACAGCTTCAGCGCGTCGTTCGCGCTGCCGCAGCGCCAGCTCAAGCACCTGTTCCAGATGGTGCATTTCGCGATGGCCCAGCAGGACATCCGCTACTACCTCAACGGGCTGCTGCTGGTCACCGATGGCGACCTGGTGCGGGTGGTGGCCACCGACGGCCACCGGCTGGCCTACTGCCAGGCCACGGTGGAAGGCGCGGCCATGGCGCGCACCGAGGTCATCATTCCGCGCAAGACCGTGCTCGAACTGCAGCGGCTGCTCGCCGACACCGACGATCCGGTGGCCATCGACGTCGCGGCCAACCAGGTTCGGCTCACCTTCGGTGCGGTCGAAATGATCAGCAAGCTGGTCGAAGGGAAGTTCCCGGATTACCAGCGCGTGATCCCGGTGGGTTACCGGCGCCGGGCCCTGGTGGCGCGCGACGTGCTTGCCGATGCGCTGGGCCGTGCGTCCATCCTCACCTCCGAGAAGTTCCGCGGTGTGCGGCTGGCGCTGGCGCCGGGGCAGATGCGCATCCAGACCAGCAACGCCGAGCAGGAGGAGGCCCTCGAGGAACTCGAGGTCGACTACTCCGGCGATCCGCTGGAGGTGGGCTTCAACGTGGCCTACCTGCAGGACGTGCTGGGCAACCTGCGCTGCGAACAGGTGGCCGTCGAATTCGGCGATTCCAACAGCAGCGCGCTGCTCACCGTGCCCAACGACGAAACCTTCCGCTACGTCGTGATGCCGATGCGCATCTGACGCCGGGTGTACCGCACTCGCCGCCAGGCCGCCACCCGATTGCACCACCCACCGAGAACCATCCGCCGATGACCGACGCCGCCAAGAGCTACGACTCCACCTCGATTCAGATCCTCGAAGGCCTGGAGGCTGTTCGCAAGCGTCCTGGCATGTACATCGGCGACACATCCGACGGCACCGGGCTGCACCACCTGGTGTTCGAGGTGGTCGATAACGCCATCGACGAGTCGCTGGCCGGCCACTGCGACGAGATCGTCGTCACCATCCATACCGACAACTCCATCTCGGTCACCGACAACGGCCGTGGCATACCCACCGGCATCAAGTGGGACGACCGCAACGAGCCCAAGCGCAGCGCCGCCGAGATCGTCATGACCGAGCTGCACGCCGGTGGCAAGTTCGACCAGAACAGCTACAAGGTGTCGGGCGGGCTGCATGGCGTGGGCGTGTCGTGCGTGAATGCGCTGTCCAAGTGGCTGCGTCTGGTCATCCGGCGCGATGGCAAGGCCTACTACATGGAGTTTCATCGCGGTGTGGCGCAGAACCCCGAGCCGGCAATGCTCGAGGTTCCCGAAGGCGCCAACGCGCTGGGTGTGCCGGCGGGCACACCGGTGATGGTCTCGCCGATCAAGGTGACCGGCAGCACCGAGCTGCGCGGCACCGAAGTGCACTTCATGGCCGACGAGACCATCTTCACGCATGTGGAGTACCACTACGAGATCCTGGCCAAGCGGCTGCGTGAGCTCTCGTTCCTGAATAACGGCGTGCGCATCAAGCTGGTCGATCAGCGCCAGGGCAAGGAGGAAGACTTCGCCTTCGCGGGTGGCGTGCGCGGCTTCGTCGAGTACATCAACCAGAACAAGACCGCGCTGCACCCCACGGTGTTCCATGCCACCGGCAGTCGCAACACCGACGCCGGCCTGAGCATCGGCGTGGAAGTGGCCATGCAGTGGAACGACAGCTACAGCGAGCAGGTGCTGTGCTTCACCAACAACATTCCGCAGCGCGACGGCGGCACCCACCTCACGGGTCTGCGCGCGGCCATGACCCGCGTCATCAACAAGTACATCGAGGAAAACGAGCTCGCCAAGAAGGCCAAGGTCGAGACCACCGGCGAAGACATGCGCGAGGGCCTCACCTGCGTGCTCAGCGTGAAGGTGCCCGAGCCCAAGTTCAGCTCGCAGACCAAGGACAAGCTGGTGTCGTCCGAGGTGCGCGCGCCGGTCGAGGAGCTGGTGGCCAAGGCGCTCGAGGATTTCCTGCAGGAAAAGCCGGCCGACGCCAAGGCGATCTGCGGCAAGATCGTCGAGGCCGCGCGCGCTCGCGACGCCGCGCGCAAGGCGCGCGACATGACCCGCCGCAAGGGGCTGCTCGATGGCGTGGGCCTGCCGGGCAAGCTCGCCGACTGCCAGGAAAAAGACCCGACGCTGTGCGAGATCTTCATCGTCGAGGGCGACTCGGCCGGCGGCTCGGCCAAGCAGGGCCGCGATCGCAAATACCAGGCGGTGCTGCCGCTGCGCGGCAAGGTGCTCAACGTGGAGCGCGCGCGCTTCGAGAAACTCATCTCGTCGGAGCAGATCGCCACGCTGATCACGGCGCTGGGCACGGGCATCGGGCCCACCGAATACAACGTCGAGAAGCTGCGCTACCACCGCATCATCATCATGACCGACGCCGACGTCGACGGCAGTCACATCCGCACCCTGCTGCTCACGTTCTTCTACCGCCAGATGCCCGACCTGGTCGAGCGCGGCCACATCTACATCGCGCAGCCGCCGCTCTACAAGGTCAAGCACGGCCGCGACGAGCGCTACCTCAAGGACGACCACGAACTCGCGCAGTACACGCTGCGCTATGCGCTGGACGGCGCGCAGCTCGTGCCCGCCGCCAGCGCCGACCCCATCCCCGGCGATGCCCTGGGCGAGCTGGCGCGCCGCTACCTGGTGGCCGAGGCCGTGATCGACCGCCTCACACGCATCTTCGATGCCGACACGCTGCGCGCGATCCTCGAGGGCGTGCGCATCGACCTGGGTTCCGAGCAGGCGGCGCAGGCCAGCGCCGAGAGCCTGGTTGCGACCCTGCGCGCGCGCCTGTCGCCCACCCAGTCACCCGACGACGTCGCCGTGCATGCGCGCTTCGACGAGCGCCACGAGCGCTGGCTGCTTGCCATCGAGCGGCGCATCCACGGCAATCTGCGCGTCACGCACATCGATCCCGATTTCATCGTGGGTGCCGATTACGCCACGCTGGCCGAATGCGCGGCCACGGTCGAGAGCCTCATAGGCAAAGGCGCCGAGGTGCGCCGAGGCGAAGGCGACCGGCAACGCACGCATGCGGTGGCCGACTTCCGCGGCGCCATCCGCTGGCTGCAGGCCGAGGCCGAGCGCGGCACCAGCCGCCAGCGCTACAAGGGCCTGGGCGAGATGAACGCCGAGCAGCTCTGGGAAACCACGATGGACATGAGCGCGCGCCGGCTGCTCAAGGTGCAGATCGAGGATGCCATCGCCGCCGATCAGATCTTCACGACGCTGATGGGCGACGAGGTGGAGCCGCGCCGGGCATTCATCGAGCGCAACGCGCTGGTGGCGAGGAACATCGACGTGTGAACAGGGGCTGTAGGCAGCAACATAGAACGCCGAGCTCGGCTCCTGGAGGTGGCGGTTGTGGAGAGGATCGAAACCCGATTGGCACGCGTTGCCGACCGCGCAGCCGTGGCAGACCTGCAGCAGGCCATGCACACGATCCTTCGGCTGGCGGGCGAGCGCTGTGCCCGCGCTCTGGTGATGCCGGCGCTGGGTGTCGGGCGGGATCGGGCCCGAAACGATGCTGCTGCCGCCATGGCGGAGAAGCACCTGATCCACACGCACATGGGACTGGCCCTGCATCTTCGCAACGACCTGCTGCGCCGCAACTACGCGCTGCTCGACGACGCAGGCAATCGCCACCCCGATGAGGCCTCGGCGATCGTCATCGAGGCGCTGTGGCGCAAGCTGAAGCGCAACCAGAGAGGTGCGGTGCATCCCTCGTGATTCCGTTGCCTTGCCGGCATGCGGCGCGACGCGGCGGCCGCGGTTGCGGCCGACGGCCGACCGTGGCCTGCCCGCGCCTGCGTGCTAAGGTGACCGAGCAGCGCGCGGCCCCGGGCAGGCAACTGCGCACGGGCTTCAGCATGTATCAGTCTGACCTCGCACGCCCCATGGCCGACCATCCGCCGGAATGCGGCACGCACCGATGAGCACTGCGCAACGCTGGGCGCCGCGCATCGCGCTGGTGCTGGCCGCGCTGGCTGTCCTGCTGCTCTACCGCCACTTCGACCTGGGCCGCTGGCTCAGCTTCGAGCAGCTGCAGGCCAGTCGCGAGGCCCTCTCGGCGCACTACGCATCGCATCCGGCCACCACCCTGGCGGCGTTCTTTGCCATCTACGTCGCGGTCGCCGCGCTCGCCATTCCCGGCGCGGCGGTGCTCACCCTGGCTGGCGGCGCGATGTTCGGCCTGGGTGCGGGCGTGATCGTCGTGTCGTTCGCCTCCAGCCTGGGGGCGCTGCTCGCCTGCCTGGCCGCGCGCTATCTGCTGCGCGATCTGGTGCGCTCGCGCTTTGCGCGCCTGCTCGCCGCCGTCGACGAGGGCATCGCCAAAGACGGCACCACCTATCTGCTCACGCTGCGTCTGGTGCCGGTGTTTCCGTTCTTCCTCGTCAACCTGCTGATGGGTCTTACTCCCATCGGCGCGCTGCGCTTTCTGATCATCAGCCAGATCGGCATGCTGCCGGCCACCGTGGTCTACGTGAATGCCGGCACGCAGCTTGCCGCCATCCGCTCGCCGGCCGATATCCTGTCGCCGGCGCTGCTGGCCAGCCTCGCGCTGCTGGGTGCCTTTCCCCTGATCGCCAAAGCCGCGGTGTCGGCCTGGGCGCGCCGGCGCGTGTATGCCCGCTGGCCGCGCCCGGCGCGCTTCGATCGCAACCTGGTCGTGATCGGCGCGGGCGCGGGCGGCCTAATCACCGCCTACATCGCCGCGGCCGTGCGCGCCCGGGTCACGCTGATCGAGGCCCACCGCATGGGCGGCGACTGCCTGAACACCGGCTGCGTGCCCAGCAAGGCCCTCATTCGCTCGGCCAAGGTGGCCCGGCTGCTGCGCGACGCCAGCGCCTATGGGCTGCGCGATGTGGCCGGGGCGGTCGACTTCGGCGCCGTGATGCGACGGGTGCGCGAGGTGGTCCGCGCGATCGAGCCGCACGACTCGGTCGAGCGCTACACGCAGCTGGGC
>JBILUW010000299.1:0-4517 GCA_044370795.1 Burkholderiaceae bacterium
TGGTGCCCCTGCCCGACATCCGCGGCCGTGAGCAGATCCTCAACGTCCATATCCGCAAGGTGCCCATCGGGCCGGATGTCCGCCCCGAGATCATCGCGCGCGGCACCCCGGGTTTCTCGGGTGCCGATCTCGCCAACCTCGTCAACGAGGCGGCGCTTTTCGCCGCCCGCCGTTCGGCGCGGCTGGTCGAGATGATCGACTTCGAGCGCGCCAAGGACAAGATCATCATGGGCGCCGAGCGCCGCTCCCTCATCATGCCCGAGGAAGAGCGCCGCAACACCGCCTACCACGAGTCCGGTCACGCCATGGTCGCCAAGCTGCTGCCCAAGACCGATCCCGTCCACAAGGTCACCATCATTCCGCGTGGCCGGGCGCTGGGCGTCACCATGCAGTTGCCCGAGCAGGATCGCTACAGCATGGACCGCGACCGCATGCTCAACACCATCGCGGTGCTCTTCGGTGGCCGGATCGCCGAGGAAATCTTCATGAAGCAGATGACCACCGGGGCGTCCAACGACTTCGAGCGCGCCACGGCCATGGCCCGCGACATGGTCACCCGCTACGGCATGAGCGAGGCCATGGGCCCGATGGTCTACGCCGAGAACGAGGGCGAAATCTTCCTCGGCCGCTCGATCACCAAGACCACCAATGTCTCCGAAGAGACCATGCGCAAGGTCGACTCCGAGATCCGTCGCATCATCGACGAGCAGTACGCCGTCGCTCGGCGCATCCTCGAGGAAAATCGCGACAAGGTCGAGATCATGACCCAGGCGCTGCTCGACTGGGAGACCATCGACGCCGAGCAGATCGACGACATCGTCAACGGCCGCGAGCCCCGTCCTCCCAAGGACAAGGAACGGCCTGGCGGTACTGGCGGTGCCTCGGGCGCCGCCCCTGGCGCCGTGGTGCCCAACGCGCCGGCGGCTCCCGCCGCCCAGTGATGCGCCCGGCCGGCGGCCCTGGGGCTGCCGGCTGTCCGCTCCCTTCCTCGGGTTCCTGCGCCATGCGCCTGCATTGCGGCCGCTTCGAGCTAACGCTCGAGCGGCCGCTTGTCATGGGCGTGCTCAATATCACCCCCGATTCCTTCTACGAGCCCTCGCGCCAGCAGCGGGCCGATGCGGCCATCGCGCGGGCGCACGAGCTCGTTGCCGAAGGCGCCGATCTGCTCGACATCGGCGCGGAATCCACCCGGCCTGGCGCTCAGCCGGTATCCGATGCCGAGGAGTGGCGTCGGCTGGCTCCGGTTCTCGAGGCCTTGCGCGGGCTGGCCGTGCCCTTGTCGGTCGACACCCGCCGGGCGTCGACCATGCGGCGCGCGCTCGATCTCGGCGCCGACATGATCAACGACGTCTCGGGCTTTGCCGACCCGCAGGCCATCGCCGCGGTCGCACCTACCCCGGCGGCACTGTGCGTGATGCACATGACAGGCGATCCGCGCACGATGCAGGACGATCCCAGCTATCTTGACGTCGTTGGCGAGATCGGCGCCTGGCTGGGCGCGCGTCTCGCCGCTCTGGCTGCGGCCGGCGTCGCCCGGGAGCGCCTGGTTCTCGATCCGGGCATAGGCTTCGGCAAGCGGCTGGGGCACAATCTCGCCCTGCTGCGGGCCTTGCCCCAGCTGGCCGATGCCGCCGGTCGAGCGCTGGCCCCGGCTGGCCGGTTGCCGGTGCTGGTCGGGCTGTCGCGCAAGTCGCTGGTGGGCGAACTCACCGGCCGACCACCCGAAGCCAGGCTGGCTGGCAGCCTGGCCGCCGCGATTGCGGCTGTCGCCCGGGGCGCGGCCATCGTCCGGGTGCACGACGTGGCCGCCACCCGCGATGCGCTTGCCGTCTGGTCGGCCCTGGGTGTCGCGTCGGTCCAAGCCGCTGGCGGCGCGCCCGCTTTCACGGAGATCTCGTCAGCATGACCCGCAAGTACTTCGGCACCGACGGCATCCGCGGCCGCGTCGGCGAGGTGCCCATCGTCCCCGACTTCGTCATGCGCCTGGGTTACGCCGCCGGGCAGGTGCTCGCCGGCGGCGCCGGATCGCGTCCTACGGTGCTGATCGGCAAGGACACCCGCATTTCCGGCTACATGCTCGAGGCCGCGCTCGAATCGGGTTTCGCGGCCGCCGGGGTCGACGTGCTGCTCTCCGGCCCGCTGCCCACTCCCGCGGTCGCCTACCTGACGCGCGCGCTGCGGCTCGCCGCCGGGGTCGTCATCAGTGCCTCGCACAATCCCTATGACGACAACGGCATCAAGTTCTTTTCGGGCGATGGCAACAAGCTGCCCGACGCGCTCGAGGCGCGCATCGAGGAGGCGCTCGAGCGGCCGATGGACTGCGTGTCCTCGGAGCGCCTGGGCCGGGCCCGGCGCATCGAAGACGCCGCCGGCCGCTACATCGAGTTCTGCAAGAGCAGCTTTCCGTTCGCGCTCGACCTGCGCGGCCTGCGTCTGGTCATCGACACGGCCCATGGCGCGGCCTACCACACGGCGCCGCACGTCTTCCACGAACTCGGCGCCGAAGTCCTCAGCATCGGCAATCAGCCCAACGGCCTGAACATCAACGCCGGGGTGGGTGCGACCCACCCCGAGGCTCTGGCCGCGGCGGTGCGCGAGCACCGGGCCGATCTGGGCATCGCGCTCGACGGTGACGCCGACCGCGTCCTGATCGCCGATCCGTCGGGCCGGATCTACAACGGCGACGAACTGCTCTACGTCATCGTTGCCGAGCGCCTGCGCCGCGGTCCGGTGGCCGGCGTCGCCGGCACGCTCATGACCAACCTGGCGCTCGAGCAGGCGCTGGGCCGCCTGGGCGTGGGCTTCGTGCGTGCGAAAGTCGGCGACCGCTACGTCCTCGAGTCGCTGCTCGAGCGCGGCTGGCTCTATGGTGGCGAGAGTTCGGGGCACCTGCTCTGCCTCGACTGCCACACCACCGGCGACGGCACGATCAGCGCCCTCCAGGTGCTGGGTGCGATGCGGCGCAGCGGTCGCAGCCTGGCCGAGCTGGCCGACGGTCTCGAGCTCTTTCCCCAGACGCTCATCAATGTCCCTGTCGAACGCGGTTTCGACTGGCAGGCTCATGCGGGCTTGGGCCGTGCCCGCGCCGAGGTCGAGGCCGAGCTCGGCACCGATGGGCGGGTGCTGATCCGCGCGTCGGGCACCGAGCCGCTGCTGCGACTGATGGTCGAGGCACGTGACGCCGCGCTCGCCGAGCGCTCGGCGCAGCACCTCGCTTTTGCGCTACAATCCCGCTTCTCCGGGGCGTAGCTCAGCCTGGTAGAGTGCTTGCTTTGGGAGCAAGATGTCGGAGGTTCGAATCCTCTCGCCCCGACCAGGCTCTCAGCCCGCCCTGCCCGCAGGCGCCTTTCCGGGCCCGATCGATCCGCTGCCCGTAGCTCAGTCGGATAGAGCATCAGCCTTCTAAGCTGAGGGTCACAGGTTCGAATCCTGTCGGGCAGGCCAGGCTTTCGGATCCGCCACCCGCATTTCGCGGTTGGCTCAGGTTGTTCAGGCATTGGCCGCCCGGCTGGTGCCTCGGTGGTGGCTGTAGCTCAGTGGTAGAGTCCCGGATTGTGATTCCGGTTGTCGTGGGTTCGAGTCCCATCAGCCACCCCATCCATTCCCCCGCCGATCGGGCCGTTCAGGCATCGACTCCGACCGCGAACCCGATTCGCCGGGGCGACCTTCACCGATCCTTCGCCTTTCCTTCAGCGTTCCTTCACGACGCGGCCTGCGCGCGCCCCTAAGATCGTCGCGGCGCAGCGAGGCCGGATCGACGCGTTCGTCTTCCCTGTGCGACCCGCGGCGGACCACCTCCGCCGAGCCTGCTTCCGCCCATCAGCGCTTGCCCAGGAGACCGCGTGCCCGTCGAATCCCCCGCCCTTGTCACCGGCGAGCCGATCAGCCCGCCGGTGCCGTCCCTGACCGTGCCCGAGTTCATCCGCACCCGGGCGCGCGCCCGATCCGATGCGCTCGCGATCGTCGATGGCATCACCGGCCGCGACCTGTCGTACGGCGAGCTCGACCGCCTGATCGGGCGGTGCGCGGCCGGGCTGGCCGCGCGCGGCTTTCGACCCGGCGACGCGCTGCTGGTGTGCAGTCCGAACAGTCCGGAGTGGGTGATCGTCGCGCTCGGAGCGATGGCGGCGGGCGGAAGGGTCACCGGCGCCAACCCGAGCTACACCCCCGCCGAACTGGCCCACCAGCTGCGTGACAGCGGTGCGCGCTTCGTCTTCACGACACCGGCCCTGCTCGCCAGCGTGCGCGAGGCTGCTGCAGCCGCGGGCTGCGAGCGCATCGTCATCGACGGGCCGGCCGAAGGCTGCGTCGCGCTCGAGGAGCTGCTGTCGACCCTCGAGCCGGAGCCGGTGGTTGCGCAGAACCCCGAGAGCATCGCGCTGCTGCCGTACTCGTCGGGAACGACCGGCCTGCCCAAGGGCGTGATGCTCACGCATCGCGCGATCGTCTCCAACATCTGCCAGACGCTGCAGGTGGCGAGCTGGACCGAGGACATGGTCGCCCTGGGCTGTCTGCCC
>JBILUW010000067.1:0-15527 GCA_044370795.1 Burkholderiaceae bacterium
TCGCCCTGGCCATGCTCACCGGCCAGATCGGCCGCCCCGGCGCCGGCCTGCATCCGCTGCGCGGCCAGAACAACGTGCAGGGCGCCTCCGACGCGGGCCTGATCCCCATGATGCTGCCCGACTACCCCCGCGTGTCCGACGACGCGCACCGCGCGCGCCTCGAGCGGCTGTGGGGTGCGCCGCTCGATCCGCGCCCGGGGCTCACGGTGGTCGAGATCATGCACGCGGCCATCGCCGGGCTCGTGCGCGGCATGTACATCGTCGGCGAGAACCCGGCGATGTCCGACCCCGACCTGGCGCACGCCCGCCAGGCGCTTGCCGGCCTCCAGTGGCTGGTGGTCCAGGACATCTTTCCCACCGAAACCGCGGTGCTGGCCGACGTCATCCTGCCGGCCTCGGCGTTTCCCGAAAAGACCGGCAGCTTCACCAACACCGACCGCATGGTGCAACTGGGCCGCGCGGCGATCGCGCCGCCCGGGCAGGCCCGGCCCGATCTCGACATCATCATCGCCATGGCCCGCGAGCTCGGCCTCGACTGGCGCTACCGCGACGTGGCCGAGGTCTACGAGGAGATGCGGGTCACGATGGACTCGATCCGTGGCATCTCCTGGGAGCGCCTGCAGCGCGAGGGCAGCGTCACCTATCCGTGCGACGACGAGACGCAGCCTGGCCGGCCGGTGGTCTTCACCGACCGCGTCCCCACCCCTGACGGACGCGCGCGACTGGTGCCCACCGGCATCGTGCCGGCCGATGAGCGGCCCGACGCCGACTATCCCTGCGTGCTGATCACCGGGCGCCTGCTCGAGCACTGGCACACCGGCGCCATGACCCGCCGGGCGGCGGCGCTCGATGCGATCGAGCCGGTGGCCACCGCCAGCCTGCACCCCGACGATCTCGCGCGGCTCGGCGTGGCTCCGGGCGCCCTGGTGCGCCTGAGCACGCGCCGCGGCAGCATCGTGCTCGCGGCGCGCGCCGACGAGGGCATCGCCCGGGGCACGGTCTTCGTGCCCTTCGCCTACGCCGAGGCCGCGGCCAATCTGCTCACCAATCCGGCGCTCGACCCGCATGGCAAGATCCCGGAGTTCAAGTTCTGCGCGGTGCGCGTCGATCCGCTCGACGCGACGGCGTCCGAAAGCGAGTGATGACCATGCCCATGCCCATGCTCCACGACTTCAAGGCTCAGATCCTCGGCGGCCGCGACGAGGTAGCGCTGTCGCGCCACGCTGGTCAGGTGGTCCTGATCGTCAACACCGCCAGCCACTGCGGCTTCACGCCGCAGTACGCCGGGCTGCAGGCGCTGCATGCACGGTTCGCCGATCGCGGGTTCACGGTGCTGGGTTTTCCCTGCAACCAGTTCGGCGCCCAGGAGCCCGGCGATGCCGCGGCCATCGCCGCCTTCTGCGAGCGCCGCTACGCGGTCACCTTTCCGATGTTCGACAAGGTCGAGGTCAATGGCGAGGGCGCGCATCCGCTGTGGCGCTGGCTCACCGGTCACGACGCCGGCGAGGGCAAGCCGGTTGCCTGGAACTTCACCAAGTTCCTGGTCGGCCCCGACGGCAGCCTGGTGCGGCGTTATCCCTCCAAGGTCGACCCCGACGCCATCGCCGCCGACATCGAGGCCCTGCTCGCGCAGCCGGTGGCGCCTGCCGCGCCGCATGCCGCCGCGGTTGCCGCAGCGGTCGACTGGCTCGCACCGCACTGGCATCAGGAAACCGTCACCCCCGGCCTGCCCGAGTCGTGCCGGCCCCGCGATCGCGCGCAGGGCTACGCCGTCCAGGCGGCGCTTGCGCAGCGCATCGGCCAGCCTGTCGTCGGCTGGAAGATCGCCGCCACCAGCGGCGCCGGCCAGCAGCACATCGGCGTCGACGGCCCGCTCGCCGGGCGACTGCTCGCCGACCGGCTCCTGCCCCCCGGAGCCGCCGTGCCCATGGCGCGCAACCGCATGCGGGTGGTCGAGGCCGAATTCTGCTTCCGCATGGCCGCCGACCTGCCGCCGCGGGCCCAGCCCTACACCCGCGACGAGGTGATGGCCGCGGTCGGCACGCTGCATCCGGCCATCGAGATCCCCGACTCGCGCTACGAAGACTTTGCCCGTGCCGGCGCGGCGCAGCTCATCGCCGATTTTGCCTGCGCGAGCCGGCTGGTCCTGGGGCCGCCGATGCCCGAAGGCTGGCGCGCTCTCGATCTTGCCGCCCATCCGGTGCGCGTGCTGCGCGACGGGGCCGAGGTGGCGCGCGGGCAGGGCGCCAACGTGCTGGGCGACCCGCGCACCGCGCTGGTCTGGCTGGCCAACGAGGTCGCGCAGCATGGCCCCGGTCTGCGCGCCGGCGACATCGTCACCACCGGCACCTGCGTGGTGCCGGTGCCGGCCGGCCCCGGGCAGCGCCACCTGGCCGACTACGGTCCGCTCGGCACGCTCGAGGCCGTCCTCACCGACTGATCGCCTGCGATCGGCCCGTTCTGGCCCGTCGCCGCGGCGCCGGTGTCCTGCCCCCGACCCCGGGCCGCCATGGGCGTTCGATATCGGGCGTGCTGACGCCGCCCGGTGTCAGCCTTGCCGCTAGACTGGCGCCTGCGCCGCGGCAGCCGACGGGCACGCGCGGCTCCCATCTTCGGTAGGGACGACGGGTCATGACGAGCAATGCGGCGGAATTCGCGCGCGCGCAGCGCGTGCTGGTGGGCGGGGTCAACTCGGCGGTGCGCGCCTTTCGCGCCGTCGGTGGCACGCCGCGTTTCATCGATCGCGCCGAGGGCGCGTACATGTGGGATGTCGAGGGTCGGCGCTACATCGACTACCTCGGTTCCTGGGGTCCGATGATCGCCGGCCACTCGCATCCGGCAGTGGTGCAGGCCGTGCAGCAGGCGGCCACGCGCGGCCTGTCCTACGGCGCGCCCAACGTCATGGAGACCGAACTGGCCGAGCGCATCTGCGCGCTGTTTCCGCACGTCGAGAAGGTTCGCTTCACCAGTTCGGGCACCGAGGCGGCCATGTCGGCGATCCGCCTGGCCCGCGGCCACACCGGCCGCACCAAGATCCTCAAGTTCGAGGGCTGCTATCACGGCACCGCCGACAGCCTGCTCGTGAAGGCCGGTTCCGGCGCGCTGGCCTTCGGCACCCCGAGTTCGGCCGGCGTGCCCGCCGACCTCGCGCGGCACACGCTGGTTGCGCAGTTCAACGATCTCGACAGCGTGCGCGCGCTGTTCGAGCAGCATCCCGACGACATCGCCTGCGTGATGGTCGAGCCGATCGCCGGGAACATGAACCTGATCGAACCGCTCCCGGGCTTTCACGAGGGCCTGCGCGAGCTGTGCACGCGCCACGGCGCGCTGCTGATCTTCGACGAGGTCATGACCGGTTTCCGCGTCGCGCTGGGTGGCGCGCAGCAGGTGCTGGGCGTGCGCCCCGACCTGTCGGCCTTCGGCAAGGTGATCGGCGGCGGCATGCCCGTGGGCGCGATCGGTGGGCCGGCCGCCGTCATGGACATGATGGCGCCCCTGGGCACCGTCTATCAGGCCGGCACGCTGTCGGGCAATCCGCTGGCCATGGCCGCCGGCCTGGCCACGCTGGACATCATCGAGCAGCCCGGCTGGTTCGATGCGGTGTCGGCGCGCTGCGCGCGCCTGGTGGCCGGCCTGAACGACGCGGCCCGCGCGGCCGGCGTGGCCTTCTGCGCCCGCTCGCGCGGCGCGATGGCTGGCTGCTACATGCTGGCGCGGCCACCGGCCAGCTTCGCCGAGGTGCAGACCCAGGACGTGGAGCGCTTCAAGCGCTTCTACCACCTGATGCTCGACGAGGGCGTGTATCTGCCCCCGTCGCCGGTCGAGGCCTTCTTCTTCTCGGGCGCGCACACCGACGCCGACATCGACGCCACGCTCGCCGCGGCGCGGCGCTCGCTCGCGGCAGTCGCCTGACCGGCAGGCCAGCGGCCACGCCCGGCCGCCGCCGGGCCGCCGTGAGCCGGGTTCAGCCCAGGCCCAGCGCCGCGAGGTCGGGCCGGGGCAGGGCGCTGCCGCCTGCCGCTTCGTACGCCTGCCCCAGACCCAGCACGGTGCGCTCGTCCCAGGGCTTGCCGATCACCTGGATGCCCACCGGCAGCCCGCGCACCAGGCCGGCGGGCAGCGACAACCCGCACAGGCCGAGGTAGTTCGCCGGCCGTGTGAGCGCGCCCGGTATCGGCGAGTTCTCGTCCACCTCGGCCACCGGCAGCGCCGGGATGCCGACCGCCGGCAGCACGATGGCGTCGCAGCACTCGAACCAGTCGGCGAATTCGCGCCGCAACTGGGCCATGCGTCGCAGTTCGCGCGGATAGTCGCCCGGGCCGAAACCCTCGGCCGCGCGGATGCGCCCGCGCACCGCATCGCCCAGCGGCACGGCCGGGTCGCGCACGTAGGCCTCGTGCAGGGAATAGGCCTCGGCCGCGACGATGCGCCCGGCCATCGGCGCCAGTTCGAAGAACCACTCGGGCAGGCGTACCGGCACGATGTTCACGCCCAGGGTTTCGAAGCGGCGGGCCGCACCCAGCCATGCGTCGATCACACCCGGGTCCATGAAGGCCGGCAGCTGCGCGCGGTCGGGCAGGGCCAGCCGCAGCCCGCGCGCGGTCCGCGGTTCGCGGGCGTACAGCTCGAGCGGCTGCGCCAGCGTGCCGGGATCGCGCGGATCGACGCCGGCCAGCGCATCGAGCAGCAGCGCGCAGTCGGCCACGCAGCGCGCCATCGGCCCCAGGGTGTCGAGCGTCCAGCTCAGCAGGCCGGCCCCGTGCAGGCTGATCCTGCCGTGCGTCACCTTCAGCCCCGTCAGCCCGGTGAAGGCCGCCGGAATGCGGATGGAGCCGCCGGTGTCGCTGCCGATGCCTGCCGGCGCGAGCCCCGCGGCCACCGCGACCCCGGTGCCGCTCGACGATCCGCCCGGGACGCGATGCACCGCCAGATCCCAGGGATTGCGTGGCGTGCCCAGATGCTGGTTGGTGCCCCAGCCGCCGAAGGCGAACTCGGTCAGGTGCGTCTTGCCCAGGGGCACCATGCCGGCAGCCAGCAACCGTTCGACGGCTGCCGCGGTGGTCGTGGCCATTCTTGCGCGGTTGCGCGCCGAGCCCAGCGTGCAGGGCCGTCCGGCGACATCGAGCAGATCCTTGAGGACGACCGGCAGACCGTGCAACGGCGAGCGAGGCAGGCCGGCGGCGCGGGCAGCATCGGCGGCGGTGGCCATCGCGCGCGCCGCATCGGCGTCGATCGCCACGAAGGCGTTCAGCGCGGCTTGCGCGCGCTCGCAGCGGGCCAGCAGGTGCTCGGTCAGCTCGCGGCTGCTCAGGCGACCCGAGTCGAGTTCGGCGCGCAGCTCGGTGAGGCTCATCCACGCCACATCCATGTTCGTCTCCGTATCGGCGCGGACGGTGCCCGCAAGGCTCTATCATCGGGCCATGCGGGGCGCGCATGGGGCGCGGCCCGCGCCCGCCTCCCGAGGAATCCATGAAACCCGAAACGACGATCGCGCAGAAGGCTCCCTACCCCGTCGAGGTCGAGGCCGGCAAGACCTACTGGTGGTGCGCCTGCGGCAAGAGCGCCCGCCAGCCCTTCTGCGACGGCTCGCACAAGGACACCGCCATCACGCCGGTGCCCTACAAGGCCGAGCAGGACGGCAAGGTCTGGTTCTGCGGCTGCAAGCAGAGCGGCCGGGGCGCGCTTTGCGACGGGGCGCACAAGGCGCTGTAACGCCTGCCAGCCGGGTCCAGGGCGCGGGCCTCGGCCGGGGCCCGGCGCGTCTTGCCGTGGCTCAGTGCACCGAGTCGATCGCGGCCTGCGTCATGGGCGGCATCGGCGCATCCAGGGCGGCGCTCAGGGTACGCAGCGCGCTCGCCGCCCGCCAGTCGACCTGCGGGCTGCCGGCATCCCAGGCGGCGGCCGCGCAGGCCTTGATCAGTGCCGGCTTGGCCAGCGGCATCAGCTGGCCGAGACGATCCAGCGCAGGCGCGAGGGCTGCCGGTTTGAGCGCTTCCCGTGGCTGGAGCGCGGGCGCCATCCCATCCAGAAAGACCGTGCCGGCTGCGAAGGCCTCGCTTGCCGGGCGCGAACTGCGCAGATGCGCGATCAGCGACAGGATCAGCTCGGCTTCGCCGGGCAACTCGCGCAGCGAGCGGTAGATCGGGCGCGTGCGTGCCCGCGCCGCGCTGCCGATCCGGCGCCGCAGCGTGGTCAGGAGCAGGAACTCGGGCAGGCTCACGCGCCCGTCGGCGGCGATCAGCGCGTTGGCCGTTCGCAGCAGCGTGTCGGACTCGGCCACCGACAACTGCTGGAGGGCAGGCATCGCGAGGTCGAGCAGGGGCAGCCGTCCGCCAGGTGGCAGGGTTCCCACGGCGGCGTGCAGCCCGCTCAGCGTATCGCCGGCGTTTGCGCCCAGGGCGTCGATCACGATCTGGCGTTGTGCCAGAGCCACCGTGGCGCCCTTGTCGAGCAGCATCGCCAGGGTCAGCAGACGCGCCTGCGAGGCATCCCTCAGCGCGGCGTCCAGCCCCAGGGTCTGGATGCGTTCCCGCCACGATTCGACATAGGTTTTCGCATCGGCTGGCGCGAGCGCGTGGCCGATCGATGACGGCACCGCCGAGACATTGCCTTGCAGGGGGGCGAGCGGGCTGATCGATGCGGGCTGCTCGCGCATGGCGGCTGGCTGATCGGCGCTCGGCGCGGGCTGCTCGGGCGCGTCCAGCAGGCTCACCGATCGCCCGTAGATCCGGCGCAGCCGGTCGGTCAGCGGCGGGTGGGTGGCCAAGGCGCCCGACATGAACTGCGCGCTCGCCGCGCCCAGAAAGAGCGGCGAGAGCGTGCGGGCATGACGATGGGCGATCGTGCTGCCCAGGCCCGGGCGTCGTCGCGCGGCCTTGCCGAAGCCTGCTGGCGCATCGGTGGAAAAGCCACCTATGCGGCGCAGTGCGCCGCCGATCCCGTCCGGGTTGCGGGTGAACTGCACCGCGCTGGCATCGGCCAGGAACTCGCGCTGGCGCGACACCGCGGCATTGATCAGTCGCGAGAAGAACACGCCGATCGAGCCCAGCGACCAGAGCCCGGCGCCGGCGAGCCCGACGGGCACCGAGACCCGGCTGTCGCCTGCCTCCGCGGCGATTCGCAACAGCAGGCGTCCGCCCGAACTCACCAGCGTCAGCCCGTAGATCATCGCGATCATGCGCATGTTCAGGCGCATGTCGCCGTTCAGGATGTGGCTGAACTCGTGGGCGACCACGCCCTGCAGCTCGTCGCGGGTCAGGCGGGTGAGCGCGCCGCGGGTCACCGCCACCACCGCGTCCTGCAGGCTGTTGCCGGCGGCGAAGGCGTTGATGCCGGCCTCGTCGGCCATCAGATACACCCGCGGCACCGGCGTGCCCGAGGCAAGCGCCATCTCCTCCACGACGTGGCGCAGCCGGCGCTCGAAGGGGTCGGCGGTCTGCGGATCGACGAGGCGGGCATCGACCATGCGCGCCACCTCCGGCCCGCCCGCTCGCAACCGGATCGACTCGACCAGCGTGCCGCCGAGGATCAGCGCGACGATCGCGCCGCTGACGAGCCCGTGAGCCCAGACGGCGACGGCAAGATCGGCCGCCCCGGCCGCCAGCAGGACGACCCCGTTCACGGCCAGCACCACGCCGACGATGGCGAGCGCGAACAGCAGCAGCAGCCGGCGCGTCGCCGTGCGCGCCTGTTGCTGGTGGCCGAAGAAGTCCACCCTCAGAACTGCACCCGGATCGCCTTGCGCTCGTCGGCGCTCTCGGTGGCCTGCAGCAGTTGCGCCGTCTCGAACCGGAAGAAGCCGGCCAGCATCGAGCCGGGGAACTGCTCGGTGGCGGTGTTGTATTCCATGACCGCGTCGTTGAACGCCTGGCGGGCGAACGCCACCTTGTTCTCGGTGCTGCTCAGCTCCTCGGACAGCTGCATCATGTTCTGGTTCGATTGCAGGTCGGGATAGGCCTCGGCCAGGGCGAAGAGCTTGCCGAGCGCGCCCTGCAGCACACCTTCGGCGCTGGCCAGACCCTGCATCGCGGCGGCGTTGCCGGGGTTGGCGGCCACCGCCTGGCTGGCGCCCAGGGCGCCGTTGCGCGCGCCGATCACCGCTTCCAGCGTCTCGCGCTCGTGCTTCAGGTAGGCCTTGGCGACATCGACCAGGTTGGGGATCAGGTCGTAGCGGCGTTTCAGCTGAACGTCGATCTGCGCATAGGCATTGCGAAAGCGGGCGCGCAGGGCGACCAGCCGGTTGTAGGCGCCGATCGCCCACAACGCGATCGCGATCAGCACGCCGAGTATCACCCAGTTCATCAATCGTCCTTTCCTGAGAGGCAGGAGCAGCGCAGCAGGCGCTTCGCGCGTGACCGGCGCGGTGGCGCGTCGTGCCGCGGGGAGCCAGTCTGGGATGTTCCGGCACGATCGGGCAAGAACGGGCCGACCGCCGCTCGGAAACGGCGCTCCGGCGCGATGGGGGGCGCAGTAAGATCGCGCATCGCCCACCGGAGTGCTGCCATGAACGATCTCGTCATCCGCGATGCCACCCTCGTCGACGGTTCCGGCGCGCCGGCCCGTATCGCCGATGTCGCTGTCCGAAACGGCCTGATCGCCGAGGTCGGTGGGTCGGTGGGGGCCGGGCGCCGCGAGATCCGCGCCGAGGGTCTGCTGCTCACACCGGGTTTCGTCGACATCCACACCCACTACGACGGACAGGCCACCTGGGACGCATCGCTCACGCCCTCGTGCTGGCACGGTGTCACCACCGCGGTTTTCGGTAACTGCGGCGTGGGTTTCGCCCCGCTCAAACCGGGTCACAGCGAGTACCTGATCAACCTGATGCAGGGCGTCGAAGACATTCCCGAGGCGGTGCTCGCCGAAGGCATCGACTTTTCCTGGGAGAGTTTTCCCGAGTACATGGCGGTTCTCGAGCGCATGCCGCACGCGATCGACATCGGCACCCAGTTGCCGCACGGCGCGCTGCGTTTCTACGTGATGGGCGATCGGGGCTCCGACCACCGCGAGCGGCCCACCACGGCCGAGCTCGAGCGCATGACGCAGCTGGTCGAGGAATCGCTGGCGGCCGGCGCGCTCGGCGTCACCACGTCGCGAACGCCCAAGCACCGTGCCGCCGACGGTCGGCCCACCCCGAGCATGACCGCCGATGCTCCCGAGCTGGCTGCCATCGCCGAGGGGCTGCGCCGCGCGGGCAGCGGCGTGCTGCAGGTCAACTCCGACTTCGGACCGGGCGAGTTCGAGCTCTTGCGGCAGGCCGCGGCGCACGCCGGCCGGCCGCTGTCGGTGCTGCTGCTGCAAAGCGACAAGACGCCCGACCTCTGGCGCGAGACCCTGGCCAACCTGCGCGCCGGGCGGGCGGCCGGGCTGGACATGAACGGCCAGGTGGGCGCCAAGGGGATCGGCATCCTGATGGCCTTCGACGCTAGCCGCCATCCCTTCCTCGATCATCCCGCCTGGGCGGCTCTTACCGGCCTCACCGGGCGCGAGGTCGCGGCCCGGCTGCGCGAGCAGCCCGCGCTGCGCGAGCGGCTGGTCGGCGAGCGTACCGGCACACCGGCCGAGCGCTTCATGCAGCGCATGCTCGAGCGCAGCTTCGTGATGGACGACGCCCAGGACTACGAGCCCGACATGCGCGACAGCCTCGGCGCGCGCGCGCAGCGCGAAGGGGCCACCGTATGGGCGCTGGCGATGGCGGCGCTGATGGAGCGCGACGGCGAGGGCCTGCTGATGCACCCGTTCGAGAACTACTCGGGCGGCAGTCTCGACGTCGTCCGCGAGATGCTGGTCAGCGAGGCCACCGTGATGGGGCTGAGCGACGCCGGCGCGCACGTCGGCGTCATCTGCGACGGCGCGGGCCCCACGTTCCTGCTCAAACACTGGGCGCGCGACCGCCGGCGCGGCGAGCGCATCCCGCTCGAGTTCCTGGTCGCCAAGCAGACGCGCGGCAACGCCCTGGCTTACGGCATGCCCGACCGCGGTCTGGTGGCGCCCGGCCTGCGCGCCGACCTCAACCTCATCGATTTCTCGGCGCTCGATCTGCTGCGCCCCCAGGTCGTGCGCGACCTGCCGGCGGGCGGCAAGCGCTTCATCCAGCGCGCCCGAGGCTACCGGCACACCTTCGTGGCGGGTGTCGAGATCCTGCGCTACGACGAGCTCACCGGCGAGTTGCCCGGTCGCCTCGTGCGCGCGGGCGCGCTCGCATCGCGGTCTGCCTGAGCCCTGCTCTGCGCAGGGTGATCCGGGCCGCGTCGGTCAGCGGCCCAGATGGACCAGCAGCCGGTCGAGCTGCACCGCGAGCGGGGCCTCGATCATCGGCAGGCCGACGGTCAGCATCGCGATGCCCACCAGGATAGTCACCGGGAAACCGACCGCGAACAGGTTCAGCTGCGGAGCCACCCGCGAGACGATACCCATGGCGACGTTGACGAACAGCAGCATTGCCATGAAGGGCAGGGCGAGCGACAGGCCCAGCGAGAACAGCTCGGCGCCCAGCTGGACCGGTGAGCGCGACGCCAGAAAGCTGCCCACGGGGCTGCCCGGGGGCAGCCATGTCAGGCTCTCGGCGACCGTGGCCAGCAGGGCCAGCGGACCGTTGATCGCCACGAACGACAGCAGCGATACCGAGTTGATGATGCGCGCCACCGGGTTGCCGGTGCCGGCCTGAGGGTCGAAGAATGCGGCGAACGACATGCCCATCTGCAGGCCGATGATCTCGCCGGCGATCTCGAAGCCGGTGAACAGCAGGCGGGCCACGAAGCCTATCGTGAGACCGACCATGACTTCCTGGGCGATCAGGGTCAGCCCTGGCGCGGCGGCTATGGTGGCACCAGGCGCAGTCACGCCGAAGGGCGCCACCAGCAGCGCGACGGCCGCGGCCAGCGCGACCCGGACCCGCGTCGGCAGGGCGCGGTTCGAGAACACCGGCGCGCTCGACATCATTCCCAGCACCCTGAAGAAGGGCAGCAGGAAGGCGCTCAGCCAGGCGAGCAGTTGCTGGTCGGAGACGGTGAGCACCGCGGGCTCCGGCGGTCTGCGACGGCGTCAGCCCCCGCTGATCACCTGGGGAATGGAGTTGAGCGTGCGCGCGATGTAGTCGGTGAGCATGGTCAGCATCCACGGGCCGACCAGCACCAGCGTCAGGCCCACCGCCAGCAGCTTGGGCAGGAAGGTCAGGGTCTGCTCGTTGATCTGCGTGACCGCCTGCAGCAGGCTCACCACCAGCCCCACGCCCAGCGCGACCAGCAGGCCCGGCGCCGACACGACCATCATCATCTCGAGGGCCTGACGGCCCACGGTCACCACGTATTCCGGCGTCAAGGCTGGGCTCCGTGCTAGTTGTTGCCGAAGCTCGCCACCAGCGAACCGATCAGCAGGTTCCAGCCGTCGGCGAGGACGAAGAGCATCAGCTTGAAGGGCAGGGCGACCAGCACCGGCGACACCATCATCATGCCCATCGACATCAGCAGGCTGGCGACGATCATGTCGATCATCAGGAAGGGCACGAAGACCAGGAAGCCGATCTGGAAGGCGGTCTTCAGTTCGCTGGTCACGAAGGCCGGTATCAGGACGCGCATCGGGACTTCCGCCGCGGGCGTCGACCTGTCCACCTTCGCGATGCGGGCGAACAGCGTCAGATCGGCTTCGCGGGTCTGGCGGGACATGAACTCGCGCAGCGGCCCGCTGCCGCGGTTGATCGCCTCCTCGAAGCCTATGCGCTGCTCGGAGTAGGGCTTGTAGGCCTCCTGATAGACCTTCTCGAGCGTCGGCGCCATCACGAAGAAGCTCAGGAACAGCGACATGCCGACGATCACCTGGTTGGGCGGCGTCTGCTGCAGCCCGAGCGCCTGGCGGATCAGCGACAGCACGATGACGATCCGGGTGAAGCTGGTCATCATCAGCAAGGCCGCCGGCAGGAACGACAGCGCGGAGAAGATCAGCAGGGTCTGGATCGGCACCGAGTAGGTGGTGCCACCCCCGGGGCTCGAGGTCGCGTTGACCGTGAGCAGGCCCTGTGCCAGAGCGGGCGATGCCACCGTCAGCGTGGCGGCGAGCGCGGCCAGCAGCCGCTTAGCGTTGCGGGCCATTGCCATCGGGTTTCTCGACGCCGCGCAGCACACGCGCAAAGAGCGATGCGCCGGGCAGGCCGGCTGCGGCGCCGGGTGCCTGGGCATCTTGCCCGGGCCACTCGTCCAGCGTGGCCAGCACGTTGATCGACTGCGCGGTCACGCCGACGACCAGATAGCGGCCGCCCGCCTGGATGACGGCGACGCGCTCGCGCGGTCCCATCGACAGGCCCGCGACCACGGCCAGCGGCCCGCTGGCGCGGGGCCGCAGGGCCTGGCCGCGCTTCATCAGCCACAGGGCGAGCGGAATCATCGCGATGACCGCGATGAAGGCGAGCAGCGAAGGCAGCAGCGATGCGGTCATCGTCGGCGTCCAGCTCAGGTGCGGTTCATGCGGCGCAGTCGCTCGGACGGCGTCACGATGTCGGTCAGGCGGATGCCGAAACGGTCGTTGACGACCACCACCTCGCCCTGGGCGATCAGGCAGCCATTGACGAGCACGTCCATCGGGTCGCCGGCCATCGCGTCGAGCTCGATCACCGAGCCTTGAGCGAGCTGCAGGATGTGCTTGATCGGGATGCGCGTGCGTCCGAGCTCGACGGTCAGCTGGACGGGGATGTCCAGGATCATGTCGATCTCGTTGCTGGTCTGGATCGTGCGAGCGCCGCTCAGCTGCGGGAACAGGGCCGCAGTGGTGTCGGCCGCGTTCATCGAGCCGCCGGCGGGCATCTCGAAGGCCGGCTGACCGGCCTGGGCGTCGGCCGTCGCGTCCTGCTCGGCGAGCGCGCGCGCCCAGTCTGCGTCGGCGTCGGAGTGCTCGGGTGGGGAGTTCTCGTTCATGCGGCTGTCCCTTTCAGCAGGTCTTCGGGCTTGCTCAGTATTTCGCGCACCTTGACGGCGTAGCGACCGCTCGACACGCCGAAGTTGCAGGCGAAGATCGGCACGCGGTCGACCTTCGCGGTGACGGTCTCGGGCATGTCGAGGGCGATGAAGTCGCCACGCTTGAGCGCGATCAGCTGGCGCAGCGTGGCGCTGGCGGTCGCGAACTCGGCGACCATGTCGACGTCGGCCGACTTCAACTGCTGGGTGAGCAGAGACACCCAGCGGCGGTCGGCCTGCTGCTGATCGGCGCGCACCGACGAGTGCAGCATCTCGCGGATCGGCTCGAGGGTCGAGTAGGGGATGCAGATGTGCATCGCGCCGCCGGCCTCGCCGATCTCGACGTCGAAGCTCGCCGTCACCATCATCTCGGACGGCGTCGCGATGTTCGCGAACTGCGTGTGCATCTCCGATCGCACGTACTCGAGCTCCAGCGGATACACGCCGTCCCACGCCTTGCGGTACTCGTCGATGATGAGTTCGACGATGCGCTGGATGATCCGCTGCTCGGTGGGCGAGAAGTCCCGGCCTTCGACGCGCGTGTGGAACTTGCCACTGCCGCCGAACAGGTTGTCGATCACGGTGAACACCAGCGACGGCTCGCAGATCACCAGCGCCGACCCGCGCAGCGGCTTCACGTTCATCACGTTGATGTTCGTCGGCACCACCACGTTGCGCAGGAAGGCGCCGTACTTCTGCACCTTCGACTGCCCGACCGAGATCTCGGGGTTGCGGCGGATGAAGTTGAACAGCCCCAGCCGGAAGTGGCGGGCGAAGCGCTCGTTGACGATCTCCAGGGTCGGCATCCGGCCCCGGACGATGCGCTCCTGCTTGCCGAGGTCATAGTCGCGGATGCTCGATTCGTCGTCGCCGCCCTCGGCGGCGCTGCCGTTCACGCCGTCAAGCAGCGCGTCGACTTCTTCCTGGGAGAGAAACTGATCGGCCATCGCGCGCGCCTACTGGATGAGGAACTGGGAGAAGTGCACGCCTTCGATGGGATTCGGCGTGCCGGGCTTGCGCGGCGCCTTGGCCACCTCCTTGGCCACCTCCTTGGCCTTGGCAGCCTTCGTGTCGTCGCTCGCCTCGTCGTTGTCGGCATCGCGCGTCTTGGCCGAAGCGTCGCCGTCGCCCTTGGCCTCCTCGTCGCTCGCCTTGACCTTGCGCGGTGCCGCCGGCGGGGCCGCAGGCGCCGGCCGCCAGCCCAGCGCCATGCCGGCTGCGAGTCCGATCTCGGTGGCCAGGGTCTGCTTGCCGGCCAGCGTCAGGATCTCCTCGACGCGCTTGGACGACAGCAGCAGCAGGATGGCGTTGCGCACCGCCGGCATCTGGGCGGTCAGGTCGGCCACGGCCTTGGGATCGGAGGTCTCGAGGACCACGCCGGCCTGGACCATGCGCTCGCCATTATCGTCGGCCAGGTTCACCACGAAGGGGTCCAGCGTCGTGAAGGTCTTGGGCCGCGCTGCCTTGGCGGCCTGCTCGGCTTCGGCCATGGCCGCCTCGTCCTTGGGTTTGGACAGGAAGAACCAGGCCGCGCCACCGCCGGCGCCCAGCACGAGCACGGCGATGCCGATCAGCAGCACCAGCTTCTTGCGGCCCCCGCCCTTGGCGGCCTTTTCCCCGCCCTCGTCGGCCTCCTTGTCCTTCTTCGCGTCCTTCTTGCCGCCTTCTGCCATGCCTGTCTTCCCGTCCTGCGGCCTCGATCGGCTCGATGCGATCGATTATTCGGGAGCGGGGGCCTTGGCGTTGGGCGGAAAAGCGGGGCTGGGGCGGGGCTATTGCCTCGTCTTGCTGGCCCGAAGGCCGACTCAGGCGAAGAGATCGAGCAGGCCGCGGGGGACCGATGGCCGACCCGACGTGGTTCCGATCGCCGCCGGCGTCCCGGAGGCCTGATCGCCTGGCAGCGCGCGCCCCGCGCCGCCGCGACGCTCCGCGCCCGGCTCGCCGCCGGGCTGCCCGCCGCTTCTGCCGTGCTCGGGCGCGGGCCCCTGGTTGCCTGCGCCCACCGACGCTTCAGCCAGCACCAGCCCGTGCTCCGACAGCATCGTCTCGAGCATGGGCAGCGACTGCTCGATCGCGCGGCAGGTCTCGGGCAGGGCTGCCGAAAACGCCACGCTCGCCTGCTCGCCCGACAGCGACAACTCGATGCGGATCGGGCCCATCGATGGCGGCGTCACGGCGATCTCGGCGCGCTCGATGCCTTCCAGCAAGGACTCCTGCACCTGGGCGGCCAGTTGCTGCGCGAAGGCTGGGTCATCGACGGGCCAGGGGTTGGCGAGCTGGGCCGGCGGCGCGGCATCCGGCGCGCTCGCGGGCGCAATGCCCGGGGCTCCCGGCGACGCCGCCGCCAGGGCTGCCGCGAACGAGGTCGCGCCGGCGCCGTCGGGCCCACCACCGTCGCCCGCGGCTGCCACGCGCGACGCCCGCAGGGTTTCGAGTAGCCGGGCCGCGGCCCGTCCGGGCTCGGCCGAGTCGATGCCGGCGGCCTCGCCCCCGCGGGCCGCTCGAGCCGCGGCGGGCTGCCAGTCGACGCGCGCGTTGGCATTCTGGAGCTGGAGAGCCGTCGCTGCCTGGCCGGCGCCTGGC
>JBILUW010000300.1:0-4492 GCA_044370795.1 Burkholderiaceae bacterium
GTGGCCGACGCGATGCTGCTGATGGCCGAACGCGCGATCCGGCACATCCCGGTCACGGGAGCCGACGGGCGCCTCGAGGGCATCGTCAGCGAACGCGATCTTTTCGTGCTGCAGCGTCGCGGACTGCGCCAGATCGGCGACGCGATACGCGGCGCCGCCTCGGTGCCAGCGCTGCGGCAGGCGGCGGCCGACATCCGCGAGTGGTCGTTCGCGCTGGTGGCGCAGGGTGTGTCGCCGGGATTCATCACGCGCCTGATCAGCCGGCTCAACGACCAGCTCACGGCCCGTCTGGTCGGCATGCTCGCTGCCACCCACCCCGTCAACCTGGATCAGGTCTGCTGGCTGGCGCTGGGCAGCGAAGGCCGCGAGGAGCAGACGATCGCCACCGACCAGGACAACGGTCTGGTCATTGCGCCCGAATGCTCGTTGGCGCGCGCCGACCTTCTCGCCTTCGGCGACGCTGTGAACCACGCGCTCGCCGACTGCGGCTTTCCGCTGTGCGAGGGCGGGATCATGGCTGGCAATCCGCTGTGGTGCCTCAGCCTCGATGAATGGGCGGAGCGCTTCGACGACTGGATCGCTCGCGGCGACCCGCAATCGCTGCTGCACGCGGCCATCTTCTTCGACTTCCGCGCGGTGGCCGGCGCGCAGGCCCTCGCAGACCAGCTCGCGCAGCGGGTGGGCATGCGCGCTCGCGCCAACCCACGGTTTCTCAAGCAGATGAGCGACAACGCCTTGCACAATCGGCCGCCGAGCGGCTTCATCGGCGGGCTGCTCGAGCCCTGGAAGCGGTCGGCGCAAGGCGATGTCGATCTGAAGATGCACGGCACGGTGCCCTTCGTCGATGCGGCGCGGGTGCTATCGCTCGCGCACGGCGTGGCCCATCCACCGGGCACCGTGGCCCGGTTGGAGGCGCTGGCGCTCGCGCAGGTGCTGCGGTCCGACGAAGTGGCTGCCTGGATCGACGCCTTCCAGTTCCTGCAGGGCTTGCGGCTGCGTGCCCAGCAGCGCTCGCGCGCTCCGGGGCGGGCGGCCAACGTGATGGCTCTGGCCAGCCTGTCCGAGCTCGATCGTCGTGTGCTCAAGGAGGCGTTCCGTCAGGCGCGCAAGCTGCAGCAGCGGCTCGAGATGGATTACCCCTGAGCGCCATGAGGATCGGTGGCCACCGCCGCGCTAGCGGCCCGGGGAGCAGGGTGTGCCAGGCTGGTTGAGCGAGTGGTTGCGCGCGCATCGACGCGCGGGGGCCGATGCGCGGCGCGGCCAGCCGCGCTGGGTGGTTATCGATATCGAGACCACGGGCCTGGACCCTGCGCGCGACGAGGTGCTGGCGATCGGCGCGGTGGGGCTTGCGGATGGCCGCCTGCCGCTCGCCGACAGCTTCGAGATCGCGGTACGGCCGAGCCGCACCAGCGCGCGCGACAACATCCTCGTGCATGGCATCGGCGCATCGGCGCAGCTGGCCGGTGCCGATCCGGCCGAGGCAGTGCGCCACGTGCGCGACTACGTGGCCGACGACCCGCTGGTGGCCTACCACGCAGCGTTCGATCGGGCTTTCCTCGATCGGATGGTCGAGCGCGCGGGCGTGGCGGCGCTGCGCAACCCCTGGATCGATCTGGCGGCCCTGGCGCCCGCAATCGCGCCCGGCATCAGGGCCCGGACGCTGGACGAATGGCTGGATGCCAGCGGCATTACGGTGGCGCAGCGCCACCATGCCGTGGGCGATGCCTGGGGCACCGCGATGCTGTTCGCCCGCCTGCTGGCAGACGTTCCGCCGGCCGAGCGCACCCTGCGCGAACTGACCCGGCGGATTGCCCAGGCGCGCTGGCTCAACCCGCGCTCTTGAGCAGCCGCTGCTTGTCGCGCTGCCACTCGCGCTCCTTTTCGGTGGCGCGCTTGTCGTACTGCCGCTTGCCCTTGGCCAGCCCCACCGCAAGCTTGATGCGGCCACGGGTGTAGTGCAGATCGAGCGGCACGAGGGTGTAGCCCGCGCGCTCGACCTTGCCGATCAGCTTGGCGATCTCGGCGCCGTGCAGCAGCAGCTTGCGGGTGCGCGTGGGGTCGGGGTGCACGTGGGTCGACGCCGATGTCAGCGGGGTGATGTGGGCGCCGATCAGGAAGATCTCGGCGCCGCGGATGATGACGTAGGCCTCCTTCAGTTGGGCTCGGCCGGCGCGGATGGCCTTGACCTCCCAGCCCTCGAGCGCGATGCCGGCTTCGTAGCGCTCCTCGACGAAGTAGTCGTGCCGGGCCTTCCTGTTGTCGACGATGCTCATGGGCGCAAGGATACAATCGAAGGCTGGTTCAGCCCTGCGCACGACGTGCGATGCCTTCGGTTCACAAGACGGTTCTTCTGCCCTACAGCGCCGAGCAGATGTACGCGCTGGTCGATGACGTCGAGCGTTATCCGGCCTTTCTGCCGTGGTGCTCGGCGGCAACCGTTCACGAGCGCGCGCCAGGACGCATGGTCGCCACCCTGGGCATCCACTTCAAGGGCATCCGCCAGTCGTTCAGCACCGTCAACGAGATGCACGCGCCGCACAGCATCGGCATGACGCTGCGCGACGGGCCGTTCTCCACCCTCGACGGGCTCTGGCGATTCCATACGCTGCGCCACGACGCCTGCAAAGTGGAGTTCCGGCTCGACTACAGCTTCAAGAGCGGTCTGCTGGGTCAGGCGTTGCTGCCGGTCTTCGATCCCATTGCCCGGTCCTTCGTCGATGCCTTCGTGCGGCGGGCCGAGCAGGTCTATGCCCACGGCTGACGAGAACTCGATCGCGATCGAGTTCGCCTGGGACGAGCTCGGGCAGGTCAGAATGGCGCGGCTGCGGGTCCGGGCCGGCACCCGTCTGGGCGAGGCGCTCGTGCGGGCGGCGCAGCAGGGGCTGCTGCCGGTGCAACGGGCGCAGGCTGCGGCAGGCGCGCTGGCCATCTTCGGCCGCCTGCGCAAGCCCGACCACGAACTGCACGACGGCGACCGAATCGATCTGCCCGGTCCGTTGCGGGTGGATCCGAAGGTTGCGAGGGCGCGGCGGGCGGCCAGCCGGTCGCGGCGCGGCGGCTGACCGCTGGCGGCGGCGCGCCGCAAGGCGGCATCGGACCAGGTTCGCGCGGCGGGCAGTCGTGGCCGATCAGCCGCCGCGGCGGCACTCGTCGGCGATGGCCTTGCGTAGCGTTTCAAGCCGGCGCGTGATCTGATCGTCGTTCAGGAACGAGCGTTCGCCCGAGCCATCGATGGTCGCTATGCGCGCGCCGCTCTCCAGCACGCGCAGATCGGCCTGGCGATCCTGGCAGGCTCGGGCCAGTTCGGCCGAACGCCGGGATTCCTCGGCTGCCTTGCGTTCGGCCTGCTCGCGCTCCTGCTGCCGTTTGCGCATCGCCTGCTCGCGTTCCACGAGGCTGCGCCCTGCGGGCTCGGCCTCGCGCGTGCCCGCAGCGGGAGCGGCGCGTTCGGGGCTGGCTAGCGCGCCCGGCCCTGGCGCAGCGGGGCCCACCGGCCGCAGCGTCGTGACGGGACCTTTGCTGGAGGTTGGCGGCCGATCGGAATACACCACGCGACCGCTCTCATCGACCCACTTGTACTGGGCGGCCGCGCCCGCGGCGAGCAGCGAGCCGATGGCAATCGCGGCCAGACGCGCCGCCCAGCCCGGCCTTGCAGAGTACAGACGGCGTTCAGACATCGCCCGATTGTCGGGCAGCCAGGGCTCGGTCGCGCGGCCGCGGCGATGGACGGTCGGCCGCCGCATGCCGACGGCATCGGCCGGGCGGGTCGATGGGCGGGTCGATGGGCGACGATATAATGCGGTTTTGGGAGCCTGGCAAGCCATGCGACTGACCAAGAAGGCCCTGACGTTCGACGACGTCCTGCTCGTTCCGGCCTACTCCGACATCCTGCCGCGCGACGCCTCCCTCAAGACCCGCCTGTCGCGCCGCATTGCCCTGAACATCCCGCTGGTGTCTGCCGCCATGGACACCGTCACCGAAGCGCCCCTGGCCATTGCCATGGCGCAGGAGGGCGGGATCGGCATCGTGCACAAGAATCTGCCACCGGCGGCCCAGGCAGCCGAGGTGCTGCGCGTCAAGCGCTACGAGTCGGGCATCCTCTCCGACCCGATCACCATCACGCCCGACATGCGGGTGCGCGATGTCATCGCGCTCACCCGCCAGCACCGCATCTCGGGTCTGCCCGTCATCGCCGAGGGCAAGGTGGCGGGCATCGTCACCAACCGCGACCTGCGCTTCGAAACCCGGCTCGACGAGCCGGTGAGCACCATCATGACCCCGCGCGAGCGGCTGATCACGGTGCGCGAGGGCGCCTCGCTCGACGAGGCCCAGGCGCTGATGCACAAGCACCGCCTCGAGCGCGTGTTGGTGGTCAACGACGCCTTCGAGTTGCGTGGCCTGGTCACGGTCAAGGACTTCCTCAAGGCCACCGAACACCCGCACGCCGCCAAGGACGCGCAGGGCAAGCTGCGCGTGGGCGCGGCGGTGGGGG
>JBILUW010000348.1:0-3302 GCA_044370795.1 Burkholderiaceae bacterium
CGCGCGCGCCGCGCCAGCGCCCAGCCCGGCTCCTGCGACCACGCCGCGATCTCCTCGGCCGTGGTGGCGCGCTGGTCGCGCACGTCGATGGTCGATGGCGTGCGCTGGAACACCACCAGCTCGCCCACCACCTTGGCAAGCTCGGGGATCACCTGCACCGCGGTGGCGCCGGTGCCGATGATGCCCACCCGCTTGCCGGCCAGATCGACCGAGTAGTCCCAGCGCGAGGTGTGAAACGACTGCCCCGCGAACGTCTCCATCCCCTCGATGCGGGCGAGCTTGGGGGTGGTGAGGATGCCGTTGGCCAGCACGACGTAGCGCGCGCGCATGCAGTCGCCGCGGTCGGTACGCACGGTCCAGCAGGCGCCGGCCTCGTCCCAGTCGGTGCGCTCGACGGTGGTGTGGAAGAGGCAGCGGTCGTAGAAGCCCGAGCGCTCGGCGATGTTCTGGCAGTACTCGAGGATCTCGAACCCCGAGGCGAACTTCATCGTCGGGAAGTAGCCCATCTCCTCGAGCAGCGGCAGGTAGCTGTACGACTCGACATCGCAGGCGATGCCGGGGTAGCGGTTCCAGTACCAGGTGCCACCGACGTCGCCGCCCTTCTCGCAGAATCGAACGTCGCGAAAGCCGGCCGCCTGCAGCTTGTGCCACAGCAGCAGCCCGCCGAAGCCCGCGCCCACGACCAGCACCTCGCAGGCGTCAGCCAGCGCCTCACGCGCCACCGGCGGGGCCGAATAGACGTCCTCGAGGTAGCGCGAGAACTCGCCCTCCATGGCCATGTAGTCGGCCGCGCCGCGCCGCGCCTCCTTGAAGGCCCGATACTTCGCCTGCTCCTCGGCATCGAAGACGGCGCCGGGCGGCGGCGGCGGCAGCACCTTGAAGGCATCGTCGACGGCCGCCGAGTAGCCCTGGCCGCGGATCCGGTCGCTCGCCTTCGCCGCTCGGGTGGCGAAGCTCTTCAGGCCGGTCGTGGGGTCGGTGCGGACGGCGGGATGCATGGGCGGCCTCGAAGCGCAAGCGCGGCGCCGGACGCACGGCCCGGAATGGCCGTGACGTCGCCCACGCGCGTTGCCCCATGATAGTCAGCGGGGTCGGCCACGGACAACCGCCAGAGTTCCGACAGCCGTCTCCGGGGTCACCCGGGCGCAAGCCTGGGAAAACCCTGATCGCGCTCCGGACAATGCCGGCGCAATACTCGGGGGTTGCGCGGCAGAGGGATGCCGCGGCATCGCGTGCCCCTGGCCCCAGGCACCCGGATGCCGGCAACGCCAGTCACCGACCGGGCCGCGGGAGTGCTTACTCATGAAGTCCCTGCTGGCCCTAGCCCGTGGGATCGACGTCCTCAACGACGGCTTCGCCGTGATCGCCAAGTGGGCGGTCTTCTCGGCCTGCTTCGTGAGCGCCCTGAACGCATTCGTGCGTTACGGGTTCGATTACTCGTCGAACGCATTCCTCGAAATCCAGTGGTACCTGTTCGCCGCGTGCGTGATGTTCGGCACCTCGCAGGTGCTGCGCGTCAACGAGCACGTGCGCGTCGACCTCCTCTACGCGCGCTACCCCGCCAGGGTGAAGGTACTCATCGACCTGATGGGGCTCACGCTGTTCCTGCTCCCGATGGCCGTGCTGATCATCTACCTGTCGTGGCCGATCTTCGTCGATCAGTTCTTCTCGGGTGAGCGCTCGAGCAACGCGGGCGGCCTGGTGCGCTGGCCCGTGACGGGCACCATTCCGCTGGGCCTCACGCTGCTGCTGCTGCAGGGCCTGTCGGAGATCGTCAAGCGCATCGGCTGGCTCATGAACGTGCACGAAATGGACACCCACTACGAAAGGCCGCTGCAATGACCGCGGAGAGTTTCGCCCCGGTCATGTTCGCCGGGCTCATCGTCGTGATGCTGATCGGCTTCCCGGTCGCCTTCTCGCTGGCAGCACTCGGCCTGCTGTGCGGCTTCATCGCCATCCAGGCTGGCTGGTTCCCGGCTGCGTTCATGGGCAACCTGCCGCTGAATATCTTCAGCGTGCTCTCCAACGACCTGCTGCTGGCCATCCCCTTCTTCACGCTGATGGGGACCATCCTCGAGAAGTGCGGCCTCGCCGAAGACCTGCTCGACTCGATGGGCCAGCTGTTCGGCCCGCTGCGCGGCGGTCTGGGCTATTCGGTGATCATCGTTGGCTTCATCCTGGGCGCCATCACCGGCACGGTGGCCGGCCAGGTGATCGCCATGGCGATGATCTCGCTGCCGGTCATGATGCGCTACGGCTACGACATGCGCTACGCCACGGGCGTGCTCGCCGCCTCCGGCACGATCACCCAGCTGGTGCCGCCGTCGCTGGTGCTCGTCGTGATGGCCGACCAGCTCGGCCGCTCGGTCGGCGACATGTACAAGGGCGCCTGGGGGCCCTCGATCCTCCAGGTGCTCATCTTCGCCCTCTACACCTTCGCGCTCACCCGCATCCGGCCGTCGCACCTGCCGGGCCTGCCGCGCGAGGCCATCACCCTGAGGGGCTGGGCCCTGTGGGCGAAGTGCCTGCGCGGCATCATCCCTTCGGCCGTGCTCATCTTCGCGGTGCTGGGCAGCATGGGCGGCCTGCCGGGCATCACCAAGGCGATCTGCACCCCGACCGAGGCCGGCGCCATGGGCGCTGTCGGCGCCTTCGTGCTGGCCGCCATGCACAAGCGCCTGACATGGCCGCTGGTGCGCGAGGCATCGCTGGGCACCATGCGCATCACCGCGATGGTGGTGTTCATCCTGATCGGCTCGCGCATCTTCTCGCTGGTGTTCCAGGGCGTCGATGGCGGGATCTGGATCGAGCACCTGCTCAGCGGCCTGCCCGGTGGCCAGGTCGGCTTCCTGATCGCCGTGAACATCTTCATCTTCTTCCTGGCGTTCTTCCTCGACTTCTTCGAAATCGCCTTCATCATCCTGCCGATGCTCGGCCCGGTGGCCGACAAGATGGGCATCGACCTGATCTGGTTCGGCGTGATGCTGTGCGTGAACATGCAGACCAGCTTCATGCATCCGCCGTTCGGCTTCGCGCTGTTCTACCTGCGTGGCATCTCCGACACGCTCTACAAGAACGGCGCGCTGCCGCGCAAGGTCGAGTCGCGCGACATCTACATCGGCTCCATACCGTTCGTCATCCTGCAGCTCGTGCTGGTTGCCATCGTGATCTTCGTGCCCCAGACGGTCACAGCCTTCCTCGACAAGCCGCTCGTGGTCGACCTCGACAAGGTCGAGATCCCGATCACCGAGGACCCCGACGCCAAGCAGGAAGAAGACTCGCAGGCGCTCGAGAACCTGTTC
>JBILUW010000301.1:0-4469 GCA_044370795.1 Burkholderiaceae bacterium
GTCGTGCTCGTCGGCCACCGACAGGCAGCAGTCGATCGCCGCCGGCGTCGTGCCCCAGTCCTCGTGCAGCTTCAGGCCGATGACCCCGGCGCGCACCTGCTCGACCAGCGCCTGCGGCAGGCTGGCGTTGCCCTTGCCCATGAACCCCAGGTTCACCGGCAGGCCCTCGGCTGCCTCGAGCATGCGGGCGATGTGCCAGGGCCCGGGCGTGCAGGTGGTGGCGTTGGTGCCCGTGGCCGGACCGGTGCCGCCGCCGAACATGGTGGTGACGCCCGACATCAGCGCCTCGTCGACCTGCTGCGGGCAGATGAAGTGGATGTGGGTGTCGATGCCGCCGGCGGTGACGATCATGCCTTCGCCGGCGATCACCTCGGTGCCGGGTCCGATCACGATGTCGACGCCCGGCTGCACATCGGGGTTGCCGCCCTTGCCGATGCGCGCGATGCGCCCGCCGCGAATCCCGATGTCGGCCTTGACCACACCCCAGTGGTCGACGATCAGGGCGTTGGTGATGATGGTGTCGACCGCGATGGCGTTGTCGGCCTGCGACTGCCCCATGCCGTCACGAATCACCTTGCCGCCGCCGAACTTCACCTCCTCGCCGTAGATGGTGAAGTCGCGCTCGACCTCGAGGAAGAGCTCGGTGTCGGCAAGCCGCACGCGGTCGCCGACGGTGGGGCCGAACATTTCGGCATAGGCCTGGCGCGAGATCTTCATGGGCGCTCTCCGGGGGTGGCGGCATCCAGCGGGCCCATCACGGCGCCGTTGAACCCGTAGACCGCACGCGCGCCGGCATAGTCGACGAGCTCGACCGTGCGCGACTGGCCGGGCTCGAAGCGCACCGCGGTGCCGGCGGCGATGTTCAGCCGCATGCCGCGGGCGGCAACACGATCGAAATCGAGCGCCGCGTTGGTCTCGGCGAAGTGATAGTGCGACCCGACCTGAACCGGCCGGTCGCCGCGGTTGCTGACCTCGACGCGCAGCACGCGCCGGCCGACGTTGAGTTCGATGTCGCCGGGGGCGGCGACGATCTCGCCTGGAATCATCGTGGGTTCTCCCTGGACCTGCGGTGGACCGGTACGTCGGCGTCAGACGATGGGCTGGTGGACCGTGACCAGCTTGGTGCCGTCCGGGAAGGTGGCCTCGACCTGGATCTCGGGGATGAGTTCGGCGATCCCGTCCATGACCTGCTCGCGCGCGAGAATGGTACGTCCGAGGGCCATCAGCTCGGCCACGCTGCGCCCGTCGCGCGCTCCTTCGAGGATGGCAGCCGTGATCAGCGCGACCGCCTCCGGATGGTTGAGCTTCAGGCCCCGGGCCAGCCGGCGCTCGGCCAGCAGCGAGGCGGTGAAGATCAGCAGCTTGTCCTTTTCGCGCGGGCTCAGATCCATCGGCGGGGTCTCCGTGTGGCTTTCGCGGCGGCAGGCCACGCGCGAAGCAGGGTAAGGCGGCGCGGCATGTGCTTCGCGCCTCAGGTGTGCCAGATGCGGGGCACGACGGCCTCGCGGCCGGCAAGCCGGGGCCGCACCCAGGCCCAGGCGGCCGTGACCGCCGCGCGCACGGTCTGCGGCGACCGACCGACGACGCGCATGGCGAGCAGATGCGGCTCGATCACGGACGCGCCTGCGATGGTACCGTCTGCGCCCCAGCCACGCAGCGCGGCCGTCGTGCCCAGAGCCCGATCGACGGCCTCCTCGCAGCCGGCCGCATGGCTGTCGTCGAGCGGCTTCGGCGAGACCACCCAGAACAGCGCGCTGACGTGAGCGCTGCCCAGCCCCGCCAGCCCGTCGTGCGGATCGACGATGCGCGCGTCCTCGACGAGCAGCGTGCGGCCGCCCCGGCGCAGGTCGAGACGCGAGCGGAAATGACCATGCCGCAGCCGCTCGCCGCTCGCGCGGCGCCCGAGCACCAGCACCTCGGCGCCGATGGCCAGCGCATCGTCGGCCACGTCGACCGTCATGGTCTGCGCCCCGGCCAGCCCGTCGTGGAGGATGGTCTCCTGCGGCAGCCACTCGAGACGGGCGCCCGGACCGACATCGACGCGCAGGGCCTGGCTGGCGGGGGTATCGGCGCGATACCACCGCCCGGCGCCCGGCGTGGTCAGCAGGGCCGCCGCGCCCTCACCCAGGCTCAGGTCGAAGGCCAGCGTGTCGCCGGCCGCCACGCCCGACGGCGGATGCAGCAGGATGAGATGCGCAAGCTCGGGGCCCTCGGGCCACAGCAGCTTCTGCAGGCGCAGCGGGCCGCGATGCGCGACGCGCGTGGCTACCGTGCGCCCCGCCCGCCGGGCCAGGACAACATCGAGGCGGGCATCCCAGCCGCCGCCGTACGCGGCCAGCGCGCCGGGCGTGATGGGCAGAGCAGACGCCTCGGGCATCACACCGCCACCATCTCCCTGACGCCGTCGAGGTCCATCGCGCGCCCATCCCCGCGCGCGATGATCTCGCCGCGCTCCATCACGAGGTAGGCGTCGGCGAGCTCGGCGGCGAAGTCGTAGTACTGCTCGACCAGCAGCACGCCCAGGCCGCGCTCGAATGCCAGCCGCCGGATCACCCGGCCGATGTCCTTGATCACCGACGGCTGTATGCCCTCGGTGGGTTCGTCGAGCAGCAGCAGCGAGGGCCGGGTGCACAGGGCCCGGGCAATGGCCAGCTGCTGCTGCTGCCCGCCGGAGAGGTCACCCCCCCGGCGCCGGCGCATGTCGGCCAGCACCGGAAAGAGCTCGAAGACCTCGTCCTCGACGGCGTTCAGGCGGCCGGTGGCCAAGCCCACCCGCAGGTTCTCCTCGACGCTCAGGCGCGGGAAGATCTCGCGGCCCTGCGGCACGTAGCCGATGCCGGCCACCGCCCGCCGATGGGGTGGCATGCCGTCGAGCGACTGGCCACCGAGACTCACCGAGCCCGCGAGCGCGGGATGCACACCCATCAGGGTGCGCAGCAGGGTGCTCTTGCCGACGCCGTTGCGGCCCAGCAGCACCACGACCTGCCCGGCTTCGGCGGTGAACGAGACATCGCGCAGGATGCGGCTGCCGCCGTAGGCCTGCGACAGAGCCCGGACCTCGAGCAGGCTCATGGTCAGCGCCCCAGGTACACGTCGATGACGCGCGGGTCGGCCTGGACCGTGGCCAGGTCGCCCTGGGCGAGCACGCTGCCCTGATGCAGGACCGTGACCGGGCAGGCCAGCCGCTCCACGAAGTGCATGTCGTGCTCGACGACGACGATCGAGTGCTTTCCGGCAAGCCTCAGCAGCAGCGCGGCGGTGCGCTCGGTCTCCTCGTCGCTGAGCCCGGCGACCGGCTCGTCGAGCAGCAACAGGCGCGGATCCTGGATGAGCAGCATGCCGATCTCGAGCCACTGCTTCTGGCCGTGCGAGAGCGCGCCCGCCATGGCATCGCGTTCGGCCTGCAGGCCGACGGTCTCGAGCACCTCGTCGATGCGCCGCGCCTGCCCGGGCCCGATGCGCTGACGCAGCGCATGCACCCAGCCACGGCCGCCTGCGCAGGCCAGCCAGAGGTTCTCGACGACACTCACCTGCTCGAACACCGAGGGCTTCTGGAACTTGCGGCCGATGCCGGCGCGCGCGATGCGCGCCTCGCTCATGCGGGTGAGGTCGAGGGTCTGGCCCAGGAACACGCGCCCGGTTGCCGGGCGGGTGCGGCCGGTGATCACGTCCATCATCGTCGTCTTGCCCGCGCCATTGGGCCCGATGATCGCACGCATCTCGCCGTCGTCGATGGCCAGCGTGAGGCTGTCGAGCGCCTTGAAGCCGTCGAACGACACCGTGACGTCCTCGAGGTAGAGGATGACCTTGTGCGTGACGTCGATCGGATCGGCGCCCACCGGATGGGCCAGGGTCTGGCTCACGTCAGCCTCCCTTGGCCTGGCGCCGCGCGCGCCATTGCGCGACCAGCCCGACCACGCCGCGCGGCAGCGCCAGCGTGACCACCACGAACAGCAGACCGAGGAAGAACAGCCACAACTGCGGGAAGGCCTGCGTGAACCAGCTCTTGGAGAGGTTGACCAGGAAGGCCCCCACCACCGGTCCGATCAGTGTTCCGCGCCCGCCGACCGCGACCCATACGGCGATCTCGATGGAATTGGCCGGACTCATCTCGCTGGGATTGATGATGCCCACCTGTGGCACGTACAGCGCGCCGGCGATCGCGCACAGCAGCGCCGAGATCACCCACGCGGTGAGCTTGTAGGGCAGCGGGTCGTAGCCGAGGAACATCACGCGCGCCTCGGCGTCGCGGATCGCCTCGAGCACCCGGCCGAACTTCGAGCGCACCAGCCAGCGGCACAGCACGAAGGCAACCAGCAGACAGAACGCCGAGGCCGCCAGCAGCGCGGCACGGGTGCCCGGCGCCGTGATGGGCTGGCCGAAGATGCGCTTGAAGTCGGTGAACCCGTTGTTGCCGCCAAACCCGGTCTCGTTGCGAAAGAACAGCAGCATGGCCGCGTAGGTGAGCG
>JBILUW010000302.1:0-4445 GCA_044370795.1 Burkholderiaceae bacterium
TCTCGCCGGAGCCGCTGCCGCCGCTGAGCGCGATGCGCAGCGGCGTGCTGAAGTGATCGGCGATACCCTTGAGGTCGCCCTGCGTCGTTGAACCGAGCAGCCACATCAGCAGGAAGAAGGCCATCATCGCGGTCACGAAGTCCGCGTAAGCGATCTTCCAGGCGCCGCCGTGATGACCGTGGCCGCCCTTCTTGATGCGCTTGACGACGATGATCTGGGATTTCTTGTCGCCGGCTGCCATGGTTCGTTTCCCGGAGCTTCGCGCCCGCCGTCAGGCCTTCTTCTGCTTCACGTGCTGCTCGAGCTCGGAAAAAGACGGGCGCTCGGTCGAGAACAGCACCTTGCGACCGAACTCGACCGCGATCGCCGGCGCGTAGCCCTGCATGCTCGCAAGCAGCGTCGTCTTGACGCAGATGAGCTCCTTGGCGGCCTCTTCGGCCTTTTGCTCGAGCAGGCTGGACAGCGGCGACACGAACCCGTAGGCCATCAGGATGCCCAGGAACGTTCCGACCAGAGCGCCCGCGATCATCCCCCCGAGCACCGCCGGCGCCGCGCCGACCGAGGCCATCGTCTTGACCACGCCGAGCACCGCCGCGACGATGCCGAACGCGGGCAGCGCGTCACCGAGCTTGGCGATCGAGTTGAGCGGACCGTGCGCCTCCTGGTGGTGCGTCTCGATCTCGCTGTCCATCAGGCTCTCGATCTCGTGCGGATTCAGGTTGCCCGAAACCATCATGCGCAGGTAGTCGGTGATGAACTCGACCAGATGGTGGTCGGAGACGATCTCCGGGTACCTCTGGAAGATCGGGCTCTGCTCCGGATCCTCGACATCGCGCTCGATCGCGATCAGCCCTTCCTTGCGCGCTTTCGCGAGCATGTCGTAGAGCAACGCCATCAACGCGAGGTAGCGCGTCTTCGTGTACTTCGAGCCCTTGAAGAGCGACGGCAGCGCCTTGACGACGGCCTTCACGCTCTTGGCGCTGTTGCCGACGAGAAACGCGCCCAGCGCAGAGCCGCAGATGATGAACAGCTCGATGGGCGCCGCCTTCGCGAGCACGCCGAACTTGCCGCCGGCCAGCGCATAGCCGCCGAAGACCGCGACCAGCACGACGACATAGCCGATGATGACAAACATGGGGGAGGCGCCTCTCGATGCGTTCCCGCCAGATTACGGCGCGCGCCGGCTGTTCTTGAGCGGCCGCACCCGCCGTTCGGCGGCTCGATGGGCCGACGAACGAAAAAGGCGGGGTTGCCCCCGCCTTGTCGTCGAGAAGGACGCAAGGTCAGTGGATGGAACCTTCGCGGCGGCCCTTGCCGGCGCGCGCGGGCGGCTCGCACAGCCCGCACACATATCCACCGGTGAGCTCGTAGGCGTGATTGACGAACTGACCGCCGCATCGCGAGCACTTCGTGAGGCAGAGCATGCCGGAGTCGACGAACTTCACCAGGCGCCATGCCCGGGTGATCGAAAGCAGGGCCTCGACCCCATGGGTGGCCACCTCGGCGCTGTAGAGCTCCCAGGCCTTCATCAGGACCTCGACCTCGTCGAGCACGCTCGCCTTCTGCAGGTACTCGTGGATGTTGAGGAACAGCGAGGCGTGGATGTTCGGCTGCCACGACAGGAACCAGTCGGTCGAGAACGGCAGCTGGCCCTTGGAAGGCGAGCGGCCCGCCACCTCCTTGTACAGCTTGAGCAGACGCTCGTAGGGAAGATTGGTCTCGGACTGCAGCAACTGCAGCCGCGCGCCCATGCCGATCAGGGCGATCGCCCGCTGAACCTGCTTGTTGTCCTCGAGGAGGCTGCGCGTGGCCATGTCAGACAGCCTCGCTGTACTTGCCGGCCATCAGGATGCTCGCGTGCAGACGCGATGCGCTGGCGTCCTCGCGCTCGCCGCCACGACGGCCATGGTCAGCAAGCAGCGACCACACCATCTCCTCGTCGAATCGGAAGCGGCACATCAGGGTGTTGCCCGATGCAACCTTGATCATCTGACCCGGCGTGAGGGCCTCGACGATGGCGGCCACTTCCTCGGAGATGCCGAGCCGGTACAGCGCCTGCGCTCTGTCGGCCCGAATCAACCGTTGAGCCAGGATCAGGTAGGAAAGATTGGCGTCGCGTATCTCGGACATCAGGCGATCGTCGGTCATGGCAGCTCCTCGTGACGTGTTCGGAGGCGGGCCGTATGGCGCTTCCGGAATGGCGCCAGTCTCGGAAAAAGCCGGGCTTTCTTGAATCCGAATTCGCCTGTGCTGCGGCGCTGCCTTCTTCCTGCGCCCGTAGGAGTTTTTCTGACGTGACAGGTTTCTCAAGCCCGCGCCCGGTTGTCCGATAACAGGCCATGAGCCACTGAAATCGGGTCCGCAAGATCCGACGGCAGGGCAGAAGAAGAGAGCGCGGCGCAAGCCGACGCCTACAAGAACAAGCCGCACATACATGAACAACCGCGTGAGGATCAGATCATGACCGTCATCAACACCAACCTGCTGTCGCTGAACGCACAGCGCAACCTGGCTGCCAACTCGAGCGCCCAGGCGGTTGCCATCAACCGGCTGTCCACCGGCCTGCGCGTCAACAGCGCCCGCGACGACGCCGCCGGCCTGGCCATCTCCGAGCGCATGAACGCCCAGTCGCGCGGCATGGAGATCGCCCGGCGCAACGCCAACGACGCCGTCTCGCTCGCCCAGACCGCCGAGGGCGCCCTGGGCAGCATCAACAACATGCTGCAACGCATGCGCGAGCTGGCCGTGCAGTCGGCCAACACCACCAACGGCGCCAGCGATCGCTCGGCCCTGCAGAACGAGTTTTCGCAGCTGCAGGCCGAGATCACCCGCACCGCCGCCACCACCCGGTTCAACGGCAACGCCATCCTCACGCAGACCACGCAGTTCGACTTTCAGGTGGGATCGAACGCGTCGACGAACGACATGATCACGTTGAACGCGATCAACATCACCGACACCGCAACCGGCGCCAACAGCGACTCGGGTGCACTGGCGCGGGTGATCAGTACGACCATCGACATCAGCGGCAGCTCGGCGGGCGTCCGCGGCACCAACGCCACGACCGCCACCAACTTCGCGTCCTATTCGACCGCCTCGATGGGATCGGGCGCGTTCGGCGCGGTCGAGGTCATCGACTTCGCGCTTGCCCAGGTGAACACCGCCCGCTCGCGCTTCGGCGCCATCCAGAACCGCTTCGACGCGGTGCTCAACAACCTCAACGTCTCGATCGAGAACCAGGCCGCCGCCCGCAGCCGCATCGTCGACACCGACTACGCCCGCGAGACCGCGGCGCTTGCACGCGCCCAGGTCCTGCAGCAGGCCGGCGTGGCCATGCTCTCGCAGGCCAACTCCGCTCCCAACCAGATTCTGTTGCTCCTGCGATGAGCAGCGCTCCCGGGCTTGCCGCCCGGGTGACAGCACGTTTGAAAACCGGTCTGCGAGACGAGGCAACGCTGCCTCGCAGCCATGCGTAGCTGGATGCAGATCCCTTCAACACGGCTGTTCCCTCTCTCCAGGACCTTTCGATGACCGTCATCAACACCAACCTGTTGTCGCTGAACGCACAGCGCAACCTGGCTGCCAACTCGAGCGCCCAGGCGGTTGCCATCAACCGGCTGTCCACCGGCCTGCGCGTCAACAGCGCCCGCGACGACGCCGCCGGCCTGGCCATCTCCGAACGCATGAACGCCCAGTCGCGCGGCATGGAGATCGCCCGGCGCAACGCCAACGACGCCGTCTCGCTCGCCCAGACCGCCGAGGGCGCCCTGGGCAGCATCAACAACATGCTGCAACGCATGCGCGAGCTGGCCGTGCAGTCGGCCAACACCACCAACGGCGCCAGCGATCGCTCGGCCCTGCAGAACGAGTTTTCGCAGCTGCAGGCCGAGATCACCCGCACCGCCGCCACCACCCGGTTCAACGGCAACGCCATCCTCACGCAGACCACGCAGTTCGACTTTCAGGTGGGATCGAACGCGTCGACGAACGACATGATCACGTTGAACGCGATCAACATCACCGACACCGCAACCGGCGCCAACAGCGACTCGGGTGCACTGGCGCGGGTGATCAGTACGACCATCGACATCAGCGGCAGCTCGGCGGGCGTCCGCGGCACCAACGCCACGACCGCCACCAACTTCGCGTCCTATTCGACCGCCTCGATGGGATCGGGCGCGTTCGGCGCGGTCGAGGTCATCGACTTCGCGCTTGCCCAGGTGAACACCGCCCGCTCGCGCTTCGGCGCCATCCAGAACCGCTTCGACGCGGTGCTCAACAACCTCAACGTCTCGATCGAGAACCAGGCCGCCGCCCGCAGCCGCATCGTCGACACCGACTACGCCCGCGAGACCGCGGCGCTTGCACGCGCCCAGGTCCTGCAGCAGGCCGGCGTGGCCATGCTCTCGCAGGCCAACTCCGCTCCCAACCAGATTCTGTTGCTC
>JBILUW010000303.1:0-4437 GCA_044370795.1 Burkholderiaceae bacterium
CGCCGCGGCGCTGGCCGATCCCGAGCAGCCGAGTTACACGGTGCTGCGGGCGGTGGTGCAGCGCAGCTACCAGCGCCGCCCGGCCACAAGCCCAGGGGCGTCGGAGCCGCCCGGCTATGCCTGGCGCGCCCTGCCATCGCTGACGTTCACCTACAGCCAGCCGCGGGTTGACACCACCCTGCGGCGGATCGCGGCGGCCGATCTGCCGAACCTGCCGGTGGGCACCCAGGGCGCCGGCTACCAGTGGGTGGACCTCGATGGCGAGGGGCTGAGCGGAGTTCTGAGCGAGCAGGGCGGCGCCTGGCACTACGCGGCCAACCGGGGCGACGGGCGTTTCGGGCCCTCCCGGGTGGTGGCGCCTGTGCCGGCGATGGCGGCCCTGGCCGGCGGCCGCCAGCAGCTGATGGACCTGGCGGGCGACGGGGCGATCGAGCTGGTGGAGTTCGGCGGCCCCACCCCCGGCTTCCACGAGCGCACCTCGGAGGGGGGCTGGACGCGCCACGTGCCCTTCCGCAGCCTGCCCAGCATCGACTGGCAGGACCCGAATCTGCGTTTCGTTGATCTCACCGGCGACGGCCACGCCGACGCGCTGATCAGCGAGCAGGAGGTGTTCACCTGGTATCCCTCCCTGGAGGAGCGCGGCTTCGCCCCAGCACTGCGCCAGCGCCAGGCCGCTGACGAAGAGTCTGGTCCGCGGTTGGTGTTCAACGACGGCAGCCAGACCATCTTCCTGGCCGACATGAGCGGCGACGGGCTCACCGACCTCGTGCGCATTCGCAACGGCTCGGTCTGCTACTGGCCCAACCTGGGCTATGGGAGGTTCGGGCGGAAGGTGAGCCTGGCCAATGCGCCCCGCTTCGACGCGCCGGACCAGTTCGATCCGGCACGGCTGCGCCTGGCGGACATCGACGGCAGCGGCCCCACGGATCTGATCTACCTGGGCCGCGGGGGCGCCCAGCTCTATCTGAACCGCAGCGGCAACAGCTTCAGCAACGGCCGCCTGGTGCCCCTGCCGCTGGCCACCGCCAACCTTGCAGCCGTGCAGGTGGCGGATCTGCTGGGCATCGGCACCGCCTGCCTGGTGTGGAACTCGCATCTGCCGGCTGATGCCAGCCATCCGGTGCGTTACATCGACCTGATGGCCGACGGCAAGCCCCATCTGCTGACGCGCGTGGTCAACAACCTCGGCGGCTCCACCGAGATCGACTACACCCCCTCCACCCGCTTCTATCTCGACGACCTGGCCGCCGGCACGCCCTGGGTGTCGCGCCTGCCATTCCCTGTGCACTGCGTCAGCAAGGTGACGGTGTACGACGCCTGGCGCAACACCACCTTCAGCAGCACGTACAGCTACCACCACGGTTACTTCGACGGCCCGGAGCGCGAGTTCCGGGGCTTCGGCCGGGTAGAGCAGATCGATCTCGACGCCTACGGGTTAGACGCCAACATCGCCAGCCCCTGGGTTACCGACGACCGCCGCCTGTTCCAGCCACCCATCAAAACTGTGACCTGGTACCACGTGGGCGCGGCCATCGACCGGCAGCGGATCGCCGGACACTTCTTGGCCGAGTACTTCCCGCGGCGTTATGCCGGGCGGCTGCCCACCGGCGCGGGTGCTTTCCGGGAAAAGCCCCTGCCCGAACCTGATTTACCGGCTGACCTGAGTGCCCAGGAGTGGCAGGAGGCACTGCGTGCATGCAAAGGCATGGTGCTGCGTCAGGAGATCTACGAGCTCGACCTCGATGATCTCGTGGGCCCGGGCCGCCGGCAGCGCGAGGTGCGCCTTTACTCGGTGGCCACCCACAACTGTCAGATTCAGCGCCTGCAGCCCAAAGGCGCCAACCAGCACGCCGTCTTCCTCGTCACCGAGAGCGAGGCGATCACCTATCACCACGAGCTGCCCATCCCCAGCGGCAGCGTGCTGCTGAGCCCCGATCCACGGATCGCCCACACCCTCAACCTGCGCCATGACGCCTACGGCAACCTGGAGCAGGCGGTCGCCATCGGCTATCCACGCTGGACCGCAGGCGGTTACCCGGGCCTGCCCGATCCGGCGCGCATCGCGGCGGTGCAGAACGAACTGCACATGGCCTACACCGAGGTGCGCACCACCGGCGACGCGCTGCTTGCCGCGAGGGACAACGACTTGCTATCGCCGCTGCGCCATCACCGCCTGAGGTTGCCTTGCGAAACGCGTACGTATGAGATCACCGACCTTGCGCGAACAGCGGGGTTCTACTTCGACATCGACACCCTGCGTCGCCACCGATTGAGCGAAGACCAGCAGCGCTTTCCGGCGGCGGGGCCGCAGGCGGGCCAACAGCCGGTCGCCAACCTACTGTATCACGAGCAACCCACGGCCGGCACACCCCATCGCCGCATTGTCGAGCACCGCCGCACACTGTTCTTCAACGATGGGGCCGACAACGCCCCGCCCACGTTGCCGCTGCCCTTCGGCCAGTTGGGCCCGCGGGGCCTGAAGTACGAAGACTATGGCCTCGCCCTCAGCGACGCGCTGCTGAATGCGGTGTTTGGCGACATGCTCGACTGGCGCGCCGAAGCCTCCACGCCCGGCACGCCGGGGCGTACCTGCCGCCAGTTGCTGATCGAGCCTGAACGGTCCGGCTATGTGCCTGGTGACTACAAGGTGCCCGGCAATTCCCAGGGGCTGGGCGATCAGTCGGATCATTACTGGATGCGCTCGGGTGTCGCCGGGTTCGCCCCCGATGCCCATCAGCACTTCTATCTGCCCGAGCGCTACACCGATCCCTTCGGCAACACCACCACCCTGCGTTTTGACCCGCTCGATCTCTACGTCGCCGAAAGCAAGGACGCCCGCGATAACACCACTGCCGTAGCGCGATTCGACTACCGGGTCTTGGCGCCCATCGAACTGGTGGATGCCTTCGGCTTCGCGCTGCGCAATCCGGATCCTGCGCAAGTCACCGCCTTCTGCAGCAACCGGGTCTTCGACACACCGCAGGAACAGCAGGCCCGAGCGTGGCTGGGCACGGCCACCACCCGCTTCGTCTATCACTTCGGCGGGCCCTACGGCGCGGACGGTCAACCGCTGCCGAGCGCCCGTATGGCTTCGGCCTGCGCCATCGCTCGCGAGATCCATTGGGGCCAGCCTGGCGGGCCGAACTCGCCGCTGCAGATCACCCTGGAATGCAGCGACGGTAGCGGCGCGGTGCTGATGCAAAAGGTGCAGGCCGAGCCCGATGCCGCCACGCCCAACCAGCGTCGCTGGCTGGTGAACGGCCTCACGCTGCTCAACAACAAAGGCAAGCCGGTGAAGCAGTTCGAGCCGGCGTTCAGCGTCAGCATCGGCTGCGAAATGCCGCAGGCCAACGGTGTGAGCACCACGATCTTCTACGACGCCGCCGGCCGTGTGGTGCGCACCGAGATGCCCGACGGCAGCTTCAGCCGGGTGGAGTTCTCTCCGTGGGACAGCGCCAGCTGGGATGCTAATGACACTGTGAAGGGCTCGCGCTGGTACCGCGAGCGCCTCAGCACCGCCGAGCGCGGAGCTGGAGCGCCAGCGGGTTCGGCAGCGGAAGAACAGAATGCCACGCAGGCCTCGCCGGAAGCCAAACGGGCCGCCCGGCTCGCGGCGCAGCATGGGGAAACGCCGGCGCAGGTCCTGCTCGACAGCCTGGGCCGCGAGGTGATCAGCGTGGCGCACAACCGCACGCCGGATGCCAATGGCGTGTGGCAAAGCGAGAAGCACGTGACGTTCACTAAGCTCGACGCCGAGGGCAAGCCGCTGTGGATCCGCGATGCCCTTGGCCATCTGGTGATGCAGTACATCACACCGCCCCGCGCCAACAACGCGGCCGGTGAGGCCATGCCAAGAGGCGCAGCCCCCTGCTACGACATGGCGGGCAACCTGCTGTTTCAGCACAGCATGGATGCGGGCCCGCGCTGGTCGCTGAACGACGCCGCCGGCAAGCCTCTCTTCGGCTGGGATGTGTACCGCGCTACGGACACGGCTGCTGCCACGCCCCAGAAGCGCCTCTACCGAACCGACTACGACGAACTGCACCGGCCGATCCGCCAATGGCTGACGGTGGATGCCGCCGCGCCGCGGTTGATCGAAGCCTTCGACTACTGCGACTCGAAGGCCCCGCGCGATGCCGCCGGCGGGTTGAGCATGATGGCGGCTCAGGACCGCAACCTGATCGGCCAGGCGGTGCGCCACTTCGATCCCAGTGGCCTTGCCACAGTGGAGCGGCTTGACCTCTCCGGCCAGCCCACCCATCTCACGCGGCGGCTGGTGAAGGTGATCGAAGCGCAAGACAACGAAACGGCGCTGGACTGGAACCTCGCCAATCGCGAACAGTTGCTGGAGCCCGGCGCGACCGAAAACTTCCGCCAGTTCACCGACTACGACGCGCTGGGTCGCATGAGTCGCCTGGTGAACTGGCATCGGCCGAA
>JBILUW010000304.1:0-4422 GCA_044370795.1 Burkholderiaceae bacterium
ATCGGCAAACGACAGCAACTGCCCCGTGCCGAACACCACCCAGCGCTCGGAGGGCGCCACCGGGTTGATCGCCACGGCCGGCGCGCTGGTGATGGGCGCACCCACCGACGCCACCTTGACCGCGTTCGTCGGCCAGGAGCTCACCGTCGGCCCCGACAGATCCCAGCGCCACAGGTTGCCGCGCAGGTCGGTGCCATAGAGCTGCAGCACCTTCTGCTCGCGATCGTCCTGGAAATAGGTCTCCAGGTGCGCCAGCCCGATCGGGCTGGTGGCCGTGGCGGAGCTGTTGTCGGGCACATCCAGGCGCTTGATCACGGCGCCGGTGTTCGGATTGAGCAGCCAGACGTGGCCGGTGCCGGTGGCGTTCTGGTAGCCCGACGTCACCGCCACCGCCCAACCGGCGCTCGTGTACAGGGCCATCGGCTGGCCGTAGCTGTAGCCTACCCGCGACTGGTCGCTGCTGACGCTGCCGTCGAACTCCCAGAGCACCTTGCCGAGCAGCGCATTCTCGTCGGATGCCGTGGGCGAGGTCACGTCGAGCGCGTAGTAGCCCTTGCCGCCCTTGCCCAGCCCGCCCACCAGAAGCGTGCGCCACGAAGGCGCGCTCGCCGCGCTCCCGGCGATCCGGCCGGTGTCGATGTCACGCACCATGGGCGCCGCATCGACGCGGAAGCGGTGTAAGAACTTGGACGGCAACGGGTCGGACTCGCGCCACGTCAGACCCTGCAGACCCTCGACACCACTGGCGAACATGAAGCTGGGCACGTAGGCCCAGCGCTCGCTGCCCGACGCCGGGAAGCCCATCGTCGCGTCGATCGCGTGCAGCATGCCGGCGTTCGAGCCCACGTAGAGCGTGGGCGGGCGCTCGGCGTTGAGGGCCTTGAAGGCCGCATAACCCGAATGAAAGGCGTCGAGGTACGGCTCCGCGGGCTGCGCGACGTAGCGTGGCTCGGAACCGACGATGTCGGCCACCACGGCTGTGCGGCGACGGAACGACCGGGTCTCGGTGCCGGTGTCCTCGTTGGTCCGATCCCCGCGGAGGTACTCCACGATCCTCTTCTGCTGGTCGGCGTTTGCCACGCCACCGGTCAGGGTGTTGGCCTGGGCGGAGCTGATCGAGCCGCCGCTGCCCGAAAAGCCGGGCTCGCGAAACCGCACGGCGGTGCCGGTCGATGCGGCGCTGGTTCGGGTGGCGATGCGGCGATTGCTCGACCAGCCACCACCCGATCCCGAAGGTTCCACCTGCGATGCGAGCTTGTTCGCGAAACTCCATACCGCCACCGGCGAGATCGTGCCCGTGACCGGATCGATGTTGCGCGCCTGCACGTCGCCCGTCCACTCGCCCGATCGGTAGACCGCCCGGAAGGCCAGCGGCGAGCCCAGCGACAGATCGTTGGTCGAGAGCACCGCCCCCGACCCCGATCCCTGGCGAGTCTGGATCTCGGTGATCGCGCGCGCCAGCGCGTCGGTGAGCTCGCCCGGCGAGAACACGTTGAAGAACATGCCGTGACCAACCACCGACGCCGCCCAGAGGTCGTCGACCGCCCGGGGGTGGTTTTCCTGGGGAACCGGCCACTGGGCGGTGCCGGCGCGGATCGCCGTCAGCCCGCCGGGGAAAGGCACCTCGCCCTGCGCGGCGAACGCCAGCCCGAAGGTGACCATGTGCTGCCAGTTGGCGGGGTTGCGCGTCGACGTGAACACATTGTTGTCCATGGTCGGGCGCAGGTCGGTCTGCCAGTAGTACGCGGCGATATCGGCCAGGTTGTTCGTCGAGGCCGTGGGGTTCTCGCGGTAGGGCGCCGGCCAGTCCTGCCCCGAAGCAAAGGGCGTGCCGAACTCGGCGCTGAGCGCCGTGAGCAGCAATGGGTTGTTGGGCAGCGTGCGGTTCCAGTTGGTGGTGCCCGCCACTCCCGAGGCGCCGGCGCCGTTCCACTCGCCGTCGGTGGTCAGCAGGTGGTAGTTCTGCTGGCAGCTGAACTGGATCGGGTCGGGCGTGGTGCCGCCCGCGGGGCTGGCCCCGGTGCGAAAGTACTCGCCGACGCGCTCGCTGGCGGCGCGCAGCGGCGTGCCGCCGGGCGCGCGCAGCGAGTGGAAGCGCTCGTACCAGGTGGTACGGGCCGACCCGGAGAACGCCGTGACCGGCAGGAAGGCTCCCTGATCGCCGCTCGCGCCGGGGCTGTTGATCGTGTGCAGACCGACGCGAAAGCTGCCGTCGATGAACCGGAAGGCCTCGCTGACGGCGCTCTTCATCGCCAGCATCCGCGTGCGGTAGTAGCTGAACCAGTTGGCGAAGTTCTGCTTCTGCGCCGCGCTCGCCGAGTTCATGGCGACCTGGGTGTAGTCGCCATCGGCGTAGCAGGTGCCCGGCGCGGGCACCCCCGCGGTGTACGCGAAGTAGTACGCGCCGCCGGCGCCCGCGGTCGGCCCCGGGTTGTAGTTGGAATCGCCCTTACCATACTGTCCGGGGGCCGGAAAGGCGGTGCTGAGGTCCAGGGTACCCAGGCTGGTGATGAACCCGTTCATCCAGGCCGACGTGTAGCTCGAGTTCGGATAGCGCGTTCCGTCGGCCTTGATCGGCGGCTGATAGGTGGCGTTCGGATCGTAGTAGAGCCGGTTGTAGGCGGAGCTGGCGTAGCAGCGCTTCGTCCGGTTGCCCCAGACGGGGATCGGCGCGAACTGCCAGTCCATCGACCCCGAGTTGTCCAGGGTCAGCATGATGTTCGGCGGCACCGACGACACCGTGTAGATCGGCTGATCGTCGATCGCGGGCACGCTGGCCAGGGCCTGCGCAGGCATGCCCAGCACCTGGACCAGCGCCAGGGCCCAGGCCACGATGCGCAGGTGCTTGCTGCGGCGACTGCTCACTTCTTTCTCCTCGAACCGGTACGGCGGGCGGGGTCAGTCGCCCTTCAGGAACATCTGCGCGTAAACGACGGCGTTCTTGGGCCCGTCGATGCGCACGGTCACGCGCACGAACGGCAGCCACTCGTCGGGAGTGGCCGCGCAGTTGTTGGTGCAATTGCGCGGGAAGCGGTACTGGTAGCGCCGGCACTGGTCGGCGGTCGCCGGCCCCACCGCGTCGCACAGGCGCTCGATCACGTAGCGGCGCAGCTGGCGCGAGGTCGCGTCGATCTGCTCGCCGGGCCAGCCGGTGGCCTGCGGGCCGTCGGCCGCCCAGCCCGGCGCGCTCAGAGCGGCCAGCACGTTGGGAATGCCCTCGGCATTCTGCTCCTGCTGCTTGGCGAAATAGGCAATGGCAGCCTGGTCGGTGTTGCGGTCGAGCACGTTCAGGGCCGCATTCGGATGGGCCTGCATGTACGCGAGCAGGGCCTCGTTCATCGCCATGTCGGTGTTCTGCTCGGCGCTGCGCAGCAACTGGTAGTTGGTCGAGGCCAGGTTGGCGTTGTCGACCGACCGGAACAGCGCGAAGCCTGCGGTGATCATCGCGACCAGCGCGACCAGCGCGACGATCAGGGCGGCCCCGCCCTGCCGGGAAATCACGGAAGCGGCTCGCATGCTCACATCTCGCTCAGCACGGCGTTGCGCACGCTGAGCACCGCGGTCACGGTGTTGTAGCGGAAGCAGCGCTGATCGCCGCTCAGCGTCACGTTGCCGCTCGCCGGCATGTCGGGCAGGCGGGTGGTCGTGTCGCCGGCGCGGGCGGGCAGGATCGCGCCGAGGCTGGCCACGCTGGTCGAGCACGATCCGCCTTCGGCCTTCTCGAACTGCGGGCTGCGCACCAGCAGGCCGACACGCACCGCCTTGATCTGATGGATCGCCCGGTCACCCGGCGGCAGGCCACCGGACGTCACGGCATTGGCCGGCAGCGGGTTGGGCGGATTGGCCAGCGAAGTGACCGCGGCCGGCGCGTTGATCCACTCATCGATCACGTCGTCGTTGGCGATGTCGATGCCCAGTTGCACCCGCATCGCGACCACGTTGTCGGCAAGCACCTGCGGCTGCGCGCCTTCGGTCAACAGATCGGTCACGGTCAGCCGACCACTGGCGTCGACCTGGAAGCGCTCGAGCGTGGGCGTCGGCCCGAGGTGGATCACCATCGGCTGCTGGTAGACGGCCGCGGTACCGGCCGCCAGCGTGATCACGCCCGGGCTGATCGCCGGCGCCGACGGCAGCGCCACAACGCGGGTCAGCGTGCATGCCACGGGGCGGGTGGTGCCGGGGTTGAGACCGTTGTTCTGCTCGTAGACCAGCACCCAGTCGTTGACCCGGATGCCATGGGTCGATGTGAGCGACACGTCGGTCGAGCCCGCCGCCAGCGCGGTGACGGTGCTGGTCACCGGTAGCGGCACCGTCGAACTGCTGCCTGTGAAGACGATCAGGGTGTCGGATGCCACGCCCGCGCCGCCGCCGGTGTGCGCGAGCAGCGCCGCGGCCCGGTGCGTGGCGCCGCCCGCGGCGAAC
>JBILUW010000305.1:0-4396 GCA_044370795.1 Burkholderiaceae bacterium
GCGTGGCGACCAGCTCTATGCGGTCGAACAGCGTCTGCAGCTTGGTGGCCTTGTCGACGACATGGACCGGGGTGGTGACCTTGCCGCAATCGTGCAGCAGCGCCGCCATGCGCAGCTCGTAGCGGTCCTTGTCGGTGAGCGTGAAATCGGCCAGCGGCCCGTCCGTGGCGGCGCTGGCCGCCTCGGCCAGCATCATCGTGAGCTCGGGCACCCGCTCGCAGTGGCCGCCGGTGTAGGCCGACTTCTCGTCGATCGCGGTGTCGATGAGCTTGATGAAGGCCTCGAACAGGTGCTCGAGCTGCCCGATCAGCCGCCGGTTGGTGAGCGCGATCGCCGCCTGCGAGCTCAGCGACTCGGCGAGGCGCTGGTCGGCCCGGGAGAAGGGATGCACCGCGCCGCTGGCCGGATCGGTGGCGTTGATGAGCTGCAGCACGCCGATGATGGTGCCTTCGTGATCGCGCATCGGCACCGTGAGGAAGGAGCGCGAGCGATAGCCGGTGGCCTGATCGAAGCGCATCGTGCCCGAGAAGTCGAAGGACTCGGCGGTGTAGGCGTCGGGGATGCTGGCGGTCTCGCCGGTGAGGACCACGTGGGCGGCGACCATGTGGTCGTTGGGCGATCCGTCGTCCATGTACAGCGGGAGGTCTCTGAACGAGGCGGGCAGCGGCGCCGACGAGCTGCCGCCGAAGGCGATGCCCATCGACAGCGTGCGAACGATGCGGAACTGCAGGTGCTGCCGGTCTTCCGACACCGTGTAGAGCGTGCCGCCGTCGGCGGCGGTGATGGACATCGCGGCCACGAGGATCTTCTCGAGGAGGATCTCGAGATTGCGCTCGCCCGACAGCGAGGCGCCGATGTCGTTGAGCCGCTCGAGCCGGCCGAACAGGCTGTCGACGGTTTCCATGGTCTGTTCGTTCCGAGATGCGTCAGGGGGGCAGGCAACCGAAGCTAGCGCAGCGTCGCGCCCCTTGCAAGCCATGCGGCGGCGCAGCGACCTACGGCCAACAGCGGTAGTATCGGTGCGTTATTGCACCGCACCATCTCCACTGCCCACCATGAGCGCTCACCCTTCGCCACCAACCGGCGGCAGCCGCAAGCCGGTCACCCTCACCCAGCTGCAGACCATGCGCGAGCGCGGCGAGCGCATCGCCATGATGACCGCCTACGACAGCAGCTTCGCCGGCCTGCTCGACGCGGCCGGCATCGACGTGATCCTGGTCGGCGATTCGCTGGGCATGGTCGTCCAGGGCCACGACAGCACGCTGCCGGTCACGCTCGAGCAGATGGCCTACCACACGGCCTGCGTGGCCCGTGGCGCGCGCAGCGCCTGGGTGGTGGGCGATCTGCCCTTCGGCAGCTACCACGAGTCGGTGGCGCAGGCGGTGGCCAGCGCCACCGCGCTGATGCGCGCCGGCGCGCGCATGGTCAAGCTCGAAGGCGGCGCCTGGGCGGTGCCGCTGGTGCGCGCGCTGTGCGAGCGCGGCATCCCGGTGTGCGGCCACATCGGCCTCACGCCCCAGGCGGTGCATGCGCTGGGCGGCTATCGCGTGCAGGGGCGCGACGAGGCCCGGGCGGCTCAGTTGCGCGCCGACGCGCTGGCCCTACAGGAAGCGGGCGCCACCCTGCTGGTGCTCGAGATGACGCCCTCGGCGCTCGCGCGCGAGGTCACCGAGAGCCTGCGCATCCCCACCATCGGCATCGGCGCGGGCATCCACACCAGCGGCCAGGTGCTGGTGCTGCACGATGCCATCGGTGCCAACCCGGGGCACGTGCCGAAGTTCGTGCGCAACTTCATGTCAGGCCAGACCGGGCTGGCGGGTGCCCTGACGGCCTACGTGACGGCGGTCAAGGACGGGTCGTTCCCGGTCGAGGGCGTGCACACCTACTGAGCGGGCGGCGGCCAGCGGCCGCGATCAAGCGGCGCACCCCTGCCCGGGCGGCGCAGCATCGAGGTCGATCGACACCACCCGGATCGCCTGCTCGCGGCTGGCCGGCTCGACAACGAATCCCAGGCGCTCGACGAACTCGAGCATGCGCCGATTGGTGCCCAGGATGCGACCGTGCAGGCGGCGCAGGCCGCGACGGCGCGCGCAGGCGAGCAGCGCGAGCATCAGTCGTCTGCCCAGGCCGTGGTGCTGCCAGCGGTCGAGCACCACGATGGCGAACTCGCCCTGCCCGCCGTCGTCATCCACAACAAAGCGGGCCGAGGCTGCGATCTGTCGCGCCTGCCCGTCGCCCACCGCGATCACCAGATGCTCGCGCCGCTGCGGGTCGGGTGAGCAGATGCGGGCAAGCTGCGCGTCGTCGTAGGTGAAGTCGCCGCGGCCGTACCGGAAGTAGCGCGTGCCATACGACAGGCTGGCCTGGAAGGCGCGCGCGCGGCCCATGTCGTCGGGGCCGATGCGGCGCATCGTGAAGACGGTGCCATCGGCGTCGGTCCAGACGGCGGGTTCGAAATCGACGGACATGGGCATGGGGGCGCTTGCGCACGGCCGGCGCCGCGCGGCGCGAGGATACGGCAGCGGGCGGCATCGCGCAGCGCCAGCGCTCGCGCAGCGGACCGCCCGCCCCGCATCGGCCAGCCGCCGCATCGACCGCGCGCCGCATGGCCCGTGGGGCCGCGCGCCGCAGGAGCGGCCCCGCTGGCTACAATCGACCGAGCCTCGCGCCGCACGGCCCTCGCATCTCACCGCAGCTTCTCGCACCATGCCTCACGACGTCAGCCTCATCGCCACCGTGGCAGCGGCCTTCGGGCTTGCGCTCGTGATGGGCTTCGCGGCCACGCTGGTGCGCATGCCACCGCTGGTGGGCTATCTGGTGGCCGGCATCATGATCGGGCCGGCCACGCCAGGCTTCGTTGCCGACGTCGGGCTGGCCGGGCAACTCGCCGAGATCGGCGTCATGCTGCTGATGTTCGGGGTGGGCCTGCACTTCTCGGTCGACGATCTGCTCGCGGTGCGCCGTATCGCCCTTCCCGGGGCCGTCGTGCAGATCGTGGTCGCGGTGCTGATGGGCATGGGCACGGCGCTGGCCTGGGGCTGGCGTCCGGGCGAGGGGCTGGTATTCGGCCTGTGCCTGTCGGTGGCCAGCACGGTAGTTCTGCTGCGGGCGCTCGAGGCACGCGGCGCGCTGCAGTCGGTCGACGGCCGGATCGCCATCGGCTGGCTGGTCGTCGAGGATCTCGTGATGGTGCTGGTGCTGGTGCTGCTGCCGCCGCTGGCCGGCGTGCTCGCGCCCGCGGGTGCCGACGGCGCGGCCGAGAGCGCCTCGGGAGCCAGCCTGTGGGGCACCCTCGCCCTGACCCTGCTCAAGGTCGCCGGTTTCGTCGCATTCATGGTCGTGGTCGGCTATCGGGCGCTCCCCAGATTGCTGTGGTGGATCGCACGCACGGGCTCGCGTGAGCTGTTCACGCTGTGCGTGGTCGCGGCCGCCGTCGGCGTGGCCTTCGGCGCGGCGATGCTGTTCGACGTGTCGTTCGCGCTGGGCGCATTCTTCGCCGGCATGATGATGCGCGAGTCGGAGTTCAGCCGGCGCGCGGCCGACGAGTCGCTGCCGCTGCGCGACGCGTTCGCGGTGCTGTTCTTCGTGTCGGTGGGCATGCTCTTCGATCCAGCCGTCATCTGGACCCAGCCCGGCCGGCTGCTCGCGGTGGTCGCCATCATCCTGGTGGGCAAGACGGTCGCGGCCGTGGCGCTGGTGCTGCTCTTTCGCTACTCGCTGGGCACCGCGCTCACGGTGGGCGCGAGCCTGGCCCAGATCGGCGAGTTCTCGTTCATCCTTGCAAGCCTGGGCGTGGCGCTGGGGCTGCTGCCCGAGGAGGGGCGCAACCTCATCCTCGCGGGCGCCCTGATCTCGATCGCGGCCAACTCGGCGCTGTTCGCCGCGATCGAGCCGCTGCGCGCGCGGCTGCAGGGCGGCGAACGCCGCGGTCCCGAGCGGGCGCCCGACGACGATCCGCTCGCCCAGCTTCCGCCCAGCACGAGCCCGACCCTGCTCAGCCGCCAGGTGGTGTTCGCCGGCTACGACGACGTCGCCGAGCGGGTCGCTGCCCGACTCGCCGCGCAGGGCGTGCCCTGCCTGGTGGCCGACCCCAACCGCGAGACCGTCGAGGCACTGCGTCGCGCCGGAACGCCCGCGGTCAGCGGCGAACTCGACCGCCCCGAGACCCTGGTCCAGGCCCACGTGGCGCGCGCGGCGGCCCTCGTGATCGCCACCGACGACCGGCTCGACGTGGGTCGCATCGTCGAGACCGCGCGCATGCTGAACCCTTCGATCGAGATCGTGCTGCGCGCCCACGGCGACGAGGAGGCTGCGCTGCTGCGCGCCGAGGCACTGGGCACGGTCTTTCTGGGCAACGACGAGCTCGCCCGCGGCATCGCCGGGCACCTGACCGCAA
>JBILUW010000070.1:0-15269 GCA_044370795.1 Burkholderiaceae bacterium
GGTGCTCACGCTGGTCCAGACGCGCGTCGGCCGGCACATCCCGATCATCCTGGTCGACTCGGCCTTCTGGCGCGGCCTGCTCGACTGGATGCGCGACAGCCTGCTCGACAACGGCCTGATCTCGGCCGAGGACCTGCGCCTGATCACCGTGGTCGACGAACCCGCGCAGGTGGTCGAGGCGATCTTCGATTTCTACCAGTCGCGCGGCTTCGGGCCCACGGCGCGCGAGAACGAACGGCTGTTGTCGCTGTAGGGCGCCGCGGCGCCGCCGCACGGCGCGGGGCACGCCCGCGTCCGGTCGTCTTTCCTGCTATTCTCCGCGCGCATCCGGCTGCATGCGCGGCCGGTGCGCGAGACGGCCGCGCGCGCGGCACGCCGATGCGCCGTCGCCCTCCTCCCACCGTCCTCGCGCCCGTCCCATGGCCGTCTTCACGCCGGTTTCCCGTTTCGAGCTCCAGCGCTGGCTCGCCGGCTACGACCTCGGCGAGCTGCGGGCCCACGAAGGCATCGCCTCGGGAATCGAGAACAGCAACTTCTTCGTCGACACCGAGCGCGGCCGCTATGTGCTCACCCTTTTCGAGCGCCTGTCGGCCGACCAGCTGCCCTTCTACCTCGAGCTGATGCGCCACCTCGCGGCACGCGGCGTGCCCTGCCCCGATCCGCTGCCCGACCGCACCGGCGGGCTCCTGGGCAGCCTCTGCGGCAAGCCCGCGGCACTCGTGAGCCGGCTGCGCGGCGTGGCGCTCACCGCGCCCGATGCAGCCCACTGCGCGCAGCTGGGCGAACTGCTCGCCCGCATGCATCTGGCGGCCGCCGACTTCCCCGGCAAGCTGCCCAACCTGCGCGGCCTGCCATGGTGGATCGAGACCGTGCCCCGCGTGGCGCCCTTCCTGTCGGGCGCGCTGCGCGAGCTGCTCGCCGACGAGCTTGCCGAGCAGCAGCGCTTCGCGGCCACGCCGCAGTACCGCGAGCTGCCGCGCAGCGCGGTTCACGCCGATCTCTTCCGCGACAACGTCCTGTTCGACGGCGAAGCCCTGGGCGGGGTCATCGACTTCTACTTCGCAGGGGTCGACACCTGGCTGTTCGACCTTGCCGTCACCTGCAACGACTGGTGCATCGACGACGCCACCGGCGAGTTCGACCCGCCGCGGCTGGCCGCGCTGCTGGCCGCCTACCGCGCCGTGCGCCAGCCCGGCGCAGCCGAGCACGAGGCCTGGCCGCTCGCGCTGCGCGCAGCCGCCCTGCGCTTCTGGCTGTCGCGCCTGTTCGATCTGCACCTGCCGCGGCCGGCGCAGATGGTCACGCCCAAGGACCCCACGCACTTCGAGCGCGTGCTGCTCGCGCGGCGGCGCGCCGCGCCCGCGCTCGCCGGGGAGGCCTGATGCAGATCGTCCGTCTGCCGGCGGCCCGCGGCCGCACCTGGGTCATCGATGGCTTCCGGCTGCTGCGGCAGGCCCCGCTCGCCCTGCTGGCGCTGTCGTTCATGTACCTGCTGGTGCTCATGTTCACCACACTGGTGCCGCTGATCGGGCCGTTCGCGCCCATGCTGGCCACGCCCTTGCTGTCGGTGGGCGTGATGCACGCGGCGCGCGCGGCGCAGCGGCGCGAGCAGCCCACCCCGCAGATGCTGTTCGTCGGACTGCGCGAGCCCGTCCGCCGGCAATGGCGATCGCTGCTCGCGCTGGGCGTGATCAATGCGATGTCCACGCTTGCCGCGCTGGCCGTCGCCTCGCTCGCCGACAGCGGCACGCTGCTGCGCATCGCCACCGGGCAGGCCACCGGTGACGACCCCTCGCTGCAGGACCCCTCGCTGCTGCTCGCCTCGCTGCTGTTCCTGCTCGCCTACACGCCGGTGCAGATGGCGCTGTGGTTCGCGCCGCTGTTCTGCGCGTGGCACGGGTTGCCGCCGCTCAAGGCGCTGTTCTTCAGCCTGGTGGCCGTGATGCGCAACCGCTGGGCCTTCCTGCAGTTCGCGCTGGGCTGGGTGGCGGTCGCGCTGGTGGCGTCGCTGCTCATCCAGATGCTCAAGGGCCTGCTGGGCGGCTCGCCGCTGCTGATGTCGCTGGTGCTCTCGCCCACCTCGCTGCTGGTGCTGACGGCCCTGTACTGCTCGTTCTGGGCCACCTACCGCGACGTGGTCACCGACTGACCGTACGCTGGCGGCCGCGGGCAGGCGCTTGCGCCGGGCCGATCAGACGGCAGTGAGCTTCGCCACCGACAGCGCCAGCCACTTGACGCCGTGCGGGCCGAAGTTGATCTGGGCGCGGGCGTCGTCGCCGCTGCCCTCCAGGTCGACGATGACGCCGTCGCCAAAGCGCGCGTGCGACACCGCCTGCCCCACCCGCCAGGCCAGCCCGCGCTCGTAGCCGTGCGCCAGGCGGCGCGTCTGGGTGTCGGCGCGGCCGCCGTCGGCGTCGCGGGCAAGCGCCGCGCCGCCGCCACCCCCACGCCCCAGCCCCTCCCAGGCCGCGCCGTAGCCGGCCTGCCAGGCGGCCCGCGGCGCCTGCGTGCGCGGCGACAGCCAGCGCAGCGCCTCCTCGGGCAGCTCGTCGAGAAAGCGCGAGCGCAGGTTGTAGCGCGTCTGGCCGTGCAGCATCCGGGTCTGGGTGAACGACAGGTACAGACGCTTGCGCGCGCGGGTGATCGCAACGTACATCAGCCGCCGCTCCTCCTCGAGCCCGTCGGCCTCCGACAGCGCGTTCTCGTGGGGGAACAGGCCCTCCTCGAGCCCGGTGATGAAGACCGCGTCGAATTCCAGGCCCTTGGCCGAGTGCACGGTCATCAGCTGCACGGCATCGCTGCCTTCGGCAGCCTGGTTCTCGCCGGCCTCGAGCGAGGCGTGAGCCAGGAAACCGGCCAGCGGGCTGAGGGCGACCGCGCCCGGCTCGGCCGGGCCGAGCACCGCGTCGGCCGCGGGCAGCACGGTAGCGCCGGCGGCGGGGGCAGCCGCCGCGGCGACCACACCCAGGGCAGCGGGTACGTCGCGGCCGATGCCTTCCTCGGCGAGGAAGGCCGCTGCGGCGGCGACGAGCTCGCGCAGGTTCTCGAGGCGCTCGGCGCCGTCCTTGTCGGCCTGGAAGTGAGCCGCCAGGCCGCTGCGCTCGACGACTTCGCCGACCGCCTCGGGCAACGGCAGCCCGCGGCAGCCCGCGGCGAGCGAGCCTAGCAGCGCGGTGAAGCTGGCCAGGCGCGCACCGGCAGCTCCCGGCAGGGCGGCGACCGCCCGGAGCAGGCTCACCCCGGACAGCCGGGCCTGCTCCTGCAGCGCCTCGACGGAGCGCGCGCCGATGCCGCGCGGCGGGAAGTTGACCACCCGCAGGAACGCGCCGTCGTCGTCGGGGTTCTCGATGAGCCGCAGGTAGGCGAGCGCGTGCTTGATCTCGGCGCGCTCGAAGAAGCGCAGGCCACCGTAGACGCGGTAGGGCACGCCGGCCGAGAACAGCGCGTGCTCGATCACCCGCGACTGCGCGTTGGAGCGGTAGAGCACGGCGACGTCGGCGCGCGCCCAGCCCTCGGCGACCAGCGCGCGCAGCTCGTCGAGCACCCAGTGCGCCTCCTGGGCGTCGGTGAGCGCCTCGCGCACCCGCACCGGCTCGCCCTCGCCGGCTTCGGTCCAGAGCTCCTTGCCCAGCCGGCGCGCGTTGTGCCGGATGAGCGCGTTGGCGCAGTCGAGGATGTGGCCGTGCGAGCGGTAGTTCTGCTCGAGCTTGATGAGGTTGGGAACGCGGAACTCGCGCTCGAACGCGGCCATGTTGCCGACGTTGGCGCCCCGAAAGGCGTAGATGCTCTGGTCGTCGTCGCCGACTGCGAACACCGAGGCGCCGCCACCGGCCAGCAGCTTGAGCCAGCGGTACTGCAGGACGTTGGTGTCCTGGAATTCGTCGACCAGGATGTGCCCGAAGCGCCGCTGGTAGTGCTCGCGCAGCAACGGCGCGCGCTCGAGGAGCTCGTGACAGCGCAGCAGCAGTTCGGCGAAGTCGACCACGCCCTCGCGGTTGCACTGGTCGTCGTAGGCGGCGTAGAGCTCGACGCAGCGGCGGGTCCAGTCGTCGTGGGCCTCGACGTCGGCCGGCCGCAACCCCTCCTCCTTGGCGTGATTGATGAAGTGGGCGAGGTTGCGCGGCGGGAACTTCTCGTCGTCGACGTTGAGGGCCTTGAGCAACCGCTTGATGGCCGCAAGCTGGTCCTGGGAGTCGAGGATCTGGAACGACTGCGGCAGCCCGGCGTCGCGGTGGTGTGCCCGCAGCAGCCGGTTGCACAGCCCGTGGAAGGTGCCCACCCACATGCCGCGCGTGGCCACCGGCAGCATCGCCGACAGCCGCACGAGCATCTCGCGCGCCGCCTTGTTGGTGAAGGTGACGGCGAGCAGGCTCTGCGGGCTGACCTGGCCGGTGTGGATCAGCCAGGCCATGCGGGTGGTGAGCACGCGCGTCTTGCCGCTGCCGGCACCGGCGAGGATGAGCGCGTGCTGCGCCGGCAGCGTAACCGCGGCGAGCTGGCGTTCGTTGAGGTTGGCGAGAAGTTCGGGCATGGTGATCGAATACTGGAATTCTACACAGCGCGCGCCCTTGTCTGCCGTCGAAGGCGACGCTGCGGCGCGCGGCACCCTCATCGCCCGAGTCGGCTAAAATCGCGCGCCGCCCGGCGTCCGCGCGCGCGCTCCGCGCAACCGACCCGCGCCCCCCATGCCCACAGGACTCACGCCTTGAAACCCACCGTCAAACCCGCCAATCCGAATTTCTCGTCGGGGCCCTGCGCCAAGCGCCCCGGCTACAGCGTGGCCGCGCTGCGCACCGACGTGCTCGGCCGCTCGCACCGCTCGGCGCTGGGCAAGGCGCGGCTCGCCCTGAGCATCACCGAGACCCGGCGCATCCTGGGCATCCCCGAAGGCTGGCGGGTGGGCATCGTGCCCGCCTCCGACACCGGCGCCTACGAGATGGCGATGTGGTCGCTGCTTGGCGCACGGCCGGTCGATGTCTTCACCTGGGAATCGTTCGGCGAAGGCTGGGCCACCGACATCGTCAAGCAGCTCAAGCTCGCCGACGCGCGCCTGTTCAACGCGCCCTACGGCCAGCTGCCCGACCTGAGCCAGGCCAACCCCGACCACGACATCGTGTTCACCTGGAACGGCACCACCAGCGGCGTGCGCGTGCCCGACGCCAACTGGATCAGCGAGCGCCGCACCGGCCTCACGCTGTGCGACGCCACCAGCGCGGTGTTCGCGATGGACATCCCCTGGCACAAGATCGACGTGTGCACCTTCTCGTGGCAGAAGGCGCTCGGCGGCGAAGCCGCGCACGGCATGCTGGTGCTGTCGCCGCGCGCCGTCGAACGGCTCGAGACCTACAAGCCGCCGTGGCCGCTGCCCAAGATCTTCCGCATGACCAAGGGCGGCAAGCTGCTCGAGGAGATCTTCGAGGGCGCCACCATCAACACGCCGTCGATGCTCGCCAACGAGGACTACCTCGATGCGCTCGCCTGGGCCGACGCCATCGGCGGGCTGCCCGAACTCATCCGCCGCTCGCGCGCCAACCTGGCCCTGTTCGAGGGCTTCGTCGCCACGCACGACTGGATCCGCTTCCTCGCCACCGATCCGGCCACCCGATCGAGCACCAGCGTGTGCCTGTCGGTGGACCTCTCGGCCGATCAGGTCAAGAAGCTGGTGAAGCTGCTCGAGACCGAGGGCGTGGCCCTCGACTGCGGCTCGTACAAGGACGCGCCCGCCGGCCTGCGCTTCTGGTGTGGCGCCACCGTGCAACCCGAGGACATCGAAGCCATGCTGCCGTGGCTCGCATGGGCCTACGACGAAGTGAGGAAGTGATGAAGCTCTACGACCTGAAAGCCGGCACCAATCCGCGCCGGCTGCGCATCTTCCTGGCCGAGAAGGGCCTGAGCGTGCCGACCGTGCAGGTCGACATGAACGCCGGCGAGAACCGGCAGCCGGCCTATCTGGCGCTCAATCCGCTGGGCACGATGCCCGCGCTCGAGTTTCCCGACGGCACGGTGCTCACCGAGTCGATCGCCATCTGCCGCTACTTCGAGACGCTGCAGCCCGACCCGCCACTGTTCGGCACCAGCGCGATGGAGCGCGCGCAGGTCGAGATGTGGAACCGGCGCCTCGAGATCGAACTGCAGATCCCCATCCAGCACGCCTTCGTCCACCTGTCGCCGTTCTGGCAGGGGCGTCGCCCGCAGGTGCCGGCCTACGGCGAGGTCGCCCGGGCCCGGGCGCTCGAGGTGATGGCCTGGCTCGACCGCGAGATCGCCGACCGGCCCTATTTCGTCGGCCCGCGCTACACGGTGGCCGACATCACCGCGCAGTGCGCGCTGCTGCTGGGCAAGAACACCGGCACGGCCATCCCGGCCGAGCTCGCCAACCTCACCCGCTGGTTCGCCGAGGTCTCGGCCCGGCCGAGCGCGCGGGCCTGAGCGCGCCGGCTGGGGCCGCAACCCCGGCCAAGCGCGCCGTCCTTCCCACCCCGCCCGGCCAGCCGGGCAACCGGAGACACCCGATGACCCACAGCATCGTCGCCACCATCAAGGTCAAGGCCGGCCACGAGGCCGATTTCGAGGCGGTCGCCCTCAAGCTCGTGGCGGCGGTCAATGCCAACGAGCCGGGCTGCATGCTCTACACGCTGAGCAAGGGCGACGACCCGCTCACCTACGTGTTCATGGAGCGCTACAAGGACGACGACGCGCTGAAGAACCACCGCGGCACCGACCACTTCCGCACGCTGGGCCGCGAGATGGGCGCCTTCATGGACGGCCCGCCGAGCGTGCTGCGGATGCGCGAGCTCGGCTGAATCCGCGCCCCCGGGAAGCCGGCCCGTCGGCCGCATCGCCGATGCGGGCCGCGGCAGACGCGGCCGGCGTTCAGGCCGGCCGGCGGCGGATCATCCGCAGCGCGGTGTACACCTGCACGGGTTCGCCGCGCTGATTGACCACCTCGTTGCGGGTGCGGCACAGCCCGCGATCGGTCTTGGTCGTGGCGCGCAGCTCCTCGACCGTCGAGCGCACGTGGATGGTGTCGCCCACGAAGGTGGGCCGCTTCACGTCGACATCGGCATGCAGGAAGGCCATGCCGTGGATGCCGACGGCGCCCAGCGTCAGACCCTCGGCGAACGAATACACCAGCGCGCCGGGCACGAAACGGCCGGCGATCGCCGAGCCGCTGCGATCGTCGAGGTTGGTGAACAGCTCCTCGGTGAGCCAGGTCAGGTTCAGCCACGCCACCAGATCGGGCTCGGTGATCGTGCGCGCGCGCGTGCGCCAGTGGCTGCCGACGCGCAGGTCGTCCCACCAGGTGTCGGGCACGACGGGTACGGCGAGTTCGTCCATGGTTGTCTCCAGTCTTCCGGTTGGGGGGCGGCGGGATCGCCGAGAGGGGGCGCAGGACAGGCGATGCCGCGGTGCCGTCAGGCCGGCGTGGCGCGCGCCGCGCCGCTGGCCAGCAGCGCGGCGATCTCGTCGTCGGCCAGGCCGGCTTCGCGCAGCACCTCGCGCGTGTGCTCGCCCAGCCGCGGCGGCGGGTGGTGCACCGGCCCGGTCTGGCCGTCCAGGCGCACGCCGTTGGCCGCCAGCCGCATCGTCGAGCGACCGTCGCCGGCGGGCAGTTCGCGCCAGAAGCCGCTCGCCTGCAGATGCGGATCGACGAACAGGTCCTCGAGCGCATTGACCCGGCCGTGCGGCACGTCGATGCGGGTGAGCGCCTCGATCCAGGCCGCGGTGCTGCGCTCGGCCACGAAGCCGCCGACCATCGCGTAGAGCACCTCGATGTTGGCGGTGCGGCCCTGGATGTTCACGAAGCGCGGATCGGACGCGAGCTCGGGCCGGCCGACCTCGGCGAAGAAGCGCGCCCAGTGCGCGTCGGTGTAGGGCAGCACGCACAGCCAGCCGTCGGCGGTGCGGTAGGGACGGCGCGAGGGTGTGAGCACGCGGGCGTAGCCGGCCGGCGCGCCTGGCGGCACGAAGGCCTGGCCGCCGACATGCTCGACCAGCGTGAAGGCGGTCATGGCCTCGAACATCGACACCTCGACCTGGCGCGCCGCACCGTCGCGCTCGCGCGCGTAGAGCGCGGCCAGGATCGCATGCACCGCCATCAGCGCGCAGGTCTTGTCGGCGGCGATGGTCGGCAGGAAGCGCGGCTCGCCGCTCTGGCGCTGCATCAGGTCGGCCAGGCCGCACAGCCCCTGGACGATGTCGTCGTAGGCGGGCCGGCCGGCGTAGGGGCCGGCCTCCGAGAAGCCCACCAGACTGGCGTAGATCAGGCGCGGATTGACCGCGCGCACCCGCGCCGGGTCGATGCCGATGCCGGCCAGCTTCTGCGGGCGGATGTTGTGCATCAGCACGTCGGCGCCGGCCAGCACCCGCATCAGCGCCTGCTGCGCCTGCGGCCGCTTCAGATCGAGCACCAGGCTGCGCTTGTTGCGGTTGACGGTGAGAAAGCCGGCGGCCAGGTCGGGTACGCGGGCCTCGCCGGTGCGCCGCGGCGAATCGCCCGCCGGCGCCTCGACCTTGATCACGTCGGCGCCGTAGTCGCCGAGGAACTGGCTGGCGTAGGGACCGAAGATCACGCTGGTGAGATCGACGATGCGCACGCCGCGCAGCGGCAGGCGGGCGAGGTCGTCGGCGGCGCCCGCCGCGGTGCCCCGGTGATCGGCGCTCACGGTCGGGCGCTCAGACCAGCGCGCCGGCGGCGCGCAGCGCGTCGATCTCGGCCTGCGCGTAGCCGGCCTCGCGCAGCACCGCGTCGCCATGCTCGCCCACACCCGGCGCGGCCACCGGCGCGCGCTTGTCGACGCCGGCGAGCTCGAACGGGCTGCTGACGGTGAGGCCCGAGCCGTCGGCGAAGGGCACGAGCACGCCGGCCGCGCGCATCTGCTCGTCGTCGGGCATGTCGTAGATGGTGCCGACGATGCCGAAGGTGATGCCCGCGGCGTCGAAGCGCGCGCGCCACTCGGCCAGATCGCGCTGTGCGAAGCGCTCGTCGAGCAGCGCGAGCAGCGCCATGTGGTTGGCGCTGCGGGCTTCGGCGGTGGCAAAGCGCGGATCGTCGGGCAAGCCCGGACATTCGAGCGCCTCGCACAGCGGCACGAACTGGCGCGCCGGGTTGAGCAGCGTGAGGTTGAGCCAGCGCCCGTCGCGGCAGCGATACAGGTTGGTCAGCGGATTGGGCGCCTGCTCGCGCGGCAGCCGTGGCGGCAGGGTCAGGCCATCGAGCGCGGCCTGCGCCATCACGCCGTTGGCCCACACGCCGTTGGCAAGGAGCGACGAGGCCACCAGGCCGCCGCGGCCGGTGCGCTCGCGGCGCAGCAACGCGGTGACGATCGCGGCGTAAAGCGCCACCCCGCTGGGGTGGTCGCCCATGCCGCTGACCGAGCGTGCCGGCACCGACGTGTGGTCGGCCTTGACCAGATCCATCAACCCCGAGCGCGCCCAGTAGGCGGTCGAGTCGAAACCGGTCTTGCCGGCTTCCGGCCCGCGCTCGCCGTAGGCCGTGAACGAGGCGTAGATCAGCCGCGGATTGAGCGGCGCGAGCGCGGCGTGGTCGATGCCCAGACGCTCGCGGGCGGGCAGCGGCAGATTGGTGATGAAGACGTCGGCGCCCTGCACCAGTCGGCGCAGGACCGCCATCGCCTGCGGCTTGCGCAGGTCGAGCGCGATGCTGCGCCGGCCGCGGCCGTCGAGCTCGAAGGGGAAGTTGCGTCCGCCGGGCATGCCGGGCGAGCGGTAGAACTCGCGATACGCGTCGCCCTCGGGCGGCTCGATCTTGACGACGTCGGCGCCGAAGTCGCCCAGGATGGTGGCGGCCGCCGGCGCGGCGATGAAGCTCGCGCAGTCGATGACCTTGAGCCCCTCGAAGGGCCGTTCGTCCGAAGCCATGTGTGCTCCCCAGGAAGGCTGGCGGACGCAGGCCCGCCGCCGGAGGCGCAGCGTCGCCCATGGCCCGCGTCGGCCGGCGCGCGCGCCGGCGTTCGTGGAACCGCGTTCCGGGCAGCGTGCCGCGCGCGCGCCCGCGGCTGGCGCGGCGCCTAGAATCGCCCGGACCCCAACGGCCCCGGAGCCCACCTCATGCCCGAGATCACGCCGCATCGCCCCGTGCCGCGCAAGGCCCGCCGCCTCGTGCCGCGCCTTGCCCTCGCGCTGGGCCTGCTCGCCTGCGCCGGCGCCCACGGCCAGGGCACGCCCCAGCCCGCGGCCCCGGGCGCGACGCCGGCGCAGCCGGTTGCCTGGCCGACCCGGCCGGTGCGCATCATCACCGGCTTTCCGGCCGGCAGCGCCACCGACGGCATCGCCCGCGCGCTGGCCGAGCACCTGCGCGCGAAGTCCGGTCAGCCGGTGGTCGTCGAGAACCGCGCCGGCGCCAACGGCGCGCTCGGCGTGGCCGAGGTGGCCCGCGCGCCGGCCGACGGCTACACCATCCTCGCCACCAACTCGAGCAGCATCACGGTCAACCCGCAGGTCTACCGCAAGCTGGGCTACGTGCCCGAGCGCGACTTCACCCCGCTGACGATGGTGGTATCGGCGCCCTTCATCCTGGTGGTCAACCCGCAGGGCGAGCGCACCGGCGCGGTGAACACCGTTGCCGACCTGGTCGCGCTGGCGCGCGCCAGGCCCGGGCAGCTCACCTACGGCTCGGGCGGCCCGGGCAACCTCGCCCACCTCGGCTTCGAGCTGATCAACAACCGCGCCGGGATCCGGACGACGCATGTGCCCTACAAGAGCGGCGTGAACGCGCAGCTGGGCCTGCTCGGCAAGGAGACCGACATGATGCTCGACACGCCGGTGACCATGCCCAACCTGCGCGCTGGCAAGCTCAAGGCGCTGGCCGTCACCACGCCCACCCGCTGGCGCGACCTGCCCGACGTGCCGACGATGAGCGAGGCGGGCTACCCCGGCTTCGACGTGTCGTTCTGGCTGGGCCTGCTGGTGCCGGCGCAGACGCCACCGGCGATCGTCCAGGCGATCTACGCGGCGCTGCGCACCGCCCGCGACGATCCGAACGTGCTGCGCCAGCTCCAGCTGCAGGGCACGGTCGAGCTCACCGACCCGCAGACCTTCGCCGCCCGCATCCGCGCCGAAACCGCCGCCTGGGGCGAGGTCATCCGGCGTGAGAACATCGTGCTCGACTGATCATGCCCACACCGCCCGCCCCGCCCGTGCGCCACTTCGAGGACTATCCGCAGGGCGCGGTCTTCGAGCTCGGCAGCATCAAGGTGCAGCCCGACGAGCTGCGCTCGTTCGCGCAGCGCTTCGACCCGCAGCCCTTCCACGTCGATGCGCAGGCGGCGGCAGCATCGCCCTACGGCGGCATCATCGCCAGCGGCTGGCACACCGGCAGCCTGACGATGCGCCTGCTCGCCACGCAGTTCCTGTCGCCCGCCTCCAGCCTGGGGTCGCCAGGCATCGACGAGCTGCGCTGGCTGGCGCCGGTGCGCGGGGGCGACGAACTGTGGGTGCGGGTCACGATCGAGTCGGCGCGGCGCTCGGCCTCGAATCCGCAGCGCGGGGTCGTGATCTCGCGCATCGAGACCCGCAACCAGGAGGGCGATCTGGTGATGTCGATGAAGGCCGTGAATCTGCTGCGCTGCCGCCCGATCGGCTGAGCGCAGGCGCGCGACCCGCGCCGCTCAGGTCTTGCGTCGCTGGCGCTGCGAGCGCTCGCGCCGCTCCAGGCCCTCGGGCTCGGGAATCACACCCTGCGCAACCGCCTCGAGCAGCCAGTGGCGGATCGCATCGACGCCGGGCGCGGCCGTGCCGGGCGGCAGGCTGCGATCGGCGCGGACCTGCACGCGCACCTCGTTGCAGACCTCGAGCACGGTGAGCCCGGGTCGCTGCGCCCACAGGGTGGCGGCGAGTTCGAGGCAACGCTGGCGGGCGGGATGGGCCATGGGCAGGGCGGATGCGGATGCCGGCGTGCCGCGTGCTCAGAGGACCACACGATCGCGGCGCAGCGCGCCGATCGCGGCATCGTCCAGGCCGAGCTCGCGCAGCACCTCGTCGGTGTGCTCGCCGCGCTCGGGCGTGGCGGTGGCAAGGCTCGCCGGCGTGCGCGACATGCGCACCGCCTGGTTGAGGAGGGACAGCGGCCCCAGGCGCGGATGCTCGACGCTGGCCGCCGCGCCCAGATGCCGCACCTGCGGGTCGGCGAAGACCTCGTCCATCCGCAGGATGGGACCGCAGGGCACGCCGGCGGCGTTGAGCCGATCGACCCAGGCGGCGCTGGTGTCGGCGGCGAGCGCGGCCTCGATCTCGGCGGCGAGCGCCGCGCGGTTGGCGGCGCGGTCGTCGGCGCGCGCAAAGCGCGCGTCGTCGATGAGCCCGGGCCGGCCGATCGCCTCGCACAGCCGGCGCCACATCACGGTGCCCGAGGCGGCGATGTTGATGTGGCCATCGGCGGTGCGGTAGGCCGAGGTGGGCATGCTGGTGGGATGGTCGTTGCCGACCTGCGGCGGCACCCGACCGTCCATGGTCCAGCGCGCGGCCTGGAAGTCGAGCAGCGTGATGCCCGCCTGCAGCAGGTTCGACTGCACCCACTGGCCCTCGCCCGAGACCTCGCGCTCGAGCAGCGCGGTCATGATGCCCAGCGCCGCGAGCAGGCCGGCGGTGACGTCGGCCACCGCCGCGCCCGAGCGCAGCGGCGCCTGCCCGGGAAAGCCGGTGACCGACATCAGCCCCGAGAGGCCCTGCGCGATCTGGTCGAATCCCGGACGCTCGCGGTAGGGGCCGTCCTGACCGAAGCCCGAGATGCTGGCGAGCACGATGCGCGGGTTGATCGCCCGCAGCGAGGCGTAGTCGATGCCCAGCCGGTCCTTGACGTCGGGCCGGTAGTTCTCGACCACCACGTCGGCGGTGGCCACCAGGCGGCGGAAGATGTCGCGGCCGGCCGGCGCCTTCAGGTCGAGGGTGATCGAGCGCTTGTTGCGATGCAGGTTCTGGAAATCGGAGCCGTCGCGCGCGCCGCCCAGGTCCTCGTCGCCCGGGGTCTCGACCTTGATCACGTCGGCGCCGAAGTCGGCGAACTGGCGCACGCAGGTGGGGCCGGCGCGCACGCGGGTGAGGTCGAGGATGCGCAGGCGCGCGAGCGCGGGCGAGGCCTGGATGCGGGGCATGGCGGGTCCTGGGAGAGGCGGCGGTCGGCCGGACGGAAGCGGCGGGCTCGGGGGCGGAGTCGGGCGGCGGGTCGGGCGCGGCGCGCGGCTCAGCCGGCCTTGCGCATCCAGATCGCGGTGTCGTGGAAGGCCGCCCCGCCGTTGGGCCAGGCCGGCTCGGCCGAGATCAGCAGATTCACGCCGACGCCGCCGTCGAAGTGGCGGTTGGGCCAGATGCCCTCGAGCACGACCACGCCGCGCTGCTGGCCGGCCTGCGGGCGCGCGTGCACGGTGACCTCGCCGCGATCGTTGCCCAGCACGACGAGATCGCCGTCGGCCAGCCCGAGCTCTGCGCAGTCGTCGGGGTGCACCAGCGCCGTGGGGCGCTTTTCACGCTGCAGCGAACCCGGCGTCTCGGTGAAGGTGGAATTGAGGAAGGTGCGCGCCGGCGCCGCCACCAGCCGGTACGGCCGCCGCGCGTCGGCGTTGTCGATGACGTCGAAGTGATCGGGCAGCGCGGGCATCTCGCGCCAGCGCCCGCCGAGCACCGACCAGTCGGGCTTGAAGCGGAACCGGCGATCGGGCCAGGCGAAGCCGTCGAGGAAGTGCGCGGTCTCGAAGGGCAGCGCGCAGTCCTGGCCGCCGCGCTCCCAGTTGGTCTGCGCGTCCCACATGCCCGAGCGGCGCAGCGTCTCGTCCATGATCTCCCAGGCGCTCATCCGGAAGCCGGGGTGCTCGGCGCCCAGCCGCCGCGCGAGCTCGCAGATGACGTAGTGGTTCTCGCGGCACTCGCCGGGCGCCTCCACGACCTTGCGCGCGACCTGGAAGGTGGTGTGGCCCGAGGCGGTGTAGAAGTCGTCGTGCTCGAGAAACATGGTGGCCGGCAGCACGATGTCGGCCCAGGCCGCGGTCTCGGTGAGGAACTGCTCGTGCACGCACAGGAACAGGTCCTCGCGCGCGAGCCCCTGGTGCACCAGGCCGAGCTCGGGGCAGACCACCGCCGGGTTGGTGTTCTGCACCAGCATCGCGGTGACCGGCGGGCCACCGGCCAGCGCGTCGGCATCGCCGGTGAGGATGGGCCCGAGCCGCGACTGGTCGAGCGCGCGGATCGATCGGTCCATCACGTCGGTGCCCTCGATCAGCGAACGCTCCAGCGGATAGATGCCGGTGTGGCCGTAGATGGCACCGCCGCCGCGCTGCTTCCAGGCGCCGACCACCGCCGGCAGGCAGCTCACCGCGTGCATGGCGACCGCGCCGTTGCGCTGCCGCGTGAAGCCGTGGTGTGCGCGGATGAAGGGCGCGCGCGCCCGGCCGTAGCGCCGCGCGAAATCGACGATGAGCTCGGCCGGCAGGCCGGTGATGGCCTGCGCCCACTGCGGCGTGCGTGTGGCCACGTGCGCGGCGAGTTCGTCGGGCGCGTCGGTGTAGGCGCGCAGGTAGTCCCAGTCGGCGTAGCCCTCGGCGAAGAGCACGTGCATGACGGCGCAGGCGAGCGCGCCGTCGGTGCCGGGGCGCACCGGCAGATGCAGATCGGCTCGCTCGGCGGTGCCGGTGCGGTAGGGATCGATGACCACCAGCGTGGCGCCGCGCTTCTTCGCGGCCATCGCATGGGTCATGACGTTGACCTGGGTGTTCACCGGGTTGCCGCCCCAGATGACGATCAGGTCCGAATGCGCGGCGGCCTCGACCAGATCGACGCCGCGCTTGGCGCCGGTGCCGGCGATCCAGCCGTTGTCGGCCAGCGTCACGCAGATGGTGGAGTACCAGCGCGAGTAGCCCATCGCGTGGCGCAGGCGGTTGATGCCGTCGCGCTGCACCAGGCCCATGGTGCCGGCGTAGAAGTACGGCCACACGGAGGCCGCGCCGTGGCGCTGGGCCTTCGCGACGAAGGCCTCGGCGACCTCGTCGAGCGCCTGCTCCCACGAGATCGGGCGGAAGCGCCCGCTGCCCTTGGGCCCGTCGCGGCGCAGCGGCTGCGTCAGGCGGTCGGGGTGGTGGATGCGCTGCGCGTAGCGCGCGACCTTCTCGCAGATCACGCCCGCGGTGTAGGCGTTGCGGTCCGAGCCCCGGACACGGCCGATGGTGTGGGCGTCGAGCCGCTCGACCTCGAGCGCGCAGGTGCTGGTGCAGTCGTGGGGGCACACCGAGGGAACGATCTCGATCGGCGGGCGGGCGGCG
>JBILUW010000071.1:0-15265 GCA_044370795.1 Burkholderiaceae bacterium
CGACGCCTTGATTCCGAAAGGATCGACGCCCGAGCACCACTATGAGCACCGCCCCCAAGCCCGTTCCCCGCGTGGAAGTCCAGCCGGGGGAGATCGAGATCGGCAAGCCCCTGCCGTGGCCGGTCTATGCCCCGAACGGCGTGTTGCTCGCTCCCGCAGGCTTCCTCGTCACCGCCGAACTCAGGCACCGCACGATCGCGAAGTCCGGCGTGTACCGCGACATCCACCGCCTGCAGGCCTCCCAGTCCCAGCCTGGCATGGCTCGCCCCGAGGAGGGCGAGGTCGTCGATGCGCTCAACGAACTCAGGCACAACATCGAGTTCGCGCAACTGACACTCGCGCCGCGGGGCGAAGGCGAGAGCGAGGTCACGCTGATCTCCGAATACATCGGCAAGCTACCGGGCCAGATCCTCCTCATGTCGGCACCGCCGCTGCCCGGCAGGTTCGCCTGGCGCGATACGCCGGAAGGCGTGCTCATCCGGGTGAGGCTGCTCACCGGGCGCAGCGCCTACAGCTTCGAGACCGCGCTGATACGCTACATGACGCTGCCCACGCCGATGCTGTTCCTGCGCTACCCCGCGGAAGTCGCGCACCAGCAGGTTCGCAACAACGTCCGGGTGCGCTCGCGTCTCAAGGCGGTGGCGAAGATGGGCCCGACGGTTCGGGTGCCGGTGCTGGTCGACAACATCTCGGGCGACGGCTGCGGTCTCGAGACGGAAACCGTGCTCGGCGACGTGGGCACCCGGTTCGACCTCCTGCTGCGGATCGAGGTGCTGGGCCAGGCCTACACGGCGACCCTGCCCTGCATCATCCGCAACCGCCGCGTCCGCAAGGGGCGCCACATCACGGGGGTGATGTTCACCGAGCCCGAGACCTCGATGGACGCGACGCTGCGGATGGCGCTCGAGGCCTATCTGTACGAGCAGATCGTCGCCGAATAGCCGGAACCCCGGGTTCGGCGCTCAGACCGCGCGAAGCGCGGTACGCAGATCGGCGATCAGGTCATCGGGGTGTTCGAGCCCGATCGACAACCGGATCAGATTCGGGGCGATCCCGGCGGCGCGCAGCGCGTCGTCATCGAGCGATCCGGCCCACATCGAAGCGGCGTGCACCGCCAGCGACTCGACGCCGCCGAGACTGACGGCCTGCGTGAACAGCGTCAGGCGCTTCATGACGCGCTCGGCATCGCGCGAGCCGCCCTGCACCTGCAGCGCCATCACGCCTCCGAACCCACGCATCTGACGCCGCGCAAGGGCATGTTGCGGGTGGGTGCTCAGGCCGGGGTAGTGGACCTGCTCGACGCCGGGCATCGCCTGCAGCGCTTCGGCCACCCGCTGCGCGGTGGCATTGATGCGCTCGACACGCACGGCCAGAGTCCGCAGGCCGCGCAGCAGCAGCCAGGCATCCTGTGGCGACAGCGTCGCGCCCAGCACGATCGCGGTGTCCCAGACGCGCTCGACGAGCGCGGCATCGCCGAGCACCACCCCGGCCGTGAGGTCGTGATGACCGCCCAGGACTTTGGTGGCGCTGTGCACGACCAGATCGATGCCATGACGGCGAGGCTGCTGGTTCAGGGGACTGGCGAAGGTGTTGTCGGCAACCGTGAGGATGCCGCGCGTGCGCGCAAGCGCGGCCACACCCTCGAGGTCGGTCAGCGCGAGCGTGGGGTTGACGGGCGTCTCGACGAAGACGAGCCGGGTCTGCGGACGCAGCGCCTGCTCGAAGGCCGGGAGGGAGGTCGCGTCGACGAAGCTCACGGTGACGCCGAAGCGCGGGAGCAGTTCGCCCAGCAGACGGCTGGTGCCCATGTAGTGGTTGGTCTGGGCGACGACATGATCGCCGGAACGCACCAGCGCCAGCACGGCCGCCGAGATCGCGCCCATGCCGCTGGCGGTCATCAGGCCGGCGGGCGCGTCCTCGAGACCGGCGATGAGCCCCGCCACGCGCTCGAGGGTGGGATTGCCGTAGCGGGTGTAGTAGCGCGGATGGCGGGGGCGACTCGCCATGTCGGCGAAGTCGCCCGCGTCCGCCGCACGGAAGGTGGCCGAGAGATGCAGCGGCGGGGCGATCGCCGAGTCGCCGGCAACGGCGTCTCCGTGCTGCAGCCAGGTGTCGGGATGATGGAGGTCATCATCCGCCATGAAAGGCTCCGCGCCAACGTCTTCCGGAGTCCGCGGGTAGGAGGCGGCTCGGTTCCATGGTGATCATCACGAACGATCCCGATCAGGGTGGAACTGCGGCACAGTCTTTCGCGGCACCGCAAGATACACGACGAGGCGTCGGCACGGAACTTTTCGGGCGCCGGACGGCCCATTCGCGCGTTGACCCGGGTGACGCCAGGGACTTAGCCTGCTCGCTTCGCAACATACCTTTGGTCGCATCATGAAGTCTCTGCGTCTGCTCCTGCCTGTCATGGCCCTCATCACCGCATCAGGCTGTGCGTCGATCGTCACCGGCCAGAATCAGGCGCTGTCCGTCGAAACGGCCAGCGCAGACGGCAAGTCCGTAGCGGGTGCGAGCTGCAAGCTTGTGAACGACAAGGGCCAATGGTTCGTACAAAGTCCCGGAAGCGTCACCGTCCAGCGCAGCTATAACGACCTCAACGTCACGTGCTCGAGGGATGGCGAGGAACCGGGAGTGGTGATCGCCAGATCGCTAACCAAGGCGATGGCCTTCGGCAATATTCTCTTCGGCGGTCTGATCGGCGCTGCGGTTGACGCGGGCACGGGAGCGGCCTACGACTACCCAAGCCTGATCCAGGTCGTGTTCGGGCGGTCCGCCACGATCGGAGCGCCGGCGCAGGAATCCGAACAGAAAAAATAAGCGGTAGGCTACGTCCGCTACCCGTTACCAAGGACGCGCGAGCGCTCGGCCGGCGACTTGCGCGAGAGTTCGCGCACCGCCTCGTAGAAGCGCGGCAGGTCGCCCCCCTGCTCCTCGAGGAGGCGCCGAAAGCCCGGCACCAGAGCGGTGTAGGTGGCCACCGCAGCCAGATGCGCATTGCCCAGCGGCTGCGCGAACCAGCGATCGTAGCCGGTGAACCCGCCCCAGCTCGCCCGCATCGTCTGGTAGTCGGCGCGCATGGCCTCGAAGATCGCGGCCTTGTCGCGCCGCCGCTGCGCATCATCGCCCGGGGCGGCGTAGGCCGCCTCCAGCCGCTGCCGGGTATCGCGCAGCAAAGCAAGGAAGTCGCGGCGGCGGCGGTCGGCCTGGCGATGGCGATCGCGCAGCGCGGCGTCGCCCCGGTGCGCCAGCCAGCGCTCCAGCCCCACCTCCTCGACGGCGGTGGCGAAGGATTCGTTGAAGCTCGAGTCGCCCGACAGATAGACGACCTGGTGGGCGAGTTCGTGGAAGATCAGCCGCGCGAGCTCGGTCTCGGGAAGGCTCACGAAGGTGTCGAGGAGCGGGTCATCGAACCACCCCAGCGTGGAGTAGGCCGGCACGCCGGCCACCTGGGTCTCCCAGCCCTGCGCCCTGAGGTCGGCCGCGAGCGCCTCGGCGGCCCCCTGCGAGAAATACCCGCGGTACGCGACACAGCCGGCCACCGGGAAGCACCAGGTCTTGAGCGTGAGCGACAGCTCCGGCGCGGCGAAGACGTTCCACACCACATGGGGCCGGCCCAGACCGGCGTAGCGGGTGTAACTGCCGTTGTCGGGCAAGCCCAGGCGCTCGGCGGCGAAGCGCCGGATCTCGCGCGCGCGCTCGAGGCGCTGCCGCAGGACAGGATCGGTATCGGGGGCCGCGATCAGCGCATCGACGGGCCTGGCCAGCCTCATCAGCTCGAGGTGGCCGCGCGCCGACTGCCAGTAGTAGGACAGATCGACCGTCAGGGCGCAGCCGCCACAGGCCAGGGCAGCCAGCATGAGCGCAAGCAGGCGAGCCACTCGCGGGGATGCCAGGCGCAGCGATGCTAGAGTGGAGGGTGGTTCGGGGGGCTGACGCAGCCCAGCCAGCCACGAACACGGAGCGCGCATGAATCTCATCGATCGCATCGTCCAGTTCCATCACGATATCCGGGATATCCGCCGCGACATCCACGCCCACCCGGAACTGCGCTTCCAGGAAACCCGCACATCCGACCTCATCGCCCAACGGTTGCAGTCGTGGGGCATCGCGGTCACGCGGGGGCTGGGCGGCACCGGGGTGGTGGGCACCATCCGTCGTGGGACATCCTCGCGGTCCATCGGCCTGCGCGCCGACATCGACGCGCTGCCCATGCGCGAAGCCAACACCTTCGCGCATCGCTCGCGTCACGAGGGGCGCATGCACGCCTGCGGGCACGACGGCCATACTGCCATGCTGCTGGGCGCGGCGCGCTTTCTCGCCGATCACCAGGGCTTCGACGGCACGGTGCACCTCATCTTCCAGCCGGCCGAGGAGGGTGGCGCGGGCGCGCAGCGCATGATCGACGACGGCCTGTTCGAACGGTTCCCGTGCGACGCGGTGTTCGGGATGCACAACTGGCCGGGCATGGCCGTCGGCCAGTTCGCGCTGCGCGAAGGTCCGGTCATGGCCAGCAGCAACGAATTCACCATCACGGTCACGGGCCGCGGCGGGCACGCCGCGCTGCCGCACCTGTCCACCGACCCGGTGCTGGTGGCCACGCATCTGGTGCAGGCGCTGCAGTCCATCCTCACCCGCAACAAGAAGCCGATCGACACGGCGGTGCTGTCGGTCACCAAGATCCAGGCCGGCGAGGCCTACAACGTGATCCCCGACACCGCCACCCTGTGCGGCACGGTGCGCACCTTCACGCTCGACACCCTCGATCTCGTCGAGTCGCGGATGAAGGCCATCGTCGAGCAGCTGCCGCCCGCGTTCGGGGCCACCGGCACGATGCGCTTCCATCGCAATTATCCGCCAACCGTCAATCACGCCGAGCCCACCGCGTTCGCGCGCGAGGCGCTCACCGATGTCGTGGGCAAGGCCAACGTGCTCGACTTCGAGCCCACCATGGGCTCGGAAGACTTCGCCTACATGCTGCTGGCCCGGCCGGGCTGCTACTTTCTCATCGGCAACGGCGAGGGCGGGCACCGCGAGGCCGGCCACGGGCTGGGGCCCTGCCAGCTGCACAACGCTTCGTACGACTTCAACGACGACCTCATCCCGCTGGGCGCCACCGCCTGGGTTCGCATGGTCGAGCGCTTTCTGGCCGCCTGATGCTGGCCTTCGTCATCCGGCGGCTGTGGCAGGCCGCGCTGGTGATGCTGGTGGTGGCCTTCGTGGCCTTCTCGCTGTTCCAGTACGTCGGCGACCCGGTCCTGGCGATGGTCGGTCAGGACGCAACGCCCGAACAGCGCGACGAGCTTCGCCGCGACCTCGGCCTCGACCGCCCTTTCTACGTCCAGTTCGGCCGCTTCGTGAGCAACGCGGCGCAGGGCGAGTTCGGCCTGTCGTTCCGGCAAGGGCGCAAGGTGTCAACGCTGCTGCGCGAGCGGCTGCCCGCCACGCTCGAGCTCTCGCTGTGCGCGGCCGCGCTGGCGCTGGCCGTTGGCGTGCCGATGGGGGTCTACACCGCGCTGCGCCGCGGCGGATTCTTCGCCAATCTGCTGCTTGCGGTCTCGCTGATCGGCGTGTCGCTGCCCACCTTCCTGATCGGCATCCTGCTCGTGCTGGCGTTCGCTGTCTGGCTGGGGTGGCTGCCGTCGTACGGGCGCGGCGAAACCGTGGCCCTGGGATGGTGGTCGAGCGGGTTCTTCACCGCCGATGGGCTCAAGCATCTGGTGCTGCCCTCGATCACGCTGTGCCTGTTCCAGCTCACCCTCATCATGCGGCTGGTCCGGGCCGAGATGCTCGAAGTGCTGCGCACCGACTACATCCGCTTCGCGCGCGCCCGCGGCCTGTCCGACCGGGCCGTGCACTTCGGCCACGCATTGAGAAACACGCTGGTCCCGGTCATCACCATCGCGGGGTTGCAGCTCGGCGCGATCATCGCGTTCGCGATCATCACCGAAACCGTTTTCCAGTGGCCGGGCATGGGCCTGCTCTTCATCCAGGCGGTGCAGAGCGCCGACATTCCCATCATGGCGGCTTATCTGTGCCTGATCGCGCTGGTCTTCGTCGTCATCAACCTGGTCGTCGATCTGCTCTATTTTGCGGTCGATCCGCGACTGCGCATCGAGCGCGCGGGAGCGGCATGACCGCGCACCGCCCGCCCTGGCCACACCCGTCGCCAACCGAGGAGCCCGCCATGAACGCCCCGACATCGCGCTGCGCGAGGAGCCTGCCATGAACGCCCCCGACATCGCGCTGCGCAACGCCGACGCCTACCTGGGCGCACACCCCGTGATTGCCCGGCTGCGCGACATCCACCGCGACCTCATCGAGATCCGCCGCGAGCTGCACCGCAACCCGGAACTCGGATTCGAGGAGCACTTCACAGCCGAACTCGTGGCGCGCGAGCTGGCGCGTTGCGGCGTCGACGAGATACATCGCGGCATCGGGCGCACCGGCATCGTCGCCGTCGTGCGCGGCAGGCGCGACACCTCGGGCAGGCGCATCGGGCTGCGCGCCGACATGGACGCGCTGCCGATCGCCGAGGAAAACGAGCTGCCGTGGCGCTCCACCCGCCAGGGGATGATGCACGCCTGCGGCCACGACGGCCACACCACGATGCTGCTGGGCGCGGCCCGCCACCTCGCAGCCACCCGCGATTTCGACGGTGTGGCGCACCTGATCTTCCAGCCCGGCGAGGAAGGATTCGCCGGCGCCAAGGCAATGATCGACGACGGGTTGTTCGAACGCTTCCCCTGCGACGCGGTGTACGCGATGCACAACTGGCCGGGCCTGCCGCCCGGCACGATCGCGGTTCGCCCGGGCCCCATGATGGCGGCGGCCGATCGCGTGAGCATCCACATCGAGGGCCGCGGCGGCCACGGCGCACACCCCTACCTCGCGATCGATCCGGTGGTGGTCGCAGCGCACATCATCACCGCCGCGCAATCGATCGTCTCGCGCAACGTCAACCCCATCGATTCCGCCGTGGTCAGCCTGTGCGCGGTGCAGGCAGGCAACCCGGCCGCGATGAGCGTGATCCCGCGCGAGGCCACCATCACCGGCACGGTGCGCACATTCCGCCGCGAGACCCAGGACATGATCGAGGCGCGGCTCGCCGAGCTCGTGCAGGCGGTGGCACAGGGGTTCGGTGCGCGCGCAACCGTCACGTATACGCGCGGCTATCCGGCCACCATCAACTCGCGCGACGAGGCCCTGTTCGGGCAGCAGGTGGCCATCGAGCTGGTCGGCGAGGAGAGCACGATCCGCGATCTCGACCCCAGCATGGGCGCCGAAGACTTCTCGTTCATGCTGCAGCGCCGGCCCGGCGCGTACTTCAGGATAGGTCAGGGCGGCGCCGAAACCGGCTGCTTCCTGCACAACACCCGCTACGACTTCAACGACGGCATCCTGCCGCTGGGCGCGGCGCTCTTCGTGCGGCTCGTGGAGCGCTCGATGCCGATCGGTCCCATCTGAACGCCCGCACCCGAATTCCTTCGAACAACGACAACCGAGAGGAGCAATCGATGACGCCCACCCTGAAACGCGCAGCTCTGGCGCTGGCGGTCTCACTGTCGGCCACCGCGCCGTTCATGCTGCCGGCTACCGCTGGCGCCGCCACGTTCCGCATCGCCGACCAGGGCGATGCGCTTTCGATGGATCCGCACTCGCTGAACGAATCGCTGCAGCTCTCGTTCACCGGCAACGTCTACGAACCGCTGGTCGCGCGCGACAAGAAGCTCGGCCTCGCGCCGGGCCTGGCCACGTCGTGGAAGCAGACCGACCCGACCACCTGGCGCTTCGAGCTGCGCAAGGGCGTGAAGTTCCATGACGGTTCGGCCTTCACGGCCGACGACGTGATCTTCTCGTGGAAGCGGGCGGCTGGTGAAGGCTCCGACGTCAAGACCTATGTGGGCGCGATCAAGGACATCCGCAAGGTCGGGGATCACACGATCGACATCGTCACGAACTCGCCCTTCCCCATCCTGCCCGATGTGCTTTCGCTCTGGTACATCATGAGCAAGAGCTGGTGCGAGACCAATTCGGCCACGCAGCCCGTCGACAAGCGCAAGGGCGTCGAGAATGCCGCGTCGTTCCGGGCCAACGGCACCGGTCCGTTCCGCCTGAAGGCGCGCGAGCCCGGCGTGCGGACCACGCTCGTGCGTCACGCCGCCTACTGGGGCAAGGTCGATACCAACGTCGAGGAGGTGATCTTCACCCCGATCGGCAACGACGCGACCCGCGTGGCGGCGCTGATCTCGGGCGAGATCGACATGATGCAGCCGGTGCCCGTCCAGGACGTGGCGCGGCTCAGCCAGAACGCCGGCCTCAAGATCATGCAGGGCCCGGAGCTGCGCACGATCTTCCTGGGCATGGACCAGAAGCGTGACGAGCTGCTGTTCTCGAACGTGCGCGGCAAGAATCCGTTCAAGGACAAGCGGGTGCGGCAGGCCTTCTACCAGGCCATCGACATCGAGGCGATCAAGACCCGCATCATGCGCGGCGCAGCCGCCCCCACCGCGCTGATGGTGGGCCCCGGCATCAAGGGCTTCGTGCCCGAGCTGAACAAACGCCTGCCCTACGACCCCGAGGCCGCCAAGAAGCTGCTTGCCGACGCGGGCTATCCGGCAGGCTTCGAGATCAAGATGAACTGCCCCAACGACCGCTACGTCAATGACGGCGAGATCTGCCAGGCGGTTGCCGGCATGCTGGCGCGGGTGGGCGTGAAGGTGAACCTCGAGGCCGAGAGCAAGGCCACCTACTTCCCCAAGATTCTTTCGCGCAACACCTCGTTCTACCTGCTCGGCTGGACCCCCGGCACCTACGACTCGCACAACCCGCTGTTCGCGCTGATGGCCACGCCCGGCGCGGGTGGCCAGGGCCAGTTCAACCTCGGCAGCTACAGCAATCCGAAGCTCGACGAGCTCACCGCGAAGGTCGCCTCGGAAACCGACCAGGCCAAGCGCAACGCGATGATCACCGAGGCCTTCAGGATCCACGCCGATGACATCGGCCACCTGCCGCTGCACCAGCAGGCGCTCGCCTGGGGCATGAAGAAGAACGTCAGCCTCGTGCAGCTCGCCGACAACTTCAATCCGTTCAAGTACGTGGTGATCGACACGGCCGCGGGCAAGGCGGCCGCAGCCAAGAAGTGACCGGCGCGCTCGCCCGCTTCCTCGACGGCGACCTCTGGCACAGCTTTCGTGCCAGCCCGGTCGCCGTCGTGGCGGCCGTCGTCGCGGCCGTGATGGTTTTCGGGGCGCTGTTCGCGCCCTGGGTGGCGCCGCATCGGCCGTTCGACCTGGCCACGCTGTCGCTCAACGACTCGCTGCTGCCGCCGGCCTGGGTTGCCGAAGGCCGGCTCACCTATGCACTGGGCACCGACGACCAGGGCCGAGATGTGCTCTCGACCATCCTCTACGGGTCGCGCATCTCGCTGCTGGTGGGGGTGGCGTCGGTGCTGCTCGCGATGGTGCTCGGCGTCGGCCTGGGGCTGCTCTCGGGCTACGCGGGCGGGCGCCTCGACGCCTTCATCATGCGGGTGGCCGACGTCCAGCTGTCGTTTCCGGCTATCCTCATCGCGCTGCTGATCGACGGGGCTGCGCGCGCTGCGCTGTCGCGCGACGCGCACACCGATACGCTGGCCATCGTGGTCCTGATCGGCTCGATCGGGCTGGCCAACTGGGTGCAATACGCGCGCACCGTGCGCGGCTCGACGCTGGTTGAAAAGAACAAGGAGTATGTGCAGGCGGCCCGCGTGATCGGCGTGGCCCCGTGGCGCATCATGTTCACCCATGTGTTGCCCAACGTGCTCGGGCCGGTGCTCGTGATCGCGACCATCAACATCGCCACGGCCATCATCACCGAAGCCACGCTGTCGTTCCTGGGTGTGGGCGTACCGCCCACCTCACCGTCGCTGGGCACCATGATCAATACCGGCAACAACTTCCTGTACTCCGGGGAGTGGTGGCTGGTGGTGTTCCCGGGCGTCGCGCTGGTGCTGCTGTGCATGTCGGTCAACCTGATCGGCGACTGGCTGCGCGATGCGCTCAATCCCAGGCTGCGCTGACGAGCCGTGAGTCCGCATCCCGACCAGGGCCGCGTCGTGCGGAGCGAGGCATCCAGTGGCGCGCCACCGCTGCTGCAGGTGCGCGGGTTGCGCGTCGAGTTCCCTACCCGGCGCGCGCTGCTCACGGCCATCGACGGCGTGTCGTTCGACATCGCCGCAGGCGAGGTGCTCGGGGTGGTGGGCGAGTCGGGGGCGGGCAAGTCGATCACCGGCTCGGCGATCATCGGGCTGCTCGACCCGCCGGGCCGGATCGCTGGTGGCGAGATCCTGCTCGACGGTCGGCGGATCGATAATCTCCCACCGGACGAGATGCGGCGTGTGCGTGGGAGGCAGATCGGCGCGATCTTCCAGGATCCTCTCACGTCGCTCAATCCGCTGCTGAGCGTCGGCCGGCAACTCGTCGAGACCATCCGCGCTCACCTCGAACTCGATGCCGCGCAAGCGCGCGATCGCGCGGTGCAGCTGCTCGAGGCTACGGGAATCCCGGCGGCGGCCCAGCGCATCGACCACTATCCGCATCAGTTTTCCGGGGGAATGCGGCAACGGGTGGTGATCGCGCTCGCGCTCGCGGCAAGGCCAAGGCTGATCATCGCCGATGAGCCCACCACAGCGCTCGACGTATCCATCCAGGCGCAGATCATCGCGCTCATCAAGCGGATCTGCCATGAGCAGGGAACCGCCGTCATGCTCGTGACTCACGACATGGGCGTCATCGCCGAAACAGCCGATCGCGTCGCGGTGATGTACGCGGGGCGTATCGCCGAGATCGGCCCGACGGCCGATATCGTGGCGCGACCGCGACACCCCTACACCCGCGGGCTGATGGGATCGATTCCGTCGGTCGGCGCCGAGCGTGAACGCCTCGAGCAGATCGACGGCGCGATGCCGCGGCTATCGGCCATTCCGAGCGGATGTGCGTTCCATCCCAGGTGCCGCCACGCCCTGCCCGTGTGCAGCGAGCAGCGGCCGCTTCTGCGCGCTGGCACAGGCGATGGGCGCACCCTTGCCGCCTGCTGGCTCGAGTCATGATCGAAGCCCGCGGACTCGGCAAGCGATTCGATGTCTCGCCCCCGTGGCTGGAACGGATGATCGAACGGCGTCCGCGGCAGTGGCTGCATGCGGTCGATGACGTCAGTTTTCGAATCGAGCGGGGCGAGACGCTCGGCCTTGTCGGCGAGTCGGGGTGCGGCAAGTCGACGGTTGCGCGGCTGCTCGTCGGCTTGTACAGGCCAAGCGCCGGCGAGGTGCTTGTGGATGGTCAGCCGCTGGCGGCGTCCATGGCAGGGGCCGGCAGGCGCCGCGTGCAGATGATCTTCCAGGATCCCTATGCCAGCCTGAACCCGCGGTGGCGAGTTCGCGACATCGTCGCCGAGCCGATACGGATCGGCAGCACGAGAGCCACCGAGGCGGCGCTCGATGATGCCGTGAGCCGGCTGCTGGGATGGGTGGGCCTGTCGGCTGCCGATGCCAGCAAGTATCCGCACCAGTTCTCGGGCGGGCAGCGCCAGCGGATCTCGATCGCACGGGCTCTCGCAGCCACGCCCGAGTTCCTGGTCTGCGACGAGCCCACGTCGGCCCTCGATGTTTCGGTGCAGGCACAGGTTCTCAACCTGATGCGCGAACTGCAACGCGAGCGTGGCCTCACCTATCTTTTCATTTCGCACAACCTCGCCGTGGTGCATCACGTCAGCGACCGGGTTGGGGTTATGTATCTCGGGCGGCTCGTCGAGCTCGCGCCCAAACGCGCGCTGTTCTCCGCGCCCAGACATCCGTATACGCGGATGCTCCTCGATGCGATTCCCGATCTGTCTCAGGTCGGCCGGCAGCGCACACCTGTGGCCGGCGAGGTCCCCAATCCGCTCGCGCCACCAGGCGGCTGCGCGTTTCACCCGCGCTGCCCCTGGGCAACGGCACGCTGCTCTTCGGAGCGCCCTGCGCTTGGGTTGCACGAATCGGCGGACGGCTCGACAGTGGCGTGTCATGCGGTCGAAGAGGGCAGGCTGCCGCCGTGGCGGCCACCTGGCTGACCATGCGCAACTCACCTCCCTGAGGAGCGGGCAATGGAACTCTGGCAACTCGACGCCACCGATCTGGCGCATCAGATACGGACTGGACGGGCCTCCGCGCGAGAGGCCGTTGAGTCAACGCTTGCGAGGATGGATGCGGTCAATCCGGCGATCAATGCCGTGGTGCGGCGCATGGACGACGAGGCGCTCGCCGCTGCCGATGCTGCCGACGCGGCGCAGGCGCGGGGCGACGCACTAGGGCCGCTGCATGGGGTGCCCGTCACAACCAAGGTCAACGTCGATCAGAGGGGGCATCCGACCGACAACGGCATCGTCGCCTACAAGGATTTGATTGCTACCGAGGACAGCCCGGTGGTGGCCAATCTCAGGCACGCCGGCGCCATCATCATTGGCCGCACCAACGCGCCGGCCTTTTCGATGCGGATGTTCACCGACAATGCGCTGCACGGCCGGACCCTCAATCCGCTTGATCCGACTGTCACGCCTGGCGGCTCGAGTGGCGGCGCGGGTGCCGCGGTGGCCACCGGCATCGGCGCCATTGCACACGGCAACGACATCGGGGGGTCGGTTCGCATCCCGGCGAACTGCTGTGGCGTGGTCGGCTTGCGCACTGCTTTCGGCCGGGTACCGGCGTTCAATCCCAGCGCCCCGGGCGGAAGGCCCCTCGGCGGGCAGCTGATGTCTGTCCAGGGCCCGCACACCCGCACCGTGCGAGACACCCGCCTCGCGCTCACCGCGATGGCGCGAGGCGATCGGCGAGACTGGAAGTGGGCCGACATGCCGCTCGTCGGCCCGCCGCCCACCCGACCGATCCGCGTGGCGCTGGTTCCAGACGTGCCCGGAGGGGCAACCCATCCGGCACAGGCTGCCGCGGTTCGGGAAGCCGGAAAACATCTGCAGGCGGCCGGTTTTGTGGTCGACGAGATCCAGCCGCCCGACATTGCGCAGGTCATCGAGCTCTGGCATCGGATCTGCCTTGGAGACGTCTTTCCAGCGCTGTGGCCGCTGATGCAGCAGATGGGTGACCCAGACGGGCGCGCCTCGATGGGGGCGTGGCTCGATCTGTATCCGAAAGTGGAGTTTGCGCAGTACCTGGCCGCTGTTACGGCCCGCGATGCTCTTCTGATGCGGTGGCTCGCGTGGTTCGAGCAGTGGCCGCTACTGATCATGCCGGTTCTATGCGATCTGCCACCACCGCAACGCGCGGACGTGACGCCGGAGGGTCAGCGCAAGACACTGGAACTGATGCGTGCGTCGCTGGTGGCGCCTCTGCTCGGGCTTCCCGGGCTGGCTGTTCCGGTCCTGGGAAAGGGGCGCCTGCGCACTGGCGTGCAGATCATGTCGACTCGTTGGCGCGAAGATCTCTGCCTCGACGCCGGCGAAGTGATCGAAGCGGCCGAGGGTGTTGTCGTACCCGTCGATCCGTGGAGCGGGCCGGGCAACTGATCAGCGGGCGTTGGCGAGGATGATGTCGCCGTAGTAACCGCGGGCCTGCGTGCCGGTGTTGTCGGTATCGGTCATCAGAGCGACCGCAACGAGCCGTCCAGGCGCTTCACCGAAGACCGTCCGGAAGTCGGCCTCGACCGAGCGCCGATGTTCTCGCCACTGGCCAAGATCGGTCGAGCCTGAGTCGACCACGAGCTTGCGTATCCGGCCGGTGTGCTGGTTCGGGAGCTGAGCGCCTACCGGCGCTGCGTTGGTCCAGATGTACATCAAGGTTGCATAGGGCAGTTCATGGCCGGCGAGCAGCTTCACGCGCTCAGCGAACATCCGGTCGCGTACCGAGAGCCTGGAGTGATCGCCCTCGAAGGCAAGGGCAATGCGCACCGGTGCGTCGTCGCGTGCGCTTATGGTCGGGTCGGCGTCATCGATCAGCGATCGAACGCGCCAGCGCCAGCTCAGCGTCGTCTCGGGAGCAAGATCGACCGACACACGGGTTATAAGGCCTGAAGCCGAACGGTCCGCGTCGGCCTGCAGGATCGTGGTGCCGCCGTCGGATACCAGCTGGTATCGCGTAGGGCGCTTGGTTCGATGCAGGGTCCAGGTTCGCCAGCCGGCCGGAACGACGTCGCCTGGCGGATTGATCGAGAAAGGAGGGATGCTTCTGCCTGAAACGGGTGGCGGCGGCTCCGGCGCCGTCGTCTGCAGCGAGGAACACGCGGCCAACGGCAAGCTTGCGCCCAGCGTCAGGAAACGGCGGCGGCCGCTAGCGACAGGGGGGATGTGCTCGGCGGTACGGCACTCGGGGGACGCGGGGGGCTGCGAGGTACTCGGCATGATGGCGTCGATTGTGCGACGCCGGTGTTCAACCTGCGTGAACGCCACGGCTGCGTTGTGGGCATCAGAGCCGGGCCGAGGCATCGCACGGCATTCGTTTGCGCGGTGGCGTCAGACGCTCGGCTCACGCGGCACCGCGATCAGCACAAGAGCCAAACCCCTGCTCAGCACAAGAGCCAAACCCCTGCTGGGGCAGCAACAAAGACAAAACCCCCGGCCGTTAGGCCGAGGGTTTTGAGGGGTTTGCCTGACGATGTCCTACTTTCACGAGCGAGCTGCTCACTATCATCGGCGCTGAAGCGTTTCACTGTCCTGTTCGGGATGGGAAGGAGTGGTTCCACTTCGCTATGGTCGTCAGGCATGACTTGTCGCCCACTGGCTTCGCCAGCAGGCCAATCTGGAAGAGAAGATGTATTCGGTCGAACCGGACGCGTTCGAAAACGCGGGTTGTGATCGCAACGCAACAACATGCAGTCGCGCTGATCTTGAGCAAAGTTATAGGGTCAAGCCTCACGGGCAATTAGTACTGGTTAGCTTAACGTGTCACCACGCTTCCACACCCAGCCTATCAACGTCCTGGTCTCGGACGACCCTTAAGGGGGATCAAGTCCCCAGGGAGATCTCATCTTTAGGCGAGTTTCCCGCTTAGATGCTTTCAGCGGTTATCTCTTCCCCACATAGCTACCCTGCGATGCCACTGGCGTGACAACAGGAACACCAGAGGTGAGTCCACTCCGGTCCTCTCGTACTAGGAGCAGGTCCCATCAAATCTCCAACGCCCACGGCAGATAGGGACCAAACTGTCTCACGACGTTTTGAACCCAGCTCACGTACCTCTTTAAATGGCGAACAGCCATACCCTTGGGACCGGCTACAGCCCCAGGATGAGATGAGCCGA
>JBILUW010000366.1:0-3033 GCA_044370795.1 Burkholderiaceae bacterium
GTCGCTGTGGGGGGGGCCGCGAGACGCGCGGCCGCCGCGCGCGCGCGAGGGCACCTCGCGCGCTCAGCCCACCAGCCGCCACGCCTGCTCGGCCCGCGCGGCCGCGAGCGCGCCGCGCTCGAGCGACTGCGCCGAGGCGGCCGTGCCGTCGAGCGCGCGCCGATAGACGCCCTGCAGGATGGCCGCGAGCTTGAAGAGGTTGAAGGCCAGGTAAAAATTCCAGTCATCGATGCGCGCGCGGCCGGTGCGCCGGCAGTAGGCCGCGACGTAATCGGCCTCGGTCATGATGCCCAGCGAGCGCCAGTCGAGCGCGGCCAGCCCCGCCGGCGGCTCGGCCAGGTGCCAGGCCAGCGCGTTGAAGCCCAGGTCGCACAGCGGATGGCCGATCGCCCACAGCTCCCAGTCGAGCACGGCGACGATGCGCGGCTCCGTCGGATGCACGACCAGGTTGGCGAGCTTGTAGTCGCCGTGCGTGATGGTGACCGACGTGTCGGCCGGCACGTGCCGCGGCAGCCACTCGATCAGCCGCTCCATCGCCGGGATATCGCCGGTCTGCGCCGCACGGTACTGCATCGTCCAGCGCTCGATCTGCCGCGCGACATAGGGCTCGGGCCGCTCGAAGGCCGCCAGCCCGAGCGCGCGGTGGTCCAGGCCGTGCAGGCGGGCGAGCACCGCGTTCATCGCATCGAAGATCGCCGCGCGCTCGGCCGGCGCGAGCCCGGGCATCGCCGGGTCGGTGAAAATGCGGCCCTCGACATGCTCCATCAGGTAGAAGGCCTGCCCGAGCACCGGGTTGCCGTCGGGCATCGCCAGGACGGCCTTCGGGACCGGGATGCCCGAGCCGGCGAGCGCGCGCAGGATGCCGAACTCGCGATCGACCTGATGCGCCGAGGCCAGCAGCTTGCCGGCCGGCTTCTTGCGCAGCACGAGCCGAGCCTGCGCGCCATCGCGCGTGGCATGGCGCAGCAGGTAGGTCGGGTTCGAGTAGCCGCCCGGAAACTGCGAGACCGCGAGCTCCCCGGCGAAGTCGGGCTGCGTGTCGCGCAGCAGCGCGGCGAGTGCGGCCTCGTCGAAGCGGTGGCGGTCGTCGACCGGGACGGTTCGGGGAAGGTTGTCCATGGGCTCGAATGCTTGCGCGCGCAAGCTTTTCAGGGGCCGCGCCCCTCGATGATGGCCAGGATGTCCCAGGCCGGCTCGGCGTAGCGACGGCCCACCGCGGCAAACTCCAGCCGACGGCGCGCCTGATGGCGGAAGCTGCGCGCCCGGCGCAGGCAGCCCAGCGCCCAGCGCATCGAGCCCATCAGTTCCCAGAAGCGCACTGCCTCGGGGTCGACCGGATGGCCGCTCGCCTGCTCGTAGGCCGCGTAGAGCTGGCCGCGCTCACCGAACCCGCCGACCGGCGCCTCGCCCCCGAAGCGCCAGGTGCGCATGCACAGGTAGCCGAGATCCTCGAGCGGATCGCCCAGGTGCGCCACCTCCCAGTCGAGCACCGCGCGCAGGCCCTCGGGGCCGGCGATGAAGTTGCCGGTGCGAAAGTCGCCGTGCACCACGGCCAGCGGCCGCGCCGCCGGCCGGTGCTCGCGCGCCCAGCGCAGCGCGAGTTCGAGCACCGGCTCGGGCCAGCCGACCGCATCGAGCACACGCCGATAGAGCGCGATCGTCTGCTCGGCATCGAGCCGTCCGAGAAAGGGCATCCGCGCCGGATCGATCGCATGGATCGCGGCCAGCGCGCGGGCGCACTGCCCTGGCAGGACCGAGCGCGCCTGCGCGTACGCCGCATCGCGCACGATGCGCGTGCCGAGCGTCTCGCCCTCGAGGTGCGCGGTGATGGCGCCCGCGCCCAGGCCATCGGCCGGCTCGAGCAGCGCCAGCACCCGCGGCACCGGCACGCCGGCCTCGCCCGCGGCCGCCATCGCCTGGAACTCCTGAGCCCCGACGAGCATCGGCAGCCAGTCGTCCTCGGCGTCGGGGTCGATGGCCGCCGACTCGGGCGCCTGCTGCAGCACGAAGCCGCGCCACTGGCCGTCGACCTCGGCCTCGAACGACCAGGTCGCCTTGTTGGCGCCGGCCGTCAGCGCGCGCAGGGCGCGCACCGGCCCGCGCGCGCCCAGGCGCGCCTGCGCGACGCGGTCGATGGACTGCTGAAGTTCCACACCGTCGGACACTCGGACCTCGTGCGCGTGGGCGATGGCTATGCTGCACAGATGCCGCGATCGTCCCACGACCAGGCTGCGACCACCGACCCCAACGCCACCGGCTCGCGCGCCGGAGCAGGAGCCCGCATGGATTTCGAAATCCCCGCCTCCATCCGCAGCACGCTCGCGGAACTCGACGCCTTCATCGAGCGCGAGATCGTGCCGCTGGAGCAGGCCCACCCCGAGTTCTTCGATTACCGCCGCGAGTACGCCCGCACCGACTGGGAGCGCGGCGGCGTGCCGCGCGACGAGTTCGAGGACCTGGTGCGCGAGATGAAGCGGCGCGCCGACCGCGCGGGCTTCCTGCGCCTGGGCCTGCCGAAGGAGGTTGGCGGCCAGGAGGCGGGCAACCTCGCGGTGGTGATCATCCGCGAGCATCTGTCGGCACGCGGTCTGGGCCTGCACGGCAACCTGCCCGACGAGTCGTCGCTGGTGCCGAGCATGCCGATGGTCCACATCCTGAACGCCTACGGGTCGCCCGCGCAGAAGGCGCAGTACCTGCAGGGCCTGGTCACCGGCGAGCACTACATCGCCTTCGCGCTGACCGAGCCCGACCACGGCAGCGACGCGACCTGGATGGAGTCGACCGCGGTGCGCGACGGCGACGACTGGGTGATCAACGGCGTGAAGCGCTTCAACAGCGGCGTGCACAAGGCCACCGCCGACCTGGTCTTTGCGCGCACCGCCGGCAAGCAGGGCGAGCCCGACGGCATCACCGCCTTCATCGTCCCGATGGACGCGCCCGGCGTGAAGATCGAGTACTACCACTGGACCTTCAACATGCCCAGCGACCACGCCGAGGTCAGCTTCACGAACGTGCGCGTGCCGCATGATTGCG
>JBILUW010000306.1:0-4380 GCA_044370795.1 Burkholderiaceae bacterium
ATCGGCTGCTCCAATAGCGCGAGGTCTTGCGATCCCCCGCTTTCCACCGTAGTGCGTATGCGGTATTAGCCAGCCTTTCGGCTAGTTATCCCCCACTACTGGGTACATTCCGATGCATTACTCACCCGTTCGCCACTCGCCACCAGGGTTGCCCCCGTGCTGCCGTTCGACTTGCATGTGTAAGGCATGCCGCCAGCGTTCAATCTGAGCCAGGATCAAACTCTTCAGTTCGATCTTTTGGTTACCTCGGCTGCTTTCGCCACCGAAGCGTGCTCAAAACGGAATTGACGTCCTTTACGGACATCAAATCGTGTGAGCGTTTTCTTTTGAGCCCATCGGGTTGCCCCGCTGGGTTGGCATCTCTGCCTGAACGCCCACACTTATCGGCTGTTTGATTGTTAAAGAACGTTGCTGATCGCGTTTGCTGCTTTGCGTTCAGCGAAGAAGCGGGAGTATGACTGCTTCTTCTGGGGCTGTCAAGCGCTTTGCTTTCTGCCCCGCTTGCTGCTTTCTTTGCCGACCGTCTTGCCTGCTGCCGGTGGCGCGTTGTTGCGTCACACCGATCGCTCTGCATTTCGTTCAGCGAAGACCGCGATTATAGGCACATCGGAAACGACCTTGCAAGTGGGTGCGAAGAGGCAAGGTGGTCAGCCGTGACGGAATGCCGGTTTGCGCTTGGCGAGGAAGGCTTCCATGCCCTCTTTCTGGTCGTCGGTGGCAAACAGCGAGTGGAAGACCCGGCGCTCGAACCGTACCCCTTCGGCAAGCGGAACCTCGAAGGCACGGTTCACGGCCTCCTTGGCGATCATGACCGAGGGCAGCGAGTACTCGGCGATGGTCGCGGCCGCCGCCAGCGCCTCGTCGAGCACTGACGCGGCGGGCACCACGCGGGATACCAGGCCACAGCGCTCGGCCTCGGCTGCGTCCATCATGCGACCGGTGAGTGCAAGGTCCATGGCCTTCGCCTTGCCGACGGCGCGCGGCAGCCTCTGCGTGCCCCCCGCTCCGGGGATCACGCCTAGCTTGATCTCGGGCTGACCGAAGCGCGCGCTGTCGGCGGCAATGACGATGTCGCACATCATGGCGAGCTCGCAGCCGCCGCCCAGCGCGAAGCCGGCGACTGCGGCGATCACGGGCTTGCGTATGGTGGTGATGGTCTCCCAGTTGCGGCTGATGTAGCCGCCCTTGAAGACATCCATGTAGCCCCACTTGGCCATCGCCGCGATGTCGGCGCCGGCAGCAAAAGCCTTGTCGTTGCCGGTGATCACGATCGCGCCGATGCCCTCGTCGGCGTCGTAGCCGCGCAGCGCATCGCCAAGTTCGTCCATGAGGGCGTCGTTGAGGGCGTTCAGTTGCCGCGGGCGGTTCAGGGTGATCAGGGCAACACGGCCACGCGTTTCGGCGAGGATGTTCTCGTAGGTCATTTCGGGGCTCCCGTAGGGATGGGGGCCCGCGCCACGGCAATACGGCGCGGTGGGCCGGTCGAGGGGCCGGCCCACCGTCGCCAGACCCAGGGTTCCGGGGCGTCGCGGCGCGGCGCGGGCGATGGAAAGGGGGGCTCCGATTGTGCCACGCGACCGTGGTACGCTGGCCACGCCGCGGGGCGCTGGCGCCCCGGCGCAGCATGGGAGTTTCCGCGTGGACAGCGACATCGAATTCACCCGCACCGGCGCGGTGGCGCGCATCGCCTTCAACCGACCGGCCAAGCTGAACAGCTTCACCCGCGCCATGCACGCGGCGCTGCGCGAGGCGCTGGCCGCCTGCGAAGGCGACAACGGCATCCGCGCAGTGGTCCTCACTGGCAACGGCCGCGCCTTCTGCGCCGGGCAAGACCTCGCCGATCTTTCGTTCCCGCCCGCGCCGCCCACCGATCTGGGCGCGCTCATCCACGAGAACTTCAACCCGCTGGTGCGCAGGCTGCGAGCGTTGCCCAAACCGGTGATCGCCCGCGTGCAGGGGATCGCGGCGGGAGCAGGCGCGAATGTGGCGCTGGCCTGCGACCTGGTCATCGCCGGCCGCAGCGCAAGCTTTCTGCAGGCCTTCGTCAACATCGGGCTGGTCCCCGATTCCGGCGGCACGCACCTGCTGCCGCACCGCGTGGGCACGGCGCGCGCCATGGGGCTGGCCATGCTTGGCGAAAAGCTTACGGCCGAGCAGGCGGCGGCCTGGGGCCTGATCTGGGAGTGCGTTGATGACGCGCAGCTCGATGCGCGCGTCGATGCGCTCGCGCAGCGGCTGGCCGCGATGCCCACCCGTGCGCTGGCGGCAGCCAAGCAGGCGATACACGCCGCGGCCACGCTCGATCTGTCGGGTTCGCTCGACCTCGAACGCGACCTGCAGGCGCAGCTGGGCGTCTCGCACGACTATCAGGAGGGCGTTGCCGCCTTCCTCGCGAAGCGGCCTCCCCGCTTCGAAGGCCGGTGAGCGCGGCCGTGGCGGCACCCGCCACACCCATTGCCGGGGTGCCCGACGCCTCGCGCGTCTCGGAGATCGCGCTGGCCATGTGGGTGCACGACACGGCCTCGCAGTCGCTGGGCATGGAGCTCATCGAGGTAAGCCCCGGAGGCGCCACGCTGCGCATGACGGTGCGCCGGGACTTCCTCAACGGGCTGGGCAGCTGCCACGGCGGCTACATGTTCCTGCTCGCCGACTCGGCATTCGCCTTCGCGTGCAACAGCCACAACCGCCGGGCGGTGGCGGCCGGCGCCCAGATCGAGTTCCTCGCCCCGCCCATGCAGGGTGACGTGCTCACCGCGCGCGCCGAGGAAGTGCACGCCGCCGGCCGTACCGGCTTTTACGACGTGACGGTCACCGACCAGAACGGCAGGCGAGTGGCGATCTTCCGCGGTCGCTCGGCACTCGTGAAAGGCGAGCACGTGCCCGGCGCCCAGCCAGGAGACGCCCGATGAGCCTCCCCAACCCGGCGCGCTCGCATGGCGGCATGCCGCTCGAGCCGATCGAGACCGCGAGCGTCGACGAGCTGCGCGCGCTGCAGTTCGAGCGGCTGCGCGCCACGCTGCGCCACGCCTACGACCACGTGCCGCACTACCGCCGCGCCTTCGATGCCGCAGGCGCGCACCCCGAAGAGCTGCGCCAGCTCGACGACCTGCGCCGCTTCCCGTTCACAACCAAGGCCGACCTGCGCGCGAACTATCCGTTCGGCCTGTTCGCCGTGCCGCGCGAGCAGGTCGTGCGCATCCACGCCTCCAGCGGAACCACCGGCAAGCCGACGGTGGTGGGTTACACCGCCGCCGACATCGACACCTGGTCGCAGCTGGTGGCACGCTCGATCCGCGCCGCCGGCGCGCGCGCCGGCGACATCGTCCACGTGAGCTACGGCTACGGCCTGTTCACCGGTGGCCTGGGCGCGCACTACGGTGCCGAGCGGCTGGGCCTCACGGTGGTTCCCTTCGGTGGCGGCCAGACCGAGCGGCAGGTGCAGCTGATCACCGATTTCCGGCCCGACATCATCATGGTGACCCCCAGCTACATGCTGGCGCTGGCCGACGAGTTCGAGCGGCAGGGCATCGATCCGAAGAGCTGCAGCCTGCGGCTGGGCATCTTCGGCGCCGAGCCCTGGACCAACGAGATGCGCGGCGAGATCGAGCGGCGCCTGGCGCTCGATGCGACCGACATCTACGGCCTGTCGGAGGTGATCGGCCCGGGCGTGGCCTGCGAATGCGGCGAGACCAAGGACGGGCCCACCCTCTGGGAGGACCACTTCCTGCCCGAGATCGTGCACCCGGAGACCGGTGAGCCGGTGCCCGACGGCGAGTTCGGCGAGCTGGTCTTCACCTCGCTCACCAAGCAGGCGCTGCCGGTGATCCGCTACCGCACACGCGATCTCACCTGCCTGCTGCCCGGCACCGCGCGCACGATGCGGCGCATGCGCAAGATCACCGGCCGCAGCGACGACATGATGATCGTGCGCGGAGTCAACGTGTTCCCGTCGCAGATCGAGGAGCTGATCCTGCAGCGGCCCGAACTCGCGCCGCACTACGTCTGCGAACTGCACAAGGAGGGCCCGCTCGACGCGCTGGCCGTGCGCGTCGAACTGAAGGCCGGTGCGGCGAGCGATGGCGCGGCGGCGGCCGGCGCGCAGGCGGCGCTCGCCCATGCGATCAAGAGTTACATCGGCGTCAGCGCCACCGTGCGCATCGAACCTCCGGGTGCCATCGAGCGCTCGGCGGGCAAGGCGAAGCGGGTGGTCGACCTGAGGCCGCGCTAGCACCGTCGCGACCGGGCGACGCCCGATCGTTTCCGTTCATCCGGACCCGTGCGCTGCGCCCGGGCCGGCTCATCAGGCGGGGGTCCTTGCCCCCGCGCCCATCCAGGAGGCGCCGGGCATCCCGCCGGCGCCCGACTTCCCCGGAGATCACC
>JBILUW010000072.1:0-15237 GCA_044370795.1 Burkholderiaceae bacterium
GTGATCGCGCGCGCGCCGGCGCAGACGGCGGCGCTGGCGCTGCCCGGGCGGCCGGCGCAGGTCGATTTCCTGGCCGCTCCCCGATAGGGGCGCCCCGGTCGGGGAGCGCGCCACCGCCCCGTGCCGAATCCCGCAGGGGCGTCACGGCCGGCAGGCGGTCTCCGGGGCTTGCTCGGTTAATCTGCGCGCTTCGTCCAGCCGCGGAGTCCAACCTTGTCGACATCCCTGCATCCCGCCCCGTCCGGCCGCCGCCAGGTGCTTGCCGCGGCGCTCGCCACGTTCGCGGGCGCGGTCGCCTCGCCCGCTCGCGCGCAGGCCTTCCCGAACAAGCCGGTCACCCTCATGGTGCCCTTTCCGCCCGGCAGCGCCACCGACGCGGTGGCGCGTGCGCTCGGACCGCAGGCCGCCAAGGCCCTGGGCCAGCAGGTGATTGTCGAGAACCGGCCCGGCGCCGCCGGCACGATGGCCGCCAGCATCGTCGCGCAGTCGAACAATCCCGATGGCTACACGATCGCTATCGCGCCGGCCTCGATCTTTCGCGTGCCCCACGTCCAGAAGGTCAACTACGACCCGCTCAAGGACCTGACCTACATCATGGGCTTCTCGGCCTACACCTTCTCGCTGGTGGTGTCCGAGAGTCTGCCGGTACGCTCGATGACCGAGTTCGTCGCCTACGCGAAGGCCAACCCGGGGCGCATCCAGGTGGGAGCCAGCGGCGCGGGCAGCACCGGTCACGTCGTCACCTTCCTGCTCAACAAGCTCGCCGGCATCGATCTCACCTTCGTGCCCTTCAAGGGTGGCTCCGAGGTGCTGCAGGCCTTCGTCGGCGGCCACATCAACGCGGTGATCGACGGCGGCTGGGCGCAGATCGAGAAGCAGGGCAAGGGCCGGGTCATCGTCACCTTCCAGGAAAGGCGCATCGCGCGCCTGCCCGACGTGCCGACCGCGCGCGAGGCCGGTTTCGACCTGGTCGCGAGCAGCCCGATCGGCCTGGTGGGCCCGCGCGGCATGGACCCGCGCGTGGTGCGCACGCTGCACGACGCCTTCCGCGGCGCTCTTGCCGACCCCACCTACCGCAAGTTCCTCGAGACCTACGATCTCGTCGATGCCTATCTGCCGGCCGACGAATACCAGAAGCTTGGCGCCCGGCTCTGGGTCGACGAGAAGCGCAACTTCGACGCGATCGGCTTCAAGGGCCAGTAGCGGCGGCGCGGGCGGCGTTGGCCGGAAGGTTCGAGGCGCGGGAAGAGCATGGCGAGCGCGCCCAAGCCGGCTCCGGCCGACATCGCCCGCGAGGTCTTCCGGCGGCTGGCGCGGATGCGCCGTCCGCCCACGCCCGAGAACTATGCCCGGGTGTTCGCCGAGACTGCCGGGCTCAGCTACGCGCAGGTGCAGCCGGCGGCCGCCGCCATGGAGACGCTGGCCCGGGGCGTGCTGGCCGACGCATCGGCCGGAGAGTTCGCGCGCGAACTGCGCCAGGCGATCGAGGGTGGTCGCTGGCCGCAGGCGCAGCGCCTCATCCGGGCTGCGCTCAAGCGGACCCTGACCACCGATGGCGGCGAGCAGGGCGCTTCGGTGATGGTGGGCGCTGCGTTCCCGGCGACAGAGGATCCGGCTTCGGTACCGCAGGCGGGCGCGCAGCCGGCGGCTCCGGCGCGCGCGGGTGATCCCCTCGCGGCCGCCCGCGAGGATGCGCTGGCACGCCTGGTCGCGCCTTTGCTCGATGCCCGTCTGGGCTTCACCCCGGAGGCGGCCGCCGAACTCGGCGCGGCTCTCGAGGCGCTGCGCGCCGCCGCGTCGCCGGCCGCGCTGTCGGCCGCTGGCGAGCGCCTGCGTACGCGCTGGGCGGAGCTCGAGCTCGCCGGCGAGGGGCCGGCGCCGGCGATTCGGGGCCTGCACGAGCTCGTGCGCCTGATGGTGCGCAACATGGGCGACCTGGTGGTCGACGATGCCTGGGTGCACGAGCAGACCCGCCACATCCAGTCGCTGCTCGACCGCCCGCTCAGCCCCGCGGTGCTCGAGCAGACGGCGCGCGGCTACCGCGAGTTCGTGTTCCGCCAGGGCACGGTCAAGCATTCGATGGACGAGGCCGCCACCTCCGTGCGCGAGCGCACCGCGGCCCTCATCGACCAGGTAGGCGGCCTGGCCGACTGGACCGGCGATTTCGCCGGCCGCATTGGCGACTACGCGCGCCAGGTGCGCGAGGCCGACGACCTCTCCCGGATGAGCGGGCTGCTCCAGGCGCTGCTCGCCGAAATGCAGGCGATGCAGGAACGGTTCGCGCAGGCTCACCGCGAGCTGATCGACGCCGGCGAGCGGGTGGCGCGTGACGAGCGGCGGGTGCAGGCGATGCAGGAGGCTCTGGGTGCACCGGGCGGTCTGCCCGACGAGGACCCGGCAAGCGGTGCGCTCAGCCAGCCTGGTTTCGAGCGGCAGGTCGAATTCGAGCTGGCGCGCGCGCAGCGTCGCACCTTGCCGATCTGCGTTGCGCTGCTCGACGCGAGCGCGGTGCTCGCGCTGCCCGAGCGGCCGCGGGCCGAAGGCGGCGAGCCGCAGCGCCGGTTGGCCACGGCGCTGCGCGAGGCGCTGCGCTCGACCGACACGCCGGCGAGCTGGGACGAAAACAGCTTTGCGATCGTGCTGCCCGACACCGGGCCCGAGGAGGCGGCGCGCCAGCTGGTGCGCGTGCAGCGCGAGCTCACCAAGCGATACTTCCTCGAGGATCCTGGCCGCGGGCTGGTCACGTTCTCGGCGGGCGTGGCCGCACGCCGCGACGGAGAGCCGCGCGCGGCGCTGATGGCGCGCGCCGAAGCGGCGCTGGCGCGCGCGCGCGAATCCGGTCGCAACCGGGTGTGGATCGACGAGGCCTCCCAGGCCCATGAGCCGGCTGCGCCCGATGCCACCGGCTGAAGCAGGCGCAGTCCTGGCGCGCCGCCCGCACGTGTCGGTTGCGCGCGAGAACTGCCGGCTGGCGAGGCCTCAGCTGCGGCGGGCCTCGGGCAGGAAACGCACGCCGGCACGGGCCAGCCCGCCGCCCACGCCCACCGCGGCTCCATCGGCGCGCCAGCAGGCCGCGCCTTCCATGGCACCGTCCTCATCGAAGGCGATCGCGTTCAGGCCGCCGCCGATGTTGGGCACGCGCAGCACCGCATGGCCGCGCGCGGCCAGGGCCGTGGCCACCGCGTCGGGGATCTGCGGCTCGAGCTCCAGGGCGTAGCCCTGCGTCCAGACCCGGGGCGCCTCGACCGCGTCCTGCAGGCTCATCCGGTGGTCGATCAGATTGATCAGGGCCTGCATCGCCGACGGGAAAATCCGCAGCCCGCCGGGCAGACCCAGCGCCCAGCGCGGCCGACCATCGCGCAGCACGATCAGCGGGGCCATCGACGAGGTGACGCGCTTGCCTGGCGCCAGCGAGTTGGCGCGCCCCGGGTGCGGGTCGAACACATAGAGGTAGTTGTTCGGAATCGCTCCGAGCCCCGGCACCATGTAGCGCGCACCGAACAGCGAGTTGATGGTCTGGGTGGCGCTGACCACCATGCCGTCGCGATCGGCCACCGTCAGATGGGTGGTGTGCGCGCCCTCGGCGGGGTTCACACCCGGAGCCCAGTCGCGGGTGCGCGCCGGATCGATCTGCGCGCGCCGCTGCGCCGCGTACTCGGCCGACAGCAGGCGTTCGACGGGCACCGGCACGAAGTCGGGGTCGGCGGTGGCGGCTGCGCGGTCGGCGAAGGCGATGCGCATCGCCTCGGCCATCAGGTGCACGGCATCGACGCTGCCGAAGCCCAGTCCGGCGAGGTCGAAGCCTTCGAGAATGCGCAGCATCTGGCCGATGTGCAGCGGCCCCGAGCACGGTGGCGGCGGCCCGACGATTTCGTAGCCCCGGTAGCCGGTGCGCAGCGCCGGCAGGTCGGTGGTGCGATAGCCGAGCAGGTCGTCTGCGGTGATGTGGCCGCCGTGGCGGCGCATGTCCTCGACGAGCGCCGCGCCGATCGGGCCCTGGTGCAGGGCCGCCGGACCCTCGCGCACGACGGTGCGCAACGTGTCGGCGTAGGCGCCGTTGATCACGCGCGCTCCGGCGGCGATCGGTGCGCCGCCGGGCAGGAACACGCGCGCGATGACCGGATCGCGCAGCATGTCGGCGGCGCAGTCGGTGACGCAGTCGGACAGGAAGGGCGTCGCGGCAAACCCCCGCTCGGCATGGCGGATCGCCGGCTCCACCACATCGGCCAGCGGCAGCCGGCCGTGCCGCTCGAGCAGCTGGCACCAGGCCATCAGGTTGCCCGGCACGGCCACGGCCTCGCGCCCGACGCTGTTGCGCCGCCCGATCGCATCGAGCGCGCCGGGTGGCGCGGCCGGGTCGGGCGTGAACGTGGCCGGGCCGACCGTTTTCGGGCAGCGGCCCTGTCCCTCGAGCACGGTATGGGTGCCGTCGGGCAGGCGCAGGTGCGCGAAGCCGCCGCCCAGGATGCCGACCATCATCGGCTCGACCACGGTGAGCGCAAACAGCGAGGCGACTGCCGCGTCGACGGCGTTGCCACCGGCGGCCAGCATCTCGGCGCCGGCGGCGCTGGCCAGCGGATGGTTGGTCACGACCATGCCCAGGGCGCCGCGGGCCGGCTGTTTTTCGGGGGTGAAATCTGCCGCGGCGTGCCGCTTCCAGTCGGTCATCGCGCTTCCTCAGGGTTGACGGACATAGCGCAGCGGCGCGTTGCCCGCGACCTCGACGAGCAGCCGGTCGCCATCGCGGCGCAGCCCCTGCGCCGTGGCGAGAGCCGCCAGATACCGTTGCTCGAAGGCCATGGCCTGCGGTTCGCAGGCGCGGCGGGTGGTGGCCAGCGGGCCGAGCGCGAGGCGACCCTCCTCCAGGCGCGCCGTGCCGGTGTAGCCGTTGCAGCCGGCCGTGCCGGCGACCCGGCCCGGCTCGGAGAACGCGAGCGTCGCCAGCACGGTCTCCGGGACGGCTTGCCCGGCGATCTCGACCAGCCGCCAGGTCGAGCCTTCGAGGCCGGGCCGCGGCGCGGGCGCGCCACTCCGGGGCGCCGTCGCGCCCGGTGCCGGCGCCTGGGCCTGAGCCTGGGCCTCTTGCGGCGCCGATCCGGGCATCCACGAGGGCATCCATGACCTGACGGTGGCGCCGGTCGTGCCGCAGCCGGCGATCGCGATGGCCGCCAGGGTGGACAGCAGGACTCGCGCAAGGGGCATGGTCGGGTCTCCTTCGAGGGTGGAGGGGGGGCGGCGGGCGGTTGTCGGGCCGGCGGGTCGCCGATACCGCCGCCATCCCTCCCGACTATAGGCCATTGTCACCGTCGGCTGCGCGGCGGCAGGTGCAGCGGCGGACCGCGCGCCGGCCGGGCCCTTGCTTGACACCGCCCGGGCCGCTCCTTAGGCTTGCGCGCGGCGCCGATTTGACGATCAGCTTGCGGGCGCTCGACAAATACGGCTAAAGCGGCGGGGAAGCCTGGCTTCCCGCAACCCGACCCGGCCGCCGCGCAAGCTGGTCGGGTTTTTTTTCGCCGCGAGCAGTCTCCGTGTCCGCATCCCTACCCCCGTCCGCCGCCCCCGAGCCAGGCTCGGTAGGCACGGTCGTGCCCGCGCGCCTGCGGTTCGCGCAGCCGCTGGCGCTGGCGAGCGGGGCCAGCCTGGCCGACTACGAGCTGGTGTACGAGACCTACGGCGAGCTCGATGCCGCGCGGTCCAACGCCGTGCTGGTGTGTCATGCGCTCAATGCGTCGCACCACGTTGCCGGCGTGCACGCCGACACCGGGGCCGAGGGCTGGTGGGACAACATGGTCGGGCCCGGCAAGCCGCTGGACACCCGCCGTTTCTTCGTGATCGGCGTCAACAACCCGGGCAGCTGTTTCGGCTCCACCGGCCCGATGTCGATCAATCCGGCCACCGGCAGGCGCTACGGGCCCGATTTCCCGGTGATCACGGTCGAGGACTGGGTGCATGCGCAGGCGCGCCTGGCCGACGCGCTGGGCATCGAGCGCTTCGCCGCGGTCATGGGCGGCAGCCTGGGCGGCATGCAGGCGCTCGCCTGGTCGGTGCTCTATCCGCAGCGGGTCGCGCACTGCATCGCGATCGCCTCCACGCCCAAGCTCTCGGCGCAGAACATCGCCTTCAACGAGGTCGCGCGGCGCGCGATCATCACCGACCCCGAGTTCCACGGCGGGCGCTTCTACGACCATGACGTGGTGCCGCGGCGCGGGCTGCAGGTGGCGCGCATGATCGGCCACATCACCTATCTGTCCGACGACGTGATGGCCGAGCGCTTCGGTCGCGCGCGCCGCGGGCGCGCCGAGGGCGACGGCTACGATTTCGGCTTCGACGTGGAGTTCGAGATCGAGTCGTACCTGCGCTATCAGGGCGAGAAGTTCTCTACCTACTTCGATGCCAACACCTACCTGCTGATCACGCGCGCCCTCGACTACTTCGATCCGGGCGCGGCCCATGGCGGTGATCTCGCCGCGGCGCTGGCGCCGGCCACCGCCGATTTCCTGGTCGCCTCGTTCACCACCGACTGGCGCTTCACGCCGGCGCGCAGTCGCGAAATCGTGCAGGCGCTGCTCGCCAACCGGCGGGCCGTGACCTACGCCGAGATCGACGCGCCGCACGGCCACGACGCCTTCCTGCTCGACCATCCGCAGTACCACGGTGTCGTGCGCGCCTACTTCGAGCGCATCGCGCGCGGGCTGGCATGAAGCCCGCCGCGCGCGTGCCCCATCGCAGCTGGCCGGCGGTCGGCGAGCACGCCACCGACCTGCGGCCCGACCTGGCCCTGATCGCCGGCTGGGTCGCGCCCGGGGCGCGGGTGCTCGACCTGGGCTGCGGCGACGGGGCGCTGCTCGACCACCTGCGCCGCGCCAAGGGCTGCCATGGCTACGGCGTCGAGATCGACGACGCGGCGCTGCTCGCCTGCGTGCGCCGTGGCGTCGATGTGATCCAGGGCGACATCGAGGCCGGGCTGGACATGTTCGGCGCCGCGCAGTTCGATGTCGTGGTGTCGTCGATGGCCATCCAGGCCACCCACCGGACCGAGGCCGTGCTTCGCGACATGAGCGCGGTCGGCCGCGAGTGCGTGGTGTCGTTCCCGAACTTCGGCCACTGGTACCACGCGTGGTCGCTGCTGCGCGGCCGCATGCCGGTCTCCAGCGAGATGCCCTACCAGTGGTACGACACCCCCAACCTGCACCTGGCCACGCCGCGCGACTTCGAGGACCTGCTCGCCCGCCTGGGGCTGGTGGTCACCGCGCGGGCCTTCCTGGCCGACGGCGAGCCGGTGCGGGCGCTGGCGAGCTGGCGCGCCACCCAGGCCATCTACCGTTTCGCGCGGCGCTGAGCGCCGCCTGCCGGTCAACCGACGCTCATTCCCCGATCACGAGGCTGCCGATGGACGACGCACGCTGGCGATCCCTGCTCGGCCACGGCGGGCTGCTGCCCTTCGCCGGGCTGGCCCTGCTCGCCTGGGGCGCGCCCGCCGAGGCCGCGCGGCTGGCGGTGGCGGCGCAGGTTGGCTACGGCGCCGTGATCCTGGCCTTCGTGGGTGCGCTCCACTGGGGGCGCGCGCTCGCGGGCGGCCCCGACGCCGGTCGCGCCCCGGCGCTGGCCTGGAGCGTGGTGCCGTCCTTGTGGGGCTGGGCGGCCACGCTGATCGCACCGCGCCCCGGCCTGCTGCTGCTCGCGGCCGGCCTGGCGCTGGCCTGGTGGGTCGATCGCCGCCTGTATGCCGCCGAGCGGGGCCTGCCCTGGCATCCGGGGTTCATGCGGCTGCGCACCACCCTCACGACGGTGGCGACGCTGGCGCTGGTCGTCACGGCCGCTGCGCCGGCCGCAGCGGGCTGACGGCAAAGACCCCCAAGATGCACCGAGTCCGGGATTCGTGCACCATTTCGGGTTTCGCACCGGGCCGGGGCGTTGCGCCACGGCGGTGCATGGGCCGGCCGGAAGAAGCAACATCGAACGCGATGGTCGGCCCGTGGTGGGCACGCGGATTGCTTTCAGCCGCTGATCACGTCAACCGCCGGCGTTGCCGGGAAGGAGAGTCCTCGATGCACCGCACGTTCCTCACGAAGCCGCTGGCCCGCCTGGGCGCGGCCGTCGCACTGGGAGCCACGCTCGTCGCGGCACCCGCGTTCGCGCAGGAGAAGGTCCTGCGCATCGCCATGACCGCCGCCGATATCCCGCGCACGCTGGGCCAGCCCGATCAGGGCTTCGAGGGCAACCGGTTCACCGGGATCCCGATGTACGACGCGCTCACGCAATGGGACCTCTCCAAGGCCGATGCCCCCAGCGTGCTCATCCCCGGTCTGGCTACTTCCTGGGCCGTCGATGCCAAGGACAAGACCAAGTGGGTGTTCAAGCTGCGTCCGGGCGTGAAGTTCCACGACGGCTCGCCGGTCAACGCCGACGCCGTCGTCTGGAACGTGCGCAAGGTCCTCGACAAGGAGGCCGTGCACTTCGATCCGAGTCAGGTGGGCGTCACGGTGTCGCGCATGCCCACCCTGCGCACCGCGCGCAAGATCGACGATCTCACCGTCGAGCTCACCACCAGCGAGCCCGACTCCTTCCTGCCGGTCAACCTGACCAACCTGTTCATGGCGTCGCCGGCGCACTGGCAGAAGAAGTTCGATGCGGCGCAGGGCGCCACGCCGGCCGACAAGGCCAAGGCCGCCTGGATCGCCTTCGCCGGTGACGCCTCGGGCAGCGGTCCCTTCAGGATGACCCGTTTCGTGCCGCGTGAGCGTCTCGAGGTGGTCGCTAACAAGGGCTACTGGGATCCGAAGCGCGTGCCCAAGATCGATCGCGTGGTCATGGTGCCGATGCCCGAGGCCAACGCGCGCACCGCGGCCCTGCTCTCGGGCCAGGTCGACTGGATCGAGGCGCCGGCGCCCGACGCGATGCCGACCATCCAGCAGCGCGGCTTCAAGATGTACTTCAACCCGCAGCCGCACGTCTGGCCGTGGCAGCTGTCGTTCGCCGAGGGCTCGCCCTGGCTCGACAAGCGCGTGCGCCATGCGGCCAACCTGTGCGTCGATCGCACCGGCCTGCTCAAGCTGCTCGGCGGCATGATGGGCGTGCCCAAGGGCACGGTGGCGCCCGGCCATCCGTGGTGGGGCAACCCGAAGTTCGACATCCGCTACGACCCCGCCGAGGCCCGCAAGCTGATGGCCGAGGCCGGTCACAGCGCCGCCAAGCCGCTGAAGGTCAAGATCCAGATCTCGGCCTCGGGGTCGGGCCAGATGCAGCCGCTGCCCATGAACGAGTTCGTGCAGCAGTCGCTCAAGGCCTGCCACTTCGACGTGCAGTTCGACGTCATCGAGTGGAACACGCTGTTCACGAACTGGCGCAAGGGCGCGAAGGATCCGTCGGCCAACGGCGCCAACGCGATCAACGTCAGCTTCGCGGCGATGGACCCGTTCTTCGCGATGGTGCGCTTCACCAGCACCAAGGCCTTCCCGCCGGTGTCGAACAACTGGGGTTATTTTGGCAACCCCGAGTTCGACAAGCTGATCGCCGACGCCCGCGGTGCCTTCGAGGACAAGGCGCGCGATGCCGCGCTGGCCAAGCTGCACGCCCGCATCGTCGAGGAGGCGCCGTTCGTCTGGATCGCCCACGACGTCGGCCCGCGCGCGATGTCGGCCAAGGTCAAGGGCGTGGTGCAGCCCAAGAGCTGGTTCATCGACATCGCCACGATGTCGATGGACTGATCCCGGCCGCAGCCGCTTCACCGTCACGCCACGCCCATGCTCGTCTATCTCGGCCGCCGCGCGCTCTACGCGCTGCCGATCATGCTGGGCGTGGCGGTCTTCTGCTTCCTGCTCGTGCACCTGGCGCCGGGCGACCCGCTGGTCTCGGTGCTGCCGCCCGACGCCTCGGCCGAGCTCCAGAAGCAGATGATGGCGATCTACGGCTTCGACCGGTCCTATCCGGAGCAGTTCGCGCGCTGGCTGTGGCGCGCGCTGCACGGTGACCTCGGCACCTCGATCGCCACCGGCCGGCCGGTGACCGGCGAGGTGACCAAGGCGGTGGGCAACACCCTGATGCTCGCGGTGTTCGCCACCCTGGCCGGCTTCATCCTCGGCTCGTTCTTCGGCTTCGTAGCCGGCTACTTCCGCGATTCCTGGCTCGATCGCGCCGCCTCGGCGGTGTCGGTGCTGGGGGTCAGCGTGCCCCACTACTGGCTGGGCATGGTGCTGGTCATCGTGTTCTCGGCGCAGCTCAACTGGCTGCCGGCCACCGGCGCGGGCCCCGGCGGCTCCGACACCTGGGTCTGGGACTGGGAGCACATGCGGCACCTGGTGCTGCCGGCGATCACGATGTCGGTGATCCCGATGGGCATCATCGCGCGCACCGTGCGCGCGCTGGTCGCCGAGACCCTCGCGCAGGAGTTCGTGGTCGGCCTGCGCGCCAAGGGCCTGACCGATCTCGGCGTGTTCCTGCACGTGGTCAAGAACTGCGCGCCCACCGCGCTGGCCGTCATGGGCCTGCAGCTGGGCTATCTGCTGGGCGGCTCCATCCTCATCGAGACCGTGTTCTCGTGGCCCGGCACGGGGTTCCTGCTGAACTCCGCCATCTTCCAGCGCGACCTGCCGCTGCTCCAGGGAACCATCCTCGTGCTCGCGCTGTTCTTCGTGCTGCTCAATCTTGCCGTCGACGCGGTTCAATCCACCCTCGACCCCAGGATGTCGCGTGGCTGAGTCGCAGACCGCCTCCGGCGGGTTCGCGGCCGGCAAGCCGCCGCCTGCCGCGGCCATCGCGCCGCCCGCCGGCTACTGGCGCGGCGTGGCGCGCCGCTTCGTCCGCGATCCGGTGGCCGTCGGCGCCCTGCTGGTGGTGTTGCTGCTGGTGGCCGTCGCGATCGCCGCACCCTGGATCTCGCCGGCCGACCCCTTCGCCTCGTCGATGCTCAAGCGGCTGCGCCCCATCGGCTCGGAGGGCTACCTGCTCGGCTCCGACGAACTGGGCCGCGACATGCTCTCGCGGCTGATGCTCGGCGGGCGGCTGTCGCTGTTCATGGGCATCACGCCCGTCATTGCCGCCTTCGTGATCGGCTCGGCGATCGGCATCTTCGCCGGTTACGCGGGCGGTGCCGTCAACAGCGTGATCATGCGCACCATCGATGTGTTCTACGCCTTCCCGTCGGTGCTGCTCGCGATCGCGCTGTCGGGCGCCCTGGGCGCGGGCGTGGGCAATGCGCTGCTGTCGCTCACCGTGGTGTTCGTGCCCCAGATCGCCCGGGTGGCCGAGAGCGTGACCACGCAGGTGCGCGCTCGCGACTTCGTCGAGGCCGCCCGCGCCTCGGGTGCCGGCGCCCTGACCATCGTGCGCGTGCATGTGCTGGGCAACGTGCTCGGCCCGATCTTCGTCTATGCCACCAGCCTGATCTCGGTGTCGATGATCCTGGCCTCGGGCCTGTCGTTCCTCGGGCTGGGCGTGAAGCCGCCCGAGCCCGAGTGGGGCCTGATGCTCAACACGCTGCGCACCGCCATCTACACCCAGCCCTGGGTGGCGGCGCTGCCCGGGGTCATGATCTTCATCACCTCCATCTCCTTCAACCTGCTGTCCGACGGCCTGCGCTCGGCGATGGACGTGAAGCGGTGAGCACCCCGGCCGTCATGTCCGCCGGCGCGAAACCGTCCACCGCCAGCCCGCTGCTCACGGTGCGCGGGCTGCTCAAGCACTTCCCGGTGCGCAACCGCCGCGGCGCGGTGGTTCGCGCCGTCGACGGCGTCGACTTCGAGATCCACGCCGGCGAGACGCTGGGCGTGGTCGGCGAGTCGGGCTGCGGCAAGTCCACGACCGCCCGCCTGCTGATGTCCCTGATCGAGCCCGGCGCCGGCGAGGTGGTGTTCGATGGCCGGGTGGTCGGTTCGCGCGATCTGCCGCTGCGCGAGTTCCGTCGCCAGGTGCAGATGGTCTTCCAGGACAGCTATTCGTCGCTCAACCCGCGGCTGCCCGTCGAGCAGTCGATCGCGTTCGGTCCGCAGGTGCACGGCCTGCCGGCCGCCGCGGCGCTGGCGCGTGCCCGCGACCTGCTCGCGCGCGTGGGCCTCGAGCCCTCGCGTTTCGCGGCGCGGTATCCGCACGAGCTCTCGGGCGGCCAGCGACAGCGCGTCAACATCGCCCGCGCGCTCGCGCTCGAGCCGCGCCTGGTCATACTCGACGAAGCGGTGTCGGCGCTCGACAAGTCGGTCGAGGCGCAGGTGCTCAACCTGCTGCTCGACCTGAAGCAGGAATTCGGCCTGACCTATCTCTTCATCAGCCACGACCTGCACGTCGTGCGCTTCCTGTGCGACCGGGTGATGGTGATGTACCTGGGCCGGGTCGCCGAGATCGGCTCGGCGCGCGGTCTCTACGAGAGCCCGCTGCATCCGTACACGCAGGCGCTGCTGTCGTCGATGCCCTCGATGGATCCCGACAGGCGCACCGAACGGCCGCCGCTGTCGGGTGATCCGCCCAACCCCATCGATCCGCCGCCGGGCTGCCGCTTCCATACCCGGTGCGCGCAGGCGCGCGAAGTCTGCCGCGGCGTCACCCCGACCCTTGCCGGCGCCGGTGCTGGCGAGATGCGCAGCGTGGCCTGCCTGATGCACGAGCCCGGCAGCGGCTGGTCGCAGTCGCCGTCGATTGCCCCGGAGGGCTGATGGGCGCCGATTCCATCGTCGAGATCACAGGCCTCACCGTGCGCTTCCTGAGCGGTGGCGCGCCGGTCGACGCCGTCAACGGAGTCGACCTGCGCCTGCAGCGCGGCGAGGTGGTCGCTCTGATCGGTGAGTCGGGCTCGGGCAAGTCGGTCACGCTGCGCTCGGTCATGGCGCTGCATCCGCCCTCGCGCACCCGCATCGGTGGCTCGGTGAGGGTTGCCGGCCGCGAGGTCCTGACCATGAGCCGGCGCGAGCTCGCCGATCTGCGCGGCGGCAGCGTCGCCATGATCTTCCAGGAGCCCCTGCTCGCCTTCGACCCGGTCTACACGGTCGGCGAGCAGATCGTCGAGGCGATCCGCCGCCACGAGCCGGTCGGGCGCGAGGCCGCGCGCGCGCGCGCGCTCGCGCTTTTCGAGCGCGTGCGCATCCCCAGCCCCGAACGGCGGCTGCACAACTATCCGCACGAGATGTCGGGCGGCATGCGCCAGCGGGCCATGATCGCGCTGGCGCTGGCCTGCAACCCGCAGGTTCTGCTCGCCGACGAACCCACCACCGCGCTCGATGCCACGGTCCAGATCCAGATCCTGCTGCTGCTGCGCGAACTGCAGCGCGACCTCGGCCTCTCGATCCTGTTCGTCACCCACGACATCGGCGCGGCGGTCGAGGTTGCCGACCGCGTGGCCGTGATGTACGCCGGGCGCATCGTCGAGAGCGGGCCGGTGCGCGAGCTGCTGCGCTCGCCGCGCCATCCGTACACGGTCGCGCTGCTGGGCAGCCGCGTGAACGAGGCGCTGCCCGCGGGCGCGCGCCTGCCGGTGATTCCGGGCTCCCCGCCCGATTGCTCGGCGCTGCCGCCCGGCTGCGCCTTTGCCGAGCGTTGCGCGCACGCGCAGCCAGCCTGCCGCGAGCGCCAGCCCGAGCCAGTGGCCGTGGGCCCCGAGCACTATGCGCGTTGCCTGCGGGTGGAGCCGGTGCGCGAGTAGGGCCCATGCGCATTACCCAGGTCGGCCGTCTTGCCTAGAGCATAGGCGCGAGGGTCTTCGGACTGGCGATCGTTCTCTTGGTGCTCATGACGGCGCTGGTCGGCTTCCTGCTCGTGCAGGTCCACGCGCTCGATCGCCAGCTGCGCGAAATCACGACGCTGCACGCGCCCCTCGATCGCGAGCTGGTCAGGCTCAACGAAGCCGGGCTGCGCCGACGCCTGGCCTTCGAGCGCTGGCAGGGGGCGCTGGCCTCGGGCGGTGAGCGCGCGGCCGCGATCGCCGAGGCGTCGGCCAACCACGCGCGCTACTCGCGCGAGGTCGACGACGCGATGCGCGCCGCCGTGGCCCTGCTGGGCGCCGCCCCTTCCCTCGACGCGATGGCCGCGGCCCATGTCCGGATCGCGGCCATCCTCGAGCAGATCGGCCAGCAGCACGCGCTTATCGGCGCTCGCCAGCTCGAGGCGATCGATCTGCTGCGGCAGGGCCGCAAGGAGCGCGCGCTGGAACTCATCGGCGTGCTCGACGAACTGCAGGCGCTGCTGCAGCGCGAGCGCATGCAGATGCAGGCCAGCGCCAGCGACATGCTCGCCACCCTCGCCCGCGACAGCTTTCTGCGCCATCGGGAAATCCTGCTGATGACCCTGATCGCCACTGCCTGCGCGGTGCTGGTCGGGCTGCTGGTCGCGGCGATGGTGACCCGCAGGCTGGTGCGGCCGGTGCAGTCGCTGTTGACCGGCGTCCAGACGGCGCAACGCGGCGATCTGCGCCTCGAGCTGCCCATCGTCTCGCGTGACGAGATCGGCGAGCTGACGCGAGCCTTCAACTTCTTCGTCGGCGAACTGCGGCAGAAGGAGCATCTGCGCACCACCTTCGGCAAGTACCTCGACCCGCGCATCCTCGATCGGATGCTCAGCGATACCGGCGCCTCCAGCGCCGCCGGCGAGCGGCAGCTCATGACCATATCGTTCTGCGACCTCGTCGGCTTCTCGGCGCTCAGCGAAACGCTCACCGCCTCGGGCATGGTCAACCTGCTCAACCGCCACTTCACGCTGCAGGCCGAGGCCATCCAGGCGCAGCGCGGCGTCGTCGACAAGTTCATCGGCGATGCCGTGATGGCTTTCTGGGGGCCGCTGTTCAATCCGGACGGCGACGACGCGGTGCTTGCCTGCCGGGCTGCGCTCGCTCAGGTCGGCGCGATCGCCCGCTTCCGCGCCGAGCTGCCCGAACTGACCGGCTTTCGCCGGCACCTGCCCGAAATCGACATGCGCGTGGGCATCAGCAGCGGCGAAGTGGTGGTCGGCAGCGTCGGGTCGGCCAACACCCGCAGCTATACCGTGATGGGCGACACCGTCAACATCGCCTCCCGCCTCGAGTACGCCAACCGCTTCTACGGGACGCGCATCCTGATGGGCGACGGCGTCCGCGCCCGCGCTGGCGATGCGATCGTCTGTCGCGAGGTCGACACGGTGCGGGTCAAGGGCAAGTCGGAGCCCACGACCGTCCACGAACTGCTCGGGATGGCTGGCGAGGCGCCGGCGGCCGCGCTCGAGCTGGCCCGGATCTCGACCGAGGCTCTGGCGGCCTTTCGTGCGCGCGACTGGGACGGCGCC
>JBILUW010000307.1:0-4366 GCA_044370795.1 Burkholderiaceae bacterium
GTGGGTGACCATCAGCAGCGTCATGCCCTCGTCGGCCAGCGACTCGACCACCCGCAACACCTCGCCGACCAGCTCGGGGTCGAGCGCGCTGGTGATCTCGTCGCACAGCAGCACCGCGGGCTCCATCGCCAGCGCCCGGGCGATCGCCACGCGCTGCTGCTGGCCGCCCGAGAGCTGATCGGGCATCGCGTCGAACTTCTCGGCCAGACCGACGCGTGCGAGCAGATCGCGCGCCTGCCGCTCGGCGCGCCCGCCGTCGAAGCGTCTGACCAGCGTGGGCGCGAGCATCACGTTGCGCCCTGCGCTCAGGTGCGGAAACAGGTTGAAGCTCTGGAAGATCATGCCCACGCGCTGGCGCAGCGCGCGCAGCGCAGCCGCATCGTCGTGGCGCAGCGGCTGGCCATCGACCGCAACGCTGCCGCTCTCGAAGCGCTCGAGCCCGTTCACGCAGCGCAGCAGCGTGCTCTTGCCCGAGCCGCTGCGGCCGATGATGGCCACGACCTCGCCCTGCCCGACCTCCAGCGTGACGCCCCGCAGGACTTCGTTGGCGCCGAAGCGCTTGCGCAGGTCGCGGATCTCGAGCAGGGGCATGGCGGGGTCTCGGGGTGTCAGCGGGGCGGCTGCATGCGCCGCTCGAGGTCGCGGGCGTACAGGCTGATCGGAAAGCACAGCACGAAGTAGAGCAGCGCCACGCAGCCATAGACCAGGAAGGGCTGGAAGGTGGCGTTGGCGATCATGTTGCCCGCCTTGGTGAGTTCGATGAAGCCGATCACCGAGGCCAGCGCCGTGCCCTTGATGACCTGGACCAGGAAGCCCACGGTGGGCGCGATGGCGATGCGCAGCGCCTGCGGCAGGATCACGTGGCGCAGCGTCTGGCCGAAGCCCATCGCCAGGCTGCGCGCGGCCTCCCACTGGCCGCGCGGCACCGCCTCGACGCAGCCGCGCCAGATCTCGGCCAGGAACGCGCTGGTGTAGAGCGTGAGCGCCACCGCCGCCGCGGTCCAGGCCGAGGTGGGAAAGCCCAGCAGCGCGGCGCCGAAATAGGCGATGAACAGTTGCATGAGCAACGGTGTGCCCTGGAAGAGCTGCACGTAGCCGGCGACGGCCAGGCGCGCCGCGCGCGAGGGCGCCATCCGCAGCACCAGCAGCGTCATGCCCACCAGCCCGCCGCCCACGAAGGCGATCAGCGACAGCGCGACCGTCCAGCGCAGCGCCACCAGCAGGTTGCGCAGGATGTCCCAGAGGGAGAAGTCGACCATGGTGCGAAGGGTGCGATCGGTGGCGGTGCGGGCCCGCGCGCGTCGGCGGTCAGCGGCCGCCGAACAGCAGCCGCGGGCCCAGCCAGTTCAGCAGCCGGCGCACCGCCACGGCCAGCGCCAGGTACAGCACCGTGGCCACCAGGAAGGCCTCGAAGGCGCGGAAGTTGCGACTCTGGATCAGGTTGGCGGCGTAGCTGAGCTCGGGCGTGGAGATCTGGCCGCATACCGCCGAGCCGAGCATCACGATCACGATCTGGCTGGTGAGCGCTGGCCACACCTTGCGCAGCGCCGGCGGCAGCTCCACGCGCGTGAAGATCTGCGCCGGCGTCAGCGCCAGGCTGCGGGCGGCCTCGAGCTGGCCGCGCGGCGTGGCCTCCACGCCCGCGCGCACGATCTCGGCGGCATAGGCGCCCAGGTTGATCACCATCGCAAGCACGGCTGCGAGCTCGGGCGTGAGCTTCACGCCGGCCGCGGGCAGGCCGAAGAAGATGAAGAAGAGCTGGACGATGAAGGGCGTGTTGCGCACCAGTTCGACGTAGGCGCCGACGATCGCGCGCGGCACGGCCGCGCCGTGCACGCGCACCCAGGCGCAACCCACGCCCAGGGCGGTGCCCGCCACCGCCGACACCGCGGTGAGCGCGAGCGTCCAGGCCACGCCCTTCAGGAGCAGTGGCCACTGCGCGAGCACCGCGCCGAAGTCGAGCGCGACCAAGGCGCGGCCGCGCTCAGCGGGGCAGGTCGCCGGCCGGGCGACCCAGCCACTTCATCGCCATGCGATCGAGGTCGCCGCTGGTGCGGGCCTCGGCGATGATCTCGTTGACCCGCTGGCGCAGCTTGTCTTCGCCCTTGGCCACCCCGATGAAGTTCGGGCTGTCCTTGAGCAGCAGCTTGTACTCGGTGTTGAGCTGCGGGTTGCGCGCCATCACGTTGCCGGCGACCTGCGCGCCGGTGGCGATCAGCTGCACCTGGCCCGACACGAAGGCCGAGACCGTGGTGTTGTTGTCCTCGAAGCGGCGGATCTCGGTGCCGGCCGGCGCGATGCGGGTGAGCTCCTGGTCCTCGATCGCACCGCGCGTGACGCCGATCGACTTGCCGGCGAGGTCGGCCGCCGAGCGCACCGCCAGCGACTTCGCGCCGAAAACCGCCTGGAAGAAGGGTGAGTAGGCGGCGGTGAAGTCGATCACCTTCTCGCGGTCGGGGTTCTTGCCCAGCGTGGAGATGACGAGATCGGCCTTGCGGGTCTGCAGGTAGGGGATGCGGTTGGCGCTGGTCACGGGCACCAGTTCGACGGCCACGCCGAGCTTGCCGGCGATGTAGTTGGCCATGTCGATGTCCAGGCCCTGCGGCTTGAGATCGGTGCCGACGAAACCGTAGGGCGGAAAGTCGGTGGGGATGGCGATCGCGATCTTGCGATTCTTGAGCACGTTGTCCAGGGCGTCCTGGGCGTGGGCCGTGGCAACGCCCGACAGGGCGCTGACGGCGAGCAGGGCGTGCACGAGGGCGCGACGCAGACGTTGCATGATCGTTTCCTTGAGGATGAAGGGGAGCAGAAAACGATAGCAGGGTTCGTGCCAGCGATCACCAGAAGACGAGGCGCCGCTGCGCCAGGCGCACCAGCAGGTTGCCGGTCACGCCCATCAGCGACAGGGTGGCGATGGCCGCAAACATCATCGACACGTCGAGGTCCTGCGAGCGCGACTTGACGATGAAGCCCAGGCCGTGGGTCGAGGCCACGAACTCCGACACGACCGATCCGATCACGGCCAGCACGACGGCGACCTGCAGTCCGGCAAACAGATAGGGCGCCGCTGCAGGGATCCTGACGTGCCGCAGCAGGTGCAGCCGCGAGGCCGATGCGACGCGGTACAGATCGAGCAGTCCGGGATCGACCGAGCGCATGCCGGTGACGGTGGCCACGAACAGCGGAAAGAAGCACAACAGGGCGGCCGTGAAGACCTTAGAGGGCAGGCCGAAACCGAGGTAGGCGACCAGCAGGGGCGCGATCGCGATCTTGGGCACCGACTGCAGCCCGAACACCACCGGCACCACGAATGCTTCGAGCCGGGGCAGCAGCACCACGATGGCACCCGCCGCGAAGCCGGCGATCGCGCCGATGGCGAGCCCAGCGCCCGCGGCCTGGGCAGTGAACGCCGCGTGCGGCCACAGCAGGCCTTCGATCCAGGCACTGCGCAGTGCGCCCAGCACGTCGGCAGGTCCAGGCAACAGCGTCTTCGGCAGCCCGCCGGGCCGCGTGGCCCATGCCCACAGCGCGATCAGCAGCGTGGCGGTGAGCAGCGTGGCGAAGGTTGTCCGTGCGAGCTCGCGCATGGTCAGTGCAGCTGTGCCGCGCCGCGCGCGTCGCCTTCCCAGAACACGATCCTGCGGCGCGCCGCGCGCAACAGGGCCGAGGCGGCTACGCCGATGAAGGCCAGCAGCAGCAGCGCCGCGAACACACTCGCCGTGTCGAGGGTGGTCGCCGCCGCCTGAATCGTGTAGCCCAGCCCGGCGGAGCCGTTGACGAACTCCATCACCACCGCCGATATCAGTGCGAAGACCACGCCGATCTGCAAACCCACGAAGATCTGGCCCGTGGCCCAGGGCAGCTGCACCGAGTGAAATAGGTGCCAGCGGCTCGCGTTGCAGGCCCGAAAGAGCGTGATCAGGTCCGGACTGGTCGAGCGGATGCCGGTGAAGGTGTTGACGAACACAGGGTAGAAGCACGAGAGCGTCACCAGCGCGACCGTGCTGGGCGTGCCGAAGCCGAACCAGATGAAGATCAGTGGGGCGAGTGCGACCTTGGGAATCGCCTGAAAAGCGATGACGTGCAACATCAGCAGGCGCTCGAGCAGCGGGACGGTGGCCATCGCCGCTGCCACGGTGATGGCGATCGCGCTGCCCAGGACATAGCCGATGGCTGCGCCGCTCAACGTCGCTGCGATGTGCGGCAGGATCTCGCCGGAGGCTAGCGATGCCCACAGCGAGGCCGCGGTCTGTGCCGGGCGCGGCAACAGCATCGGTGGCGCACCGCCTATCGTCACTGCGGCCTGCCACAGCAGCACGATGGCGAACAGCGACACCCACGGCGCGAGCCGGCGCAGCAGCGCGCC
>JBILUW010000308.1:0-4352 GCA_044370795.1 Burkholderiaceae bacterium
GCCCTCGCCGACCCCGGGTTGCGCGCCGCGCGCATCCGCATCGGGGGTCACACCGACGCCCGCGGCGCGGACGCCTACAACCTGGCGCTGTCGCGGCAGCGCGCGCAGGCGGTCGCCGACTACCTGGCCCGACAGCACGGCGTGCGCCCCGAGCGGCTGCAGGTCGAGGGTTACGGCCGCCAGCGGCTCGCCGACCCGGCCAACCCGGAGAGCGTGGTCAACCGCCGGGTCGAGGTCGTCAACCTCGGGACGAACTGACGGATCAGAGGTACTCGAGCCCGGTCGCGCGCAGCCCGACCAGGCCGATGCCGGCCTCGGCCGCCGCGCTGCTGGCGAACTCGCGCAGGAAGCCGGCCTGACCGAGGGTATCGACGCTGGCCACGAGCCCGTCGACCGAAGCCGCGGGCACGCCAGTGCCGTGGATGTTGCGATAGACCAGGTCGAGCAGGCTGCGGCTGTCCGGGCCGCCGGCAAGGCTGGCAAACACGCCGGCGCCGTGCAGCAGTCCGATCGTACCGCCCAGCGTGTTGCCGGCGTCCATGTAGCCGAGCACGGCGCCGACGAGCGATCGGTCGGTCAGGCTCGCTGGCCCCAGGGCCAGGCCCATCAGCAGCGCCGTGTCGCGGGCCGCGCCATCGAGATCGAAGGCCAGGCGCGCATCGTTGAACTGCAGGCGCTCCACCCCCACGGCCAGATCGGTGCCATCACGCCCGGCCACCGTGTCGCGGATCTCGATTCCTTCCGGGCGTAGCGTCACCTGGTACTGGGCGCGCGCGCCCGAGACGCGGACCCCATCGATACCGCTCTGGCCGTCGAAACGATCGTCGCCATTCGTACCCACGAAACGGTCGGCCGCGGCCGTTCCGACCAGGGTGGGCAGACCCGAACCCTGGGCAACGGGATTCCAGCGGACGAGGAAGGCATCGCGCCCGCCGATGACCGGCTTGCCATCGAGACCGCCTTCCGTGTAGCCGGCCGTATAGAGCGCGCCGTCGTCGGCGACGGCCAGCGCCATCGCGATATCGGCCGCGCCCGAGCCGAACTGCGTGCTCCAGAGAGCGCTGCCGCCAGCGTCGTAAGCGGCCAGGAAGGCGTCGACGCTCCCGCGCGCAGTCTGGCCTTCGAGCTGGCCATAGGTGCCTCCGGCGAGGTAGACACCGCCTGCGGGCGCCGCCGCCAGCGCCAGCGCCTGGTCGTGGGCGCCGGAGCCGGCTTGCCGCACCCAGCCCAGGGTCCCGTCGGACGCATAGCGCGCGACGAAGGCATCGGCCCCACCACGCGACGGCTGCCCGCCCAGGCTGCCGCCCGCAACGCCACCAAGGTAGACCGACGCATCCGAGCCTATCGTCAGGTCGTAGGCCCAGTCGTCACCCGTCGATCCGAGCAGCCGGGTCCAGCCGCGGACGCCGTCCGTCTCGAAACGGGTGAGGAAGGCTTCCGAGGCGCCGACGCTCGTCTGCCCCGCGAGATCGCCCTCGACGAAGCCCGCGAGGTAGATCTCCCCGTCGCGGCCGGTCGCCAGCGCCAGCGCGGCGTCGGTCGCCCCGGACTCGAGGGTGCGGACCCAGGTGAGCGTGCCGTCCGGTTCGTATCGGCTGACGAAGGCGTCGAAACGCCCGCCCCCGTACTCGCGCCCGTCCAGCGCCTGGGAAGAGGCACCGGCCAGATACACCGCGCCATCGCTGCCCACGGCAAGCGCCGTGCCGTAACCGTGGGGTCCCGTGAGCAGCGCCCTGACCCAGGCGACCGCGCCCTCGGGCGTGTACCGCGCGACGAAGGCGTTGCCGTGGAAATCACCGGCCAGATAGACCGAACCGTCGGCGCCCGTCGCCACCGCGAGCGCGCGATCGTCGAGCACCGAGCCCTGCCGGCGGGTCCAGGCCAGGGAGCCATCGGGCAGGTAGCGGGTGAGGTAGGCATCGTTGCCGCCGAGACCGGGCTCGCCTTCGAGATCCCCGTTGGTCGTGCCGGCCACGTAGATCGAGCCGTCGGCGCCCACCGCCACGGCCGCGGCCCAGTCGTCGCCAGAGGTACCCTGCATGCGCTTCGACGCGCTGGCCGGCCCGGGGATGCCGACGGCCAGCGGCAGCGTGACGGTGTTGTCCGCATCGGCGCCATCGACGTTGCGATTGCCGGATGCGTCGGCGAAGGCGTTGCTGCCGACGCTGACCGCCACGCCCGAGGCAGGACCGGTGCCGGCGACCGGCGTCACCGTCGCCGTGTAGTTCGTGCCCCATCCGGAAAACCCGCTGAGCGCACCGCCGGTCACGACGATGTCGTCCTGTGTGAAGTCGCTCGAGGGCTCGCTCAGCGTGAAGCTCACCGAGGCGCTCTCGCCGGGACGCAACCAGGTGGCGCTCGCGGTCAGCGCGATCGCGGGCTTCGTGGCATCGGTCGTCGTCACCAGCCAGCGGGAGAGGAAGGCGTCGGATCCGCCGGCGCCCGCCTTGCCATCCAGACTGCCCCCGGTCGTGCCGGCCACGTAGAGCGAGCCATCGACGGCGCGCGCCAGAGCCGTCGCCGCGTCCTTCGCCTCGGAGCCGATCAGGCGCGACCAGGCGGGCGTGCCGCTGGCGTCGTAGCGGGCGAGGAAGGCGTCGCCTTCGCCACGGGGCTGCTGGCCATCGAGCGGTCCCTCGGCCTCGCCGGCAACGTACAGCCCGCCCTCCGGGGTGGCCACCACGGCCTGCGCGCTGCCGCTCGCGCCCAGCACGCTGCTCCATCCCCTCGTGCCGTCGGCGCCGAACTTCGCGAGGAAGGGCGAGGCGCTGCCCGTCACGGGCTGGCCATCGAGCGCCGCGCCCGCGCTGCCTGCGACATACACCGATCCATCGGGCGTGGTGGTCACCGCCTGGGCGGAATCGCTGCCGTTCGAGCCGAAGGGGCGAGCCCACTGCAGGCGGCCATCGGCGCCGTAGCGCGCGACGAAGGCATCCTCGCCGCCGGCTGCCGCCGCCGTGTCGGCGCCAAGCCCGCCGCCGGTCTGGCCGGCCATGTACACCGACCCCTGCGGCCCGGCAGCCAGCGCCCGGGCCTCGTCGGCGGCGGGGCCGCCCAGCAGACGCGTCCAGACCCGCGTGCCATCAGAGGCATACCGACTGACGAAGGCGTCGCCCGCCGCGCCGCTTGCGCTCTGGCCGTCGAGATTGCCCTGCGTGCTGCCCGCGAGGTAGATGCCGCCATCGGCCGTGACGGCGAGGGCGCGCGCGACATCCGTTGCGCTCGTGCCCTGCACCCTCGTCCACACCCGCGTGCCATCGGCGGCATACCGCGCGAGGAAGGCGTCCTGGTCGCCCTGCGTCGCCTGCCCGTCGAGGGCGGCTCCGGCGGTATTGCCGGCCACGAAGACGCCGCCGTCGAGCCCGAGCGCAAGCGCGACCGCGCCATCGGCGGCGCTGGTGCCGATCTGGCGTGTCCAGGCGAGGCTGCCGTCGGGGTTGAAGCGGCTGAGGTAGGCGTCCTCGCCGCCCCGGGCGGTCTGGCCGTCGAGGCTCGCGCTGGTCGTGCCCGCGGTGTAGACCGACCCGTCGGGCGCCGTGACGACGGCGGCGGCCTGCTCGTCGGCCGCGCTGCCCTGGGGCGCGGTCCAGACGCCCGCCGGCTGCGGAATCGCGGTGTCGACCTTGAGCCGGACCGTGTTGTCGGCATTGGCGCCATCGGCGTTGCGGTTGCCGGCGGCGTCGGTGAAGCGTCCGCTGGCGACGCTGACGACTCCGTCGACCTTGCTGCCCGCAAGCGGCGTGAAGACCGCGGTGTAGGTCGTGCCCGAGCCCTGGAAGCCGGCCAGCGTGCCGCCCGAGACCGAGACGTCGCTCGCCATGAAGTCGGTCGACGGCTCGCTCAGCGTGAAGGTGAGGGTCGCGGTCTCGCCGGCGATCAGGCTGGCGCGGCTTGCGCTCACGGCAATCGTCGGCGGCACGCCGTCGAGCGGCCGGACCACCGGCGTGCCGGCGCTCAGCACCGACTCGGTGGTCCCGATGCCGTCGGTGTAACTCGCGCGCACGGCGATCGAGCGGCCGACCATCGCCGAGGTGAGCATCAGGGTCGCGCCCTGCGCGCCATCGATCGCCTGTCCGCCGACCAGCCACTGGTAGCGCGGCGCGCTGGGGCCCGAGAGCGGGATCCCGTCGGCATCGGCCAGCGTGCTGGCGATGGCCAGCGTCTGGCCCTGCACCGGGTTGCCAAGGATGACCACCGCACCGGTGGGCGAGGCGTTGACGCGGGGGATCACCAGCCGGTTGTCGAGGTCGGCACCGTCGGTATTGAAGCGGCCCGCGCCATCGGAAAATGTGCCGCTCGCCACACTGATCAGCCCGCTCGCCGCGCTGCCGGGCGTGGGCACGAAGGTCGCG
>JBILUW010000044.1:0-19379 GCA_044370795.1 Burkholderiaceae bacterium
GCGAGGGCGGCCGCACCGTGGGCGCCGGCGTCGTCGCCAAGATCCTGGTCTGAGGCATCCGCCCCGGCCCGGCGCCGGGGTCTTCGATCCGGGCGGCGCACGCGTCGCCCCTCGCTCTTTGGAACCGACATGAACAATCAGAAGATCCGCATCCGCCTGAAGGCATTCGATTACAAGCTGATCGACCAGTCTGCGGCGGAAATCGTCGAGACCGCCAAGCGCACTGGTGCCGTGGTCCGCGGCCCGGTGCCACTGCCCACCCGGATCGAGCGCTTCGACGTCCTGCGCTCGCCTCACGTGAACAAGACCTCGCGCGACCAGTTCGAGATCCGTACTCACCTCCGGCTCATGGACATCGTCGAGCCCACCGACAAGACCGTCGACGCGCTGATGAAGCTCGATCTGCCCGCTGGCGTCGACGTCGAGATCAAGCTGCAATGAGATTTGCCACGCCGCTTGCCCTCTGGGCATGCGGCGGGCTAGAATGGAAAGCTTTCCGCAGGCGCTTGCGTCATGCGGGTCTCCCGCGGCATACGTGCACGCGAGAACCAACACACCCGGCCAATCGCAGCCGGGATCGGAGAAAACAATGAGCCTTGGCCTCTTGGGACGCAAGGTCGGCATGATGCGCATCTTCTCGGGCGATGGCGATTCCATCCCCGTGACAGTGCTCGATGTGTCCGACAACCGCGTCTCCCAGATCAAGACCGTCGAGAACGACGGGTACAGCGCCGTTCAGGTCACCTTCGGCAAGCGGCGGGCCAGTCGCGTCAGCAAGCCGGCCGCCGGGCACTTTGCCAAGGCCGGCGTCGAAGCGGGCGTCCTCACCCGTGAGTTCCGCGTGAGCGCCGACAAGGCCGGCGAGCTGGCACCGGGTGCCGCCGTGGGGGCCGATCTCTTCGCGGTCGGCCAAAAGGTCGACGTCAGCGGTACCACGCACGGCAAGGGCTTCGCGGGCACCATCAAGCGCCACCACTTCGCTTCGAATCGGGCGTCGCACGGCAACTCCCGCTCGCACAACGTGCCTGGCTCCATCGGCATGGCGCAGGATCCCGGCCGAGTCTTCCCGGGCAAGCGCATGGCGGGCCACCTCGGCGCAGCGCAGCGCACCATCCAGAACCTGGTCATCGAACGGGTCGATGCCGAGCGCCAGCTGCTGCTGGTGCGTGGTGCCGTGCCCGGCGCTCGCAACGGCAGCGTCGTGGTCACGCCGGCGATCCGCGTGGCGGCGAAAGCCTAAGGAGCGGCGATGGAACTCAATCTCCTCAACGATCAGTGGCAGCCGTCGGCCACGGTCTCGGCTACCGACACCGTGTTCGGCCGCGAATTCAACGAACCGCTGGTGCACCAGATCGTCGTCGCCTTCCAGGCGAACGCACGCAGCGGCAATCGCGCCCAGAAAGACCGCGCCGAGGTCAGTCACACCACCAAGAAGCCGTGGCGCCAGAAGGGCACCGGCCGCGCTCGCGCGGGCATGAGCTCCAGTCCGCTGTGGCGTGGTGGCGGCAGGATCTTCCCGAACAGCCCCGAAGAGAACTTCAGCCACAAGGTCAATCGGAAGATGTATCGCGCTGGCATGCGATCCATCCTTTCGCAACTGGCCCGAGACGGTCGGATCGCGGTCATCGAGGGGCTGTCGCTCGAAGCCCCCAAGACCCGCCTGCTCGCTGCCCGGATGAAGGCGATGGGTGCTGGCTCGGTGCTGGTCATCACCGACAGCCCCGACGAGAATCTGCTGCTCGCCTCGCGCAACCTTGCCGGCGTGCTCGTCGTGGAGCCCCATCAGGCCGATCCGGTCTCGCTGGTTCACTTCGATCGCGTGCTCATCACCCGTCCCGCGCTGGCCAAAGTCGAGGAGATGCTGGCATGAACCAGGAACGTCTCTACACGGTGCTCAAGGCGCCGATCGTCTCCGAGAAGGCCACGGCGATGGCCGATCGCAACCGTCAGGTCGCTTTCCACGTGATCCAGGACGCCACCAAGGCCGAAGTGAAGGCTGCGGTCGAACTGCTGTTCAAGGTCAAGGTCGAGTCGGTGCAGGTGCTCAACCAGGCGGGCAAGGCCAAGCGTTTCGGCCGCTTCCAGGGGCGCCGCAACAACGTGCGCAAGGCTTACGTCTGTCTGGCTGAAGGCCAGGAGATCAACTTCGCGGAGGCTCTCTAAATGCCGCTGATGAAGACCAAGCCGACCTCCGCCGGGCGTCGCTCGATGGTCAAGGTCGTCACCAAGGGCCTGCACAAGGGCGGCCCGGTGCCTTCGCTGATCGAGCCGCAGATCCGTGGCAACGGTCGCAACAACCTCGGCCACATCACCACCCGTCACAAGGGCGGCGGTCACAAGCACCACTACCGTGTCGTCGACTTCCGCCGCAACAAGGACGGGATTCCGGCCAAGGTCGAGCGCATCGAGTACGACCCCAACCGCAGCGCCCATCTGGCCCTGCTGTGCTATGCCGACGGCGAGCGTCGCTACATTCTGGCGCCGCGCGACGTGCCGGTCGGCACGCAGCTTCAGTCGGGCGCCGAGGCTCCGATCCGCGCCGGCAACGCGCTGCCCATCCGCAACATCCCGGTGGGCTCCACGATCCATGCGATCGAGATGATGCCCGGCAAGGGCGCGCAGCTGGCCCGGTCGGCCGGCGCTTCGGCGCGCCTGCTGGCCCGCGAGGGAACCTACGCGCAGGTCCGCCTGCGCTCCGGCGAGATCCGCAAGGTGCACATCGAGTGCCGCGCCACGATCGGCGAGGTCGGTAACGAGGAGCACAGCCTGCGCACGATCGGCAAGGCTGGCGCCAACCGCTGGCGAGGCATACGCCCGACGGTGCGTGGCATCTCGATGAACCCGGTCGACCACCCGCACGGCGGCCGCTCCAACGGCGGCGGCCATCCGGTGTCGCCGTGGGGCACGCCGACCAAGGGCTTCAAGACCCGTCGCAACAAGCGCACCGACACGATGATCGTGCAGCGCCGCGGCCGCAAGTAACGGGCAAGGACGAATCCAACATGGCACGCTCAGTCAAGAAGGGTCCCTTCGTCGACGCGCACCTCATGAAGAAGGTGGACACCGCGCTCACGAACAAGGACAAGCGCCCGATCAAGACCTGGTCCCGCCGCTCGACGATCGTTCCCGAGTTCATCGGCCTCACGATCGCCGTGCACAACGGTCGCCAGCACGTCCCGGTGTACGTCAACGAGAACATGGTCGGGCACAAGCTCGGCGAGTTCGCGCTGACGCGCACCTTCAAGGGTCACGCGGCCGACAAGAAGTCGTCGGTCAGGCGCTAAGGAGTCAGGCATGCAAACCCAAGCAATGCTTCGAGGCGTTCACCTTTCGGCCCAGAAGGGCCGTCTGGTGGCAGACATGGTCCGCGGCAAGCCGGTCGAGCAGGCGCTGAACATTCTCACCTTCTCGCCGAAGAAGGCCGCGCGCATCGTCAAGAAGGTGCTCGAGTCCGCGATCGCCAATGCCGAGCACAACGACGGCGCCGACATCGACGAGCTCAAGGTCACCACGATCCACGTCGAGAAGGGCACGTCGCTGAAGCGCTTCCAGGCGCGTGCGAAAGGCCGCGGCTGCAAGATCGAGAAGCAGACCTGCCATATCTTCGTGACCGTCGGCAACCGAGCCTGACCGGAAGGACACCATGGGACAGAAGATTCATCCGACCGGGTTCCGCCTCTCGGTCAGCCGCAACTGGGCGTCGCGCTGGTACGCCAACAGCAAGCAGTTTCCGCAGATGCTCAACGAGGATCTGCGGGTGCGTGCCTACCTGCGCAAGAAGCTCAAGAGCGCTTCGGTCGGCCGCGTCCTCATCGAGCGGCCCGCCAAGAACGCGCGCATCACGATCTTCTCGGCGCGCCCCGGCGTGGTCATCGGCAAGAAGGGCGAGGATATCGAGAACCTCAAGGCCGATCTGCAGCGGCTGCTGGGCGTGCCGGTGCACGTCAATATCGAAGAGATCCGCAAGCCCGAGATCGACGCGCAGCTGATCGCCGATTCGATCACCCAGCAGCTCGAGAAGCGCATCATGTTCCGTCGCGCGATGAAGCGCGCGATGCAGAACGCGATGCGTCTGGGCGCGCAGGGCATCAAGATCATGAGCTCGGGGCGGCTGAATGGCGCCGAGATCGCCCGCGTCGAGTGGTACCGCGAGGGACGGGTGCCGCTGCACACGCTGCGGGCCGACATCGAGTACGGCTTCTCCGAGGCGCTGACCACCTACGGGATCATCGGCGTCAAGGTCTGGGTCTACAAGGGCGACACCCTGGGCCGCGGCGAGGCGCCGCAAGCCGCCGACAAGGAAGCCCCGTTGCCCGAGCGCGATGATCGTCGCGGTCGTCGGCTGCCGCCCAAGCCCGGCGCGGCCCCGCGTGGCGCTCCTCGCCGTCGTCCCGAAGGCGAACCCGAGGCCAAGAGTGCACCCGAAGCCGGCGCTGCCGACACCCCTAAGACCACGGTCAAGCGCGTGCGCAAGGCGCCTGCCGACGCCAAGACCGGCGAATGAAGGAGTGAGCGATGCTGCAACCCGCTCGACGCAAGTACCGCAAGGAACAGAAGGGCCGCAACAAGGGGCTGGCTACGCGAGGCGCGGCCGTGTCCTTTGGCGAATTCGGTCTCAAAGCAACCGGCCGCGGCCGGCTGACCGCTCGTCAGATCGAGGCGGCCCGACGTGCGATGACCCGGCATATCAAGCGGGGCGGTCGCATCTGGATCCGCATCTTTCCCGACAAGCCGATCTCGCAGAAACCGGCCGAGGTCCGCATGGGCAACGGCAAGGGCAACCCCGAGTACTACGTCGCCGAGATCCAGCCGGGCAAGGTGCTCTACGAGATGGACGGCGTCAACGAGGCGCTGGCCCGCGAGGCGTTCGCGCTGGCGGCCGCCAAGCTTCCGATCTCCACGGTCTTCGTGACCCGGATGGTCGGAGCCTGAACACGCACCCGGAGAGCCGCCCATGAAGGCCAAGGAACTTCGCGCCAAGGATACCGAGGCGCTGACCAAGGAACTCGCCGATCTGCTGAAAGCGCACTTCTCGCTGCGCATGCAGATCGCGACTCAGCAACTGAACAACACCAGCCAGCTGGGCAAGACCCGTCGCGACATCGCGAGGGTCCGTACCGTGCTGCGTGAGAAAGCGTCCGCCCAATGACCGCCGTCGCACAAGCCCATGCGTCGCTGAAGCGCACCCTGGTTGGGCGCGTCGTCAGCAACAAGATGCTCAAGACCGTCACCGTGCTCGTCGAGCGCAAGGTCAAGCACCCTATCTACGGCAAGTACATCGTCAAGAGCACGCGCTACCACGCTCACGTGGAGTCGCTGCTCAACGAGGGCGATACGGTCGAGATCCAGGAGAGCCGACCCTACTCGAAAACCAAGAGCTGGGTGGTCATCCGGGTGGTGGAGTCGGCCGTCTGAAGCGTCTGGCACCGCGCCGCTTGCGGTTCGGACCAAACGAAGTTATAGTGTTGGGCTTTTCCGGATTCTGCCTTGCGCGAGATCCGGAAGCTCTCAGATCTTTCACCCCGTGCCACGGGACCAAGACTGACCGCCTCGCAGTTCGGGCCGGCGGCCCGAATTGCCAGCAGCACGGGCGGATTAAGTTGGGACAGGAACAGCGATGATTCAGATGCAGTCGACGTTGGACGTCGCCGACAACACCGGCGCGCGCTCCGTCATGTGTATCAAGGTGCTCGGTGGCTCCAAGCGCCGCTACGCCGGCATTGGCGACATCATCAAGGTGAGCGTCAAGGAAGCGCAGCCGCGTGGTCGCGTCAAGAAAGGCGAGATCTACAACGCCGTCGTCGTGCGCACCGCCAAGGGCGTGCGTCGCCAGGATGGCTCGCTCGTCCGCTTCGACGGCAATGCCGCCGTGCTGCTCAACGCCAAGCTCGAGCCGATCGGCACGCGCATCTTCGGTCCGGTCACGCGCGAATTGCGTACCGAGCGCTTCATGAAGATCGTGTCGCTCGCGCCCGAAGTCCTGTAACGGAGTCCGCCATGGAGAAAATCCGCAAGGGTGACGAGGTCGTCGTGATCGCCGGTCGCGACAAGGGCAAGCGCGGAAACGTGCTGCGCCGCGTCGACGACCAGCATCTCGTGATCGACGGTATCAACGTCGTGAAGAAGCACCAGCGCCCCAATCCCATGAAGGGTCAGACCGGCGGTATCGTCGAGAAGTCGATGCCTATCGACCGCTCGAACGTGATGCTGTTCAACCCGGCCACCGGCAAGGGCGACCGCGTCGGCATCCGCGTGCTCGAGGACGGCAGGAAGGTTCGCTTCTTCAAGTCCAACGGCGAACTCGTCAAGGCCTGAGGGGAAGACGATGGCTCGTTTCCAGCAACAGTATCGCGAGAAGGTCGTTCCGGGCCTCATCGAACGATTCGGCTATGTCTCCGTGATGCAGGTGCCCCGCATCACCAAGATCACGCTCAACATGGGTGTGTCGGAGGCGGTGGCCGACAAGAAAGCCATGGACGCCGCTGTCGGCGATCTGACCAAGATCACCGGGCAAAAGCCGGTCGTAACCAAGGCTCGCAAGGCGATCGCCGGCTTCAAGATCCGTGCCGGCTACCCGATCGGCTGCATGGTCACCCTGCGTGGCGCGCGCATGTACGAGTTCCTCGACCGTCTCGTCACGGTGGCTCTGCCGCGTGTGCGTGATTTCCGGGGTGTCTCGGGCCGGGCTTTCGACGGGCGCGGCAACTACAACATCGGGGTCAAGGAACAGATCATCTTCCCCGAGATCGACTACGACAAGGTCGATGCGCTGCGCGGCCTGAACATCAGCATCACCACCACGGCCAAGACCGACGAAGAGGCCAAGGCGCTGCTCGGCGCGTTCCGTTTCCCCTTCCGCAACTGAGGTTCCCAAGTGGCCAAACTCGCTTCGATCAACCGCGACCTCAAGCGTGCCGCGCTGGTGCGCAAGTACGCGAAAAAGCGCGCCGAACTTCAGGCGACCATCGCCGACCAGTCGCTGTCGGAAGAGGATCGTTACCAGGCCCGCCTCAAGTTGCAGCAACTGCCGCGCAATGCCAACCCGACCCGCCTGCGCAATCGGTGCGAGATCACGGGCAGGGCGCGCGGCGTCTATCGCAAGTTCGGTCTCGGACGCAACAAGCTGCGCGATGCGGCGATGAAGGGCGAAGTGCCCGGAATCGTCAAGGCCAGCTGGTAACGAGGTACACGACATGAGCATGAGCGATCCGGTCGCCGACATGTTCACGCGCATCCGCAACGGCCAGCGCGTGGAGAAGCAGGCGGTCTCGATGCCGTCGTCCAAGCTTAAGGTGGCGATTGCCCAGGTCCTCAAGGACGAGGGTTACATCGACGGCTACAGCGTACGCACCGACGGCGCCAAGTCAGAGCTGGAAGTCCAGCTCAAGTATTACGCCGGCCGTCCGGTGATCGAGCGCATCGAACGCGTCTCGAAGCCCGGCCTGCGCATCTACAAGGGGCGCGACGAGCTGCCTCAGGTCATGAACGGCCTGGGTGTTGCGATCGTCACCACGTCCCGCGGCGTCATGACCGACCGCAGGGCCCGCGCAAGCGGCGTCGGCGGCGAAGTCATCGCCTACGTCGCGTAACGGAGAAGCGCATGTCCCGAGTAGCCAAAGTCCCGGTCGACGTTCCGGCCGGCGTCGATGTCGAGCTTGCCGAGGGCGCGGTGTCGGTCAAGGGCCCGCTGGGCTCGCTGACCCAGCGTGTCAATCCGCTGGTGGCTGTCGTCCGCGAAGGGCAGCAGCTCATGGTTCGTGCGGTGGGCGAGTCGCGCGAGGCGCGCGCGCTCAGCGGCACGTACCGTGCCCTGCTGGCCAACATGGTCCACGGGGTCACCCGCGGGTTCGAAAAGAAGCTGCAGCTGGTCGGCACCGGATACCGCGCGCAGGCGCAGGGCGCATCCCTGAATCTGTCGCTCGGATTTTCGCACCCGATCGTCTACAAGCTTCCGGACGGCGTGAAGGCCGAGACCCCGACGCAGAACGACATCCTGATCAAGGGCGCCGACCGCCAGCGTGTCGGGCAGGTTGCCGCCGAGATCCGCGCGTACAAGTCGCCCGAGCCCTACAAGGGCAAGGGTGTGCGCTACGCCGACGAGAAGGTCGTTCTCAAGGAAGTCAAGAAGAAGTAAGCGGGCCGACCGCACTCAAGGACAGGACCACAGGCGATGGACAAGAAACAGGCTCGTTTGCGCCGTGCCCGTCAGACGCGGCTCAAGATCCGCGAACTGCGGGTCAACCGGCTCACCGTCTTCCGGACGAACCAGCATATCTACGCCAGCATCATCGACGCCGACGGCGCGCGGGTGCTGGTCTCCTCGTCGACCAACGAGGCCGAAGTGCGCACCGCGCTCGCTTCGGCCGCCGGTCGCGGCGGCAATGCGAATGCCGCCACGATGGTCGGTCGACGTATCGCCGAGAAGGCCCTGGCCGCCGGCATCCAGAGCGTTGCCTTCGATCGCGCGGGCTACCGCTTTCACGGTCGCGTCAAGGCGCTCGCCGAGGCCGCCCGCGAGGCCGGCCTGAAGTTCTGAACGACGGGATACCACTATGGCAAAGGTCCAGGCACGCGTCGGCAGCGAAGAGCGCGACGACGGTCTCAAGGAAAAGATGATCGCGGTCAACCGCGTGACCAAGGTCGTCAAGGGCGGCCGAATTCTCGGCTTTGCGGCGCTGACCGTCGTGGGTGACGGCGACGGCCGCATCGGGATGGGCAAGGGCAAGGCGCGCGAGGTTCCGGTTGCGGTTCAGAAGGCGATGGATGAGGCGCGCCGCAAGATGTTCAAAGTCAGCCTGCGCGGCAGCACCCTGCAGCACACGGTGCACGGCCGCCACGGGGCTGCCAACGTCTTCCTCGCGCCGGCGCCCGAGGGGACCGGCATCATCGCCGGCGGTCCGATGCGCGCGATCTTCGAGGTCATGGGCGTGGGCAACGTGGTGGCCAAGAGTCACGGCTCGACCAACCCCTACAACATGGTTCGGGCCACGCTCAATGCGCTGCAGAGCATGAACACCCCGTCCGAGGTCGCTGCCAAGCGTGGCAAGACCGTCGAGGAAATCCTCGGCTGAAGCCGGCGGTCGATGCCGCCGCCGAGGCGGCGGCCGACAGGAGAATGCGATGAGCAATAAGACAGTCAAGGTGACGCTGGTTCGCAGTCCCGCGGGCACCCGTGGCAGCCACAAGGCCACGGTGCTGGGGCTGGGTTTGAAGCGCATCAACCAGACCCGCGAACTCGAGGACACCCCTGCGGTGCGCGGCATGATCAACAAGGTTTCGTACCTGGTTCGAGTCGGGTGAGGCAGAGATGCAACTGAACACCATCAAGCCCGCCGAGGGCAGCAAGCGTCCGCGCAAGCGCGTTGGGCGCGGCATCGGCTCCGGGCTGGGCAAGACGGCGGGTCGCGGCCACAAGGGTCAGAAGTCGCGTTCCGGCGGCTTTCACAAGGTCGGATTCGAAGGCGGTCAGATGCCGCTGCAGCGGCGCTTGCCCAAGCGTGGCTTCGTCTCGATGACCGCTGGCGACACGGCCGAGGTCAGGCTGTCCGACCTGCAGCGCCTCGATGGCGCCACCCTCGACCTCGTCGCCCTGAAGGCGGCCGGCGTCGTGCCGCAGGGCGCCAAGGCCGCGAAGGTCATCGTCTCGGGCAAACTCGAGCGTGCGGTGACCCTGAACGGCATTGCTGCAACGCGCGGAGCGCGGGCTGCCATCGAGGCGGCCGGCGGCTCGCTCGCCTGAGTCTCGCCGGACATCCGACGAACCCTCCCGTGGCCAAGAATCCCGCCAGCCCGACCGGCGCAGGTCGCTTCGGCGACCTGAAGCGCAGGCTCGTGTTTCTGCTGCTTGCGCTCGTGGTCTATCGGATCGGTGCGCACATCCCTGTGCCGGGCATCGACCCCGACGAGCTCGGGCGCCTGTTCTCGAGCCAGCAGGGCGGAATCCTCGGGATGTTCAACATGTTCTCGGGCGGGGCGCTGTCTCGCTTCACCGTGTTTGCCCTCGGGATCATGCCGTACATCTCGGCATCGATCATCATGCAGCTGCTCACGGTCGTGATCCCGCAGCTCGAGGCGCTCAAGAAGGAAGGCGAGGCTGGCCGGCGCGTGATCACCAAGTACACGCGCTGGTTCACCGTGGGGCTTGCGCTGTTCCAGGCTCTGGGTATTTCCATCGCCCTCGAGGCGCAGCCCGGACTGGTCATCGACCCGGGCCTGCAGTTCCGCTTCACCACCGTGGTGTCGCTGCTCACCGGAACCATGTTCCTGATGTGGCTGGGCGAGCAGATCACCGAGCGCGGCCTGGGCAACGGGATCTCGATCATCATCTTCGCTGGCATCGCGGCCGGTCTGCCGTCGGCGCTGGGCAGCATGGGCGAACTGGTGCGCACGGGTGCGATGGGGCCGCTGGTGGCACTGCTCATCGTCGTGCTCGTCATCGTGGTGACGGCGGTGGTTGTGTTCGTCGAGCGCGGGCAGCGCAAGATCACGGTCAATTACGCGAAGCGGCAGGTGGGCAATCGCGTGTATGGCGGTCAGAGTTCGCACCTGCCCCTGAAGCTCAACATGGCCGGTGTGATTCCGCCCATTTTCGCCTCGTCGATCATCCTGTTTCCGGCGACGCTCGCGCAGTGGTTCACCTCCGGCGATTCGGGCAACCCCGTGGTGCGCGTCCTGAAGGATCTCGCCGCCACACTGTCGCCCGGCCAGCCCGTGTACATCATGCTGTATGCGGCCGCGATCGTGTTCTTCTGCTTCTTCTACACGGCGCTGGTCTTCAACAGCCGCGACACCGCCGAGAACCTCAAGAAGAGTGGCGCGTTCGTGCCCGGCATCCGTCCTGGCGACCAGACCGCGAAGTACATCGACCGTATCCTGATGCGCCTGACCCTGGCGGGTGCCATCTACATCAGCATCGTCTGCCTGGTGCCCGAGTTCCTCGTGCTCAAGTGGAATGTTCCCTTCTACTTCGGCGGCACCTCGCTGCTGATCATCGTGGTGGTCACGATGGACTTCATGGCACAGGTGCAGGCCTACATGATGTCGCACCAGTACGAAAGCCTGCTCCGGAAGAACCCAAAGGCCATGGGCCTGTGAGCCGGTTGGCTCACGGCGCACGGTTGGTGAAGATCAAGCGTTCAGAGACTCGAGGTAATCATGAAAGTGTTGGCGTCGGTCAAGAAGATCTGCCGCAACTGCAAGGTGATCAAGCGCAAGGGCGTGGTCCGCGTGATCTGCTCCGACCCGCGCCACAAGCAGCGTCAAGGTTGATGGAGGCATAGACATGGCACGTATCGCCGGTATCAACGTTCCCGACCGCCAGCACACCGAGATCGGCCTCACGGCCATCTACGGCATCGGTCGCACCCGCGCGCGTCAGATCTGTGATGCAGCCGGCGTGGCGTATTCGAAGAAGGTTCGCGAACTCAGCGACGCCGAACTCGAGCGCATCCGCGACCTGATCTCGCGTCTCACCGTCGAGGGCGACCTGCGTCGCGAGGTCTCGATGTCGATCAAGCGCCTGATGGACCTTGGTTGCTATCGCGGCGTGCGTCATCGCCGCGGTCTGCCGGTCCGCGGGCAGCGTACGCGCACGAATGCCCGCACCCGCAAGGGACCGCGCAAGGCCGGCGTCGCCCTGAAGAAATAATCCGTCGCACGAGGATCCCCGATGGCAACCAAGGCCCAGTCCGCAGCCGCCGCAGCCGCCGCCGCGCGAGTTCGCAAGAAGGCGAAGAAGAACGTCTCCGACGGCATCGCCCACGTGCACGCGTCGTTCAACAACACGATCATCACGATCACCGATCGCCAGGGCAACGCGCTGTCGTGGGCCTCGTCCGGCGGGGCCGGGTTCAAGGGCTCGCGCAAGTCGACGCCGTTCGCGGCTCAGGTGGCTGCCGAGACCGCTGGGCGGGCCGCTCAGGATTGCGGCATCAAGAATCTCGAGGTCCGAATCAGCGGACCCGGCCCCGGACGCGAGTCCTCGGTGCGGGCCCTGAACGCTCTCGGCATCAAGATCATGCAGATCCAGGACGTCACGCCGATTCCGCACAACGGCTGCCGTCCGCCGAAGCGCCGCCGCATCTGAGGCGTCGCTTCTGATCAGGGCGGGTCGGCGCAAGCCGATCCGTCCTTGGCGCCGTCGCGGCCGACGTCCGGCCCGATCGCGCTCCAAGACCACCGTCCGCCGCTGACCGCCCGCAGGGAGGCAGCCACCGAAAGCGCGGACTAACCGCGGAACCGGATCCGGAAGCCGGTCTGCGCCATTCTTCGAGGAATCACCGTGGCACGTTACACCGGACCCAAGGCCAAGCTTTCCCGTCGTGAAGGCACCGACCTCTTCCTCAAGAGCTCGCGCCGTTCCCTCGACTCCAAGTGCAAGCTCGACAGCAAGCCCGGCCAGCACGGGCGCATTTCGGGTGCCCGCACCTCCGACTTCGGGCTCCAGCTGCGCGAGAAGCAGAAGGTCAAGCGCATCTACGGCGTGCTCGAGAAGCAGTTTCGCCGTTATTTCGCGGAGGCCGAGCGCCGCCGTGGCAATACTGGCGAGAATCTCCTGAAGCTGCTCGAGAGCCGCCTGGACAACGTCGTCTACCGCATGGGCTACGCGACCACTCGCGCCGAGGCGCGGCAGCTGGTCAGCCACAAGGCCGTCACCGTCAACGGCCAGGTCCTGAACATCCCGTCGGCGCTGGTGCGTCCGAACGACGTTGTCGCAATACGCGAAAAGGCGCGCAAGCAGGCCCGCATCCAGGACGCCCTGACGCTGGCCGACCAGTCCGGCATGCCGGGGTGGGTGTCGGTCGACAAGACCAAGATGGAAGGCGTGTTCAAGGCGGTCCCCGACCGCGCTGACCTTTACTCGGACATCAACGAGAGCCTGATCGTCGAGTTGTACTCGCGTTAATCGAAGGGACCCTACATGCAGACCGCCATGCTTAAGCCCCGAATCGTCGAGGTCGAGCAACTCGGGCCCTCCCATTCCCGCGTCGTCATGGAGCCGTTCGAACGCGGCTATGGCCACACGCTGGGCAATGCGCTGCGCCGGGTGCTGCTCTCGTCGATGGTCGGATACGCGCCCACCGAAGTCCAGATCGCCGGCGTCGTGCACGAGTACTCGACCCTCGACGGGGTGCGCGAGGACGTCGTCGACCTCCTGCTCAACCTCAAGGGCATCGTCTTCAAGCTGCACAACCGCGACGAGGTCTTCCTGACCCTGCGCAAGGAAGGTGCCGGCCCCGTCACCGCTGCCGACATCGACTGCCCGCACGACGTCGAGGTGATCAACCCCGACCACCAGATCGCCAGCCTCACGCAGGGCGGGCGCATCGACCTCCAGGTCAAGATCGAGCGCGGGCGCGGCTACGTGCCCGGCACGATGCGCAACCTCGGCGAGACCAAGTCGATCGGCCGTATCGTCCTCGATGCGTCCTTCTCGCCGGTACGCCGGGTCAGCTACATGGTCGAGAGCGCGCGCGTCGAGCAGCGTACCGACCTCGACCGGCTGGTCATCGATGTCGAGACCAATGGCGTCATCGCACCCGAGGAAGCGGTTCGCCAGTCGGCCCGCATCCTGGTCGAGCAGCTGTCGGTGTTCGCGGCTCTCGAGGGCGGCGCCGAGGCGATGATCGAACTCGGTGGCGGCCGCGCGCCGCAGATCGATCCGATCCTGCTGCGCCCGGTCGACGACCTCGAGCTCACCGTGCGCTCGGCCAACTGCCTGAAGGCCGAGAACATCTATTACATCGGCGACCTCATCCAACGTACCGAGAATGAGCTGCTCAAGACGCCCAATCTCGGCCGCAAGTCGCTCAACGAGATCAAGGAAGTGCTGGCCACCCGAGGCCTGACGCTGGGCATGAAGCTCGAGAACTGGCCGCCGGCCGGGCTCGAGCGGCCCTGAGCGCGCTGCCCGTCCGCACGACCCTACGAGGACCGAACCATGCGCCACCGCCACGGACCCCGCAAGCTCAACCGCACCAGCGCCCATCGCGAGGCGATGCTGCGCAACCTGTCCAACTCCCTGCTGCGCCACGAGGTGATCAAGACCACGCTGCCCAAGGCCAAGGAGCTGCGTCGGGTGGTCGAGCCTCTTATCACCCTCGGCAAGAAGCCCTCGCTCGCCAATCGGCGCCTGGCCTTCGACCGACTGCGCGACCGCGAGATGGTCGTCAAGATCTTCGACGACCTCGGGCCGCGCTACGCCAACCGCAACGGCGGCTACCTGCGCATCCTGAAGTTCGGCTTTCGCGTCGGCGACAACGCTGCGATGGCCTACGTCGAACTGATGGACCGGCCCGAGCAGGCGCCGGCCGAGGCCACCGCTTCCGCCTGATCCCCGCCTGGCGCGCGCGCGGCGAGCCGCGGCGCGCCGTGCGATGCGCGCAGCCATCACGTCGAACGCCGAGCGCGTGATCCGGGCCGACGGCCTGGTCCGCGCCTACGGCAGCTTCCGCGCTGTCGACGGGCTGTCTTTCGATGTGCGCGCTGGCGAGTGCTTTGGGCTGCTCGGCCCCAATGGGGCGGGCAAGAGCACCACGTTGCGCATGCTCATCGGCCTGAGCGCTCCGCAGGCCGGCCTCATCGAGGTTCTCGGCCTGCCCGTACCTGCTCGCTCCCGCGAGGTACGCGCCCTCATCGGCGTGGTGCCGCAGGCAGACGCGCTCGATCCCGACTTCACCGTCGCCGAGAACCTGCGGGTGTTCGGTCGCTATTTCGGTCTTTCGGGCCGCACGATCGAAGCGCGCATCCCCGATCTGCTCGACTTTGCGGGCTTGGCGGGCAAGCGCGATGCACGCATTGCCGAGCTCTCCGGCGGCATGAAGCGGCGGCTGACCCTGGCGCGGGCGCTGGTCAACGATCCGCGCATCCTGTTTCTCGATGAACCCACCACCGGGCTCGATCCGCAGGCCCGGCACCTCATCTGGGAGCGCCTGAAGCAGCTGCTGCGCCGTGGCAAGACCATCGTCCTGACCACCCACTTCATGGAAGAGGCGCAGCGCCTGTGCGATCGGCTGGCGATCGTCGATCACGGCCGGCTGATCGCGCAGGCCGCACCGCAGGCGCTGATCGACGAGCAGATCGAGCCCGATGTCGTCGAGCTCGTCGACGAGCAGGCGGCGCAGTGGGCGCAGCGCGCCGCCGCGACGGCGGGCGTTGCCCGGGTCGAGCGCATCGGCGACACCCTGCTGGCCTACTGCACCGACCCCCAGCCCTTGCTGGCGGCGCTTGGCGAGCGTCCTGGTCTGCGCTGGCTGCGCCGGCCGGCCGACCTCGAAGACGTGTTCCTGAAGCTCACCGGCCGCGACCTGCGCGACTGACCACCGCCCCACCCGCACGTCGTCGCGCCATGCCGTCCTTCGCCCAGTTCGCCCCGCCGCGCCCCAGTCTGCGCTTCCTGCCGGTCTACCGCCGCAATCTTCTCGTCTGGCGCAAGCTCGCGATCGCCAGCGCCCTGGGCAACATCGCCGATCCGCTGATCACGCTGGTTGCCTTCGGCTACGGGCTGGGCCGGCTGCTGCCCGAAGTCGACGGTGTGCCCTACATCGTGTTTCTCGCTGCAGGCTCGCTTTGCATGAGCACCGCGATGGCGGCGAGCTTCGAGTCGCTCTACTCGGCCTATTCCCGGATGCAGGTCCAGCAGACCTGGGCGTCGATCATGAATGCGCCGATCGACCTGGACGACGTCCTGATTGCCGAGTGGCTCTGGGCGGCCACCAAAGCCGCCTTCTCGGGGGTGGCCATACTCGCTGTGATCGTCGCGCTCGGGCTGTCGCGCTCGCCCATGCTGCTGGCGCTGCCGGTGGTCGTGGTGCTCACGGGGCTGGTGTTCGCCGGCATCGGCCTTTGCTTCAACGCGCTGGCGCGCGGCTATGACTTCTTCACCTACTACTTCACGCTCGTTCTGACCCCGATGGTCTTCGTGTCGGGTGTCTACTATCCCGCGTCATCGCTGCCTGAATGGCTCGCTGCCATCGCATGGTGGCTACCCCTGGCGGCGGCTGTCGATCTCGCCCGCCCGCTGGTCCTCGGGCAGTGGCCACCCGATGCGCTGGGCCGCGGCGGGCTGCTGCTGGTCTATGCCCTGGGCTCCTTCTGGCTGGCGCTCGCGCTGACCCGCCGGCGTCTGCGCAACTGACGTTCGGGCGAATTCAGAAATCGTCGGGCCCTGAACCAGGCGAGCAGTCCGCAGGCGATCGCTGCCATCGCGGCCATCGTCCACCAGAAGCCGGTGGCAGCGTGAGCGCCGGGCAGGACCTCGAAGTTCATCCCGAAGATGCCGGTGATCAGCGTGAGCGGCATGAAGACCGCCGACAGGGTGGTCAGCACGCGCATGATCTCGCTGGTGCGGTGCGCGGTCGCCGAGAAGTGCAGCTGCACCGCCGACTCGATCGAGGCCTCGAGCCGGCGCACGTGGTTGAGTACCCGCTGCACGTGCTCGATCAGGTCGCTTGCGCGGACCCGCAGCGGGTCGGTCTGGACGGCGTATCCCGATGGGTGGTGGGCGCCTTGCTCGCCGGCCACGCGCGCCTGCTCCAGTCGCTCGTCGCGCCACTCCTGGATCGCGTCGAGCTGTTCCTCGCACAGCTGCTCGAGCCGGCGCAGTTCGTCGCGCGATTCGAGCAGCGCGTACCAGTCGGAGAACGGGCGCCCCGGGTCGAGCAGCATGCGCTGCCAGCGTTCGAGCTGCTCGGTGAGGGGCTGGCGCAGTTCGAGATAGCGGTCGACCATCCCGTTGAGCAGGCGCAGCATCAGCGCCTGCGGCGACTCGGGTGGGCGCTGCCGACCCCCTGCAGCCTCGAGCAGCCGACGGCGCATCCCGGTGACGGTGCGGCTGTCGGGCGCGCGCACGGTCACCAGGCAACCCGTGAACACGAAGAAGACGGTCGGTCGGGTCTGGATGCGCCAGCGCCGACCATCGGCCGTCGGGCCGTCGGCGCTCGCCAGCCCGCGAAACACGATCATCTCGTAGTCGGGCGTCGCGTCGAAGTGCGAGGGGTGCTGCCGGTTCTCGGCGTTGAGCAGGTGGTCGTCGAACACCGTGGCACCGGTGATCCGGCTGACCGGCTCGACCCACGCCCGCGCCTCGTCGTAGTCGCAATCGAACCAAAGCCAGCCCGAAGCCGGCGCCTGATCGGGCGTGGCAGCCAGTTCGCTGACGCCTTGCGTCTGAACCAGCAGCACGTGCATGCGTGCGGTGCTCCTGCTCGCGGCCGCGGGCTGCGGATCCGGGTGCCCGAGACCTGCGTTCAGTCCTCGGCCAGCCAGCGGGCCGCGTCGAGGGCGAAGTAGGTGAGGATGCCGTCGGCTCCTGCGCGGCGCATGGCGAGCAGCGACTCGAGGGCGGCCGCACGCTCGTCGAGCCAGCCATTGGCTGCAGCGGCCTTGAGCATCGCGTACTCGCCGCTGACCTGGTAGACGAAGGTGGGGACGGCGTAGCGGTCCTTTACGCGGCGCACGATGTCGAGGTAGGGCATGCCGGGCTTGACCATGACCATGTCGGCGCCTTCGGCGATGTCGAGCGCGATTTCGCGCAGCGCCTCGTCGGTGTTCGCGGGGTCCATCTGGTAGGTCTTCTTGCTGCCCTTGCCCAGGTTGGCGGCCGAGCCCACGGCATCGCGGAACGGTCCGTAGAAGGCCGACGCGTATTTCGCGCTGTAGGCCATGATCCGGGTGTGGATGAGCCCTGCGCCTTCGAGCGCGCGCCGCAGCGCCGCGACCCGGCCGTCCATCATGTCGGAGGGGGCCACCACGTCGATGCCCGCCTGCGCCTGAGCGACCGCCTGCCGTACCAGGATGGCCACGGTTTCGTCGTTGAGCACGTAGCCGCTGTCGTCGAGAACCCCGTCCTGCCCATGGCTGGTGAAGGGGTCGAGGGCCACGTCGGCGAGCAGCCCGAGTTCGGGGAAGCGCTGCTTGAGGGCGCGTGCCGCGCGCGGGACCAGTCCGTCGGGATCGGTGGCGAGCGCGCCGTCGGGCGTCTTCAACGCGGGGTCGATCACCGGGAACAACGCGAGCACCGGCACGCCCGCCTTCAGGCAGCGTTCGGCCACGCCGAAGAGCAGATCGATGCTCAGGCGCTCGACGCCGGGCATCGAGGCCACCGCATGGCGGCGCGCGTTGCCCTCGTGGACGAAGACCGGATAGATGAAGTGATCGGGCGCCAGCGTGGTCTCGCGCATCATGCGCCGCGACCAGTCGTCGTGTCGCATCCGGCGCATGCGGGTCGCGGGGAAAGCGGGCTGGGGCGTGGGGTCACCGGCGCTCACGGGCGGCTCCTGGGGGCTGGAATGGCAATTCGTGTCCAGAAGGCTGGACACGTCGAAGTGGCGCGGGCAGGTGCCACGTGGTCGCTTTCTTACCATGAAGCCGGCAACCCTGCCTCGCCGGTCGGCGCCTTCCGGCTCGAGAGCGTCTCGGGCCTCGCCTGTTCCGTGGCCGGCTGCTCCGCCGCCGGCCACGGGCGCGAGCCAGGCCTCGATGCGGCCGCGCGCCTCGTCGAGGCCCAGCCGGGCGGTGGCCGAGAACGCGATCACCTCGATGCCTCGCTTCGGAAAGAGCGCCGACAGGCGCGCGGCCACGGCACGCCTCGCCCGGTTGCGCTGCTCGAAGCCGAACTTGTCGCACTTGGTGAGGAGCACGAGCAGATCGACCCGAGGATCGATCCAGTTCAGCATCGCCACGTCGGCGTCGGTGACCTCACGGCGGACGTCGAGCGTGACCACCACCCCGCGCAGGCACTGGCGCGCGCGCAGATAGGGCCCGGCCAGCGCATCCCAGCCCTGACGCACGCCGGGCGGAACCTTCGCGTAGCCATAGCCGGGCGTGTCGACGAGCAGCGCATCGACGCGGTCGGCCGGTCCGAGGGCGAAGAAGTTGAGGGCCTGCGTACGTCCGGGCGTACGACTGGCGAAGGCCAGCCGCCGGCGCTCGCACAGCGTGTTGATCGCCGTGGACTTGCCGGCATTGGACCGTCCGACGAAGGCGACCTCGGGCGGGCCCTCCGACGGCATCTGCCGGGGCTGGGCCACCGTGGTGGCGAATCGTGCGGTGGTCAGCAGGGGCATGGAACGCGGCGATGACCTCGCCGGACGGCTGCGGTAGAATCAAGAGTTTACGTGACCCGCCTTTATCACTTCGTTCGTGAGCCACGCATGAGCCCAGCCCCCACCTCCGGCCAGCCCAAGGCGCTTGCGCGCCACGCTGCCGTCGATTCCTTTGCCGCAAGCATCCTGGTGCGCGGCCCGCGGCTGCTCATGGCCTTCGCCACCGCGCTGATGGCGGCCTCGGGCGCGGCCCTTGCCCAGGCCCCCGCGCCTGCCAAGCCCGACCCCGCCAAGGGTCAGCAGATCGCGGCGCCGGCCGGCGCCGCCCGCCCCCGC
>JBILUW010000017.1:0-26772 GCA_044370795.1 Burkholderiaceae bacterium
AGCCCGGCCAATCCCAAGCTTGCCGGCCAGCACGCCGATTACCTCTACAAGCAGCTGCAGAACTTCAAGGTCAAGCCGGGCGCCAAGGAGGCCGAGCGCGCCAACGCCGTCATGGCGGGTTTTGCCGCGACGCTCTCGGACGACGACATGCGCAACGTCGCCGCCTGGTATGCCTCGCAGAAGCTCAAGCCGTCGGCGGCGCGCAACAAGGACACCGTCGAGCTCGGCCAGAAGATCTACCGCGGCGGCATCGCGGCGAAATCGGTTCCCGCCTGCGCGGGTTGCCACAGCCCCAACGGCGCCGGCATCCCCGCCCAGTACCCGCGTCTGGGTGGCCAGTACGCCGAGTACACCGAAGCCCAGCTGGTCGGGTTCCGCCAGGGGGTTCGCAAGAACAATGCCCAGATGACCGCCATCGCCGCCCGGATGTCCGACGTCGAGATCAAGGCGGTTTCAGACTACATCGCCGGTCTGCGCTGAGCGCGCTCGTTCTCGGGGGCGGCTTGATCAGCGGCCGGCGGCTTGGCTGCCGGCCGATCGGGCGGCTTGGGCAGAACCAGCGGCCCGCGTTGCCCGCAGCCGCCCGCCAGACAGGCCGCTGTCATCAGCGCCGCCAGCATGCTGGCCCGGCTGCGCCGGTACCGCCTGCGTCCGATCATCCTCATCGATTCACTCTAGCATGACCGAAGCCGAGTTCCTCGACACTTGCGATCGGCTCCTGACCGCCATCGAGGACGCCCTCGACCGCAGCGGCCTCGACGCCGAAACCGCGCGCAGCGGCCATGTGCTCGAGATCGAGTTCGACGACGGTGCTGCCCTGATCGTCAATGGCAATGCGCCCCTGCGCGAGATCTGGGTGGCTGCGCGCAGCGGCGCCTTCCACTTCCGCTTCGTCGACGGCGCCTGGCGAGACACGCGCAGTGCGGGCGAACTCTTCGCAACGCTGTCCGACATCGCCAGCAGGCATGCCGGCCAGTCCGTCCGCCTCGGCCCCTCGGCCAGCTCCTGAGCGCTCGCTGCGGTGTTGGGAGGGCGTGCCTGCGGCGCCGCCGGTCAGCGGCTGCCGGCCGGCTCGGGGGCCGCGCGCTGCGCTGAACCCCCGGGAGCGTTCTCGGCGTAGTAGTACTCGCCATCAACGCTGACCACGCCTTCGGGCACCGCGAGCGGCTGCTCCGGCACGCCCGCCAGCGCCTTGCCCATGTAGGCCATCCAGATCGGCAGCGCCAGCCCGCCTCCGGTCTCGCGCTCGCCCAGCTTGCGCGGCTGGTCGTACCCGACCCACGCCACCGCAGCCACCGTCGGGGAGTAGCCGGCAAACCAGGCGTCGTGCGAGTCGTTGGTGGTGCCGGTCTTGCCGGCGAGGTCGCTGCGGTTGAGCGCCAGCGCACGCCGCGCGGTGCCGTTGCGCACCACGCCGCGCATCAGGCCGTCCATGATGAAGGCATTGCGTGCATCGATCGCGCGGTTGGCCTCTTCGCCGGCGCGCATCGGGCTGGCCTGTGCGAGAACCCGGCCGCTCGCATCGGTGATCCGACTGATCAGGTAAGGCTCGACCCGGTAGCCGCCGTTGGCGAAGACCGAGTAGGCACCCACCATCTGCCACGGGGTGACCGAGCCCGCGCCCAGCGCCATCGTCAGGTAGGCGGGGTGCTTTTCCTGATCGAAGCCGAATCTTCCGAGATAGTCCTGCGCGTAGCGCGGGCCTATCCCCTGCAGCACCCGGATGGACACCATGTTCTTGGACAGCGCGAGCGCCTGGCGCAGCTTCATCGGGCCGTCGAACTTGCCGTCGTAGTTCTTGGGCTCCCACAGCTGGCCGCCCGTGAGCGCCGGATCGACGCTGAACGGCGCGTCGTCGATCACCGTGGTGGCTGTGTATCCCTTGTCGAGCGCTGCCGAGTAGATGAAGGGCTTGAAGCTGGAGCCCGGCTGGCGCCACGCCTGGGTGACACGGTTGAACTTGTTGCGGCTGAAGTCGAAGCCGCCGACCAGCGCCCGCACCGCGCCGTCGTCGGTGCCGCAGGCGACGAGCGCGGCCTGGACTTCGGGCAGCTGCACGATTTCCCAGCCGTTCTTCAGCGGCGCGATGCGTACCACCGCACCGCGCCGCAGGCGCCTGGCGGCCGGCGCCCGCTCGCCCAGCGCGCCGGCTGCGAACTTCAGTCCGTCGCCGGAAACCTCGACCACCTGCCCGCGGCCGCGCGAGACCCGGACGCTGCGCTGATCGGCGTCGAGCACGACTGCCGCCTGGAAGTCATCGACGTCGGGAACCTCGTCGAGCACGCGCTCGATCGCCGCCTCGGCGCGATCGGGCTCGGGCGGCAGGTCGACGAAGCGCTCGGGGCCGCGGTAGCCGTACTTGCGGTCGTACTCGATCACGCCCTGCCTGATCGCGGTGTTGGCCACCCGCTGCTCGGCCGCGACGATGGTCGTGTGCACGACGATCCCGGCCGAGTAGATGTCGTCCTTGAAGAGGTCGTAGGCGAGCATCCGCGCAAGTTCGGCCGCGTAGGGGGCCTGGCTGGCGGGGTCGTCGCCGCGACTTGCGTAGCGCAGCGGCTGCTTCATCGCCGCCTCGTACTCGGCGTCGGTCAGCGAGCCGATCTCGTGCATCCGGTTGAGGATGTAGTGCTGGCGCTCGGTGGCGCGCTTCGGATTGACCAGCGGGTTGTAGAGCGAGGGCGCCTTGGGCAGGCCGGCCAGCATCGCGGCCTCGGCCGGGGTGAGCTGGTCGAGTGTCTTGCCGAAGTAGATCCGCGCTGCCGCCGCGAACCCGTAGGCGCGCTTGCCCAGGAAGATCTGGTTCATGTAGATCTCGAGGATCTGGTCCTTCGTGAGGCTCTCCTCGATGCGCAGCGCGAGCAGGGCCTCGAAGATCTTGCGGGTGTAGGTTTTCTCGCTCGACAGATAGAAGTTGCGCGCGACCTGCTGGGTGATGGTGCTGGCGCCCTGGTCGCGCCCGCCCGAGAGCACGTTCGAGACGGCCGCACGGGCGATGCCCTTGAAGTCGATGCCGCGGTGCTCGAAGAAGCGTGAATCCTCGGCCGCGAGGATCGCGTTCTTCATGAGTGCCGGCACCTCCGTGATGCGCACCACGCTGCGCCGCTCCTCGCCGAACTCGCCGAGCAGAACGCCGTCGGCGGAGTACACGCGCAGCGGAACCTTGGGCCGGTAGTCGGTCAGTTCGTCGAGGGCGGGCAGCCGCTCGCTTGCCAGCAGCACGACCAGCGCCAGCGCGAGCGCGCCGGCGAGCGCAAGGGCCAGCGGCAGGCCGAGCGCGATGAGCAGGATGTCGACCCAGCGGGGTCGCGGTGAGCGGGGGGACGCGGCGCGAATGGCGGTGTCCGGAGGTGAGCGCGGCGGCCGGCGGCCACCCTGCGAGAGCGCCGAATTATACGGGTCGCCCGCTCGCGCGGCGTCGCCGGACCGCGGCCGCGCTCTTGCCGCTTGTTCCCTCGCGACGACCGCTGGCGCGCACCGCAAGTGAGGAATAAGTCACAGGACGCCGGATGGTCGCCAGTGGACGACGGAAGGATGGCCGCAAGGATTTTCCTCACAGCAAAAGCCGATAGAGTTGCCTGACGCGAGTTCCGGCCTTCATTCGAAGCGTCAGGAAGGTATCGCAAGTGTCTGTCCGGCCTGTATTTGTCCGGTCATCGAGAGGTCAACGTGGGTCTGAGTCTTCCGGGAATTCGCAAGCGCCAGGCGCCCTCCTTGCTGGGGGTCGACATGAGCTCGTCGAGCGTCAAGCTCGTCGAGCTCGTCCCCGGTGTGAAGGCGCCGATCCGCCTGCAGCGCTACGCGATCGAGCCGATCGAAGACGGCGCGATCTCCGATGGCAACATCGAACGACCCGAGCAGGTCGCCGAGGCTCTGGGGCGTGCCCTGCGCCGCATCGGGACCCGGACCCGCGACGCCGCGCTGGCCATGCCCTCTTCGGCGGTGATCACGAAGCGCATCACGCTGCCGGCCGGGCTCAGTGCCGAGGATTACGAATTCCAGGTCGAGTCGGAGGCGGCTCAGTATGTCCCCTTCGCCATCGAGGAGGTCAGCCTCGACTTCCAGATCATCGGGCCGTCCGAAGGCGATCCCGGCGAGGTCGATGTCCTGCTGGCAGCGTCGCGGCGCGAGAAGGTCGAGGACCGTGTCGCTGTCGCCGAGATGTGCGGGCTCAAGCCGGTGGTCGTCGACGTCGATTCCCTGGCCGCCCGCATCGCCATCGACCATGTTGCTGCCTTCCTGCCGGGCGGCGGTCAGTCGGAAGTCATCGCGGTCTTCGACATCGGCCAGTCCGTCACCCACGTGACGGTGGTCGCCGACGGTCATACCGTCTTCGAGCGCGAGCAGGCCTTCGGGGGGCATCAGCTGACCCTCGACCTGATGCGGCTCTACGGCCTCACCCTCGATGAGGCCGAGCAGAAGAAGAAGACGGGCGAGCTGCCCGACAACTACCAGAGCGACGTTCTCGCTCCCTTCGTCGAACATGGCGCGACCGATATCGCGCGAGCGCTCCAGTTCTTCTTCACCGCCACGCCGTACACGCGGGTCGATCGCATCTTCCTCGCCGGGGGCGCCAGCGTGGTTCCGGGCCTGTGCGAGTCCGTCGGCGCGCACACCCAGGTCCCCACCGAGATCCTCAGCCCGTTCCAGGGCATGGAGATCTCCGAGTCGATCCGCGAGCGTCAGCTGCGCTTCGACGCTCCCGCGCTGGTCACGGCCTGCGGACTCGCGCTCAGGAGGTTCGACGCATGATCCGCATCAACCTGCTACCCCACCGGGAGATGGCGCGGGAAAGGCGCCGGAAGGACTTCGTCAACCTGGCAGCGCTCACCGTGATCCTCGCGCTGACGTCTGCGGTCGCGGTTGCCCTGGGCATCGACCGGATGATCGAGGCCCAGTCGGCGCGCAACGCCTTCATCACGCAGGAGAACGATCGGCTCGAGCGCGAGATCAAGGAAATCGGCCAGCTGCGCCAGGAGATCGAGGCGCTGATGGCGCGCCAGACGGCCGTGGAGTCGCTGCAGCGCGACCGCACGATCCCGGTCCGGGTCTTCGATGATCTGGCGCGGCGCGCGCCCAGCGGCATGGTGCTGCGCCAGGTGCGTCAGGACGAGCGGGTCATCGCGCTCAGCGGCTGGGCTCACTCCAACGGACAGGTGTCGGCGCTGCTGCGTTCGCTGGCTACCGAGACCGAGTGGCTCGAGCGGCCGGAGCTGCTCGAGATCAAGGCCGGCCAGATGCCCAACCCGGCGGTGGCGGTGCGCGGCCGCGAGAAGGAGGCCTTGAGGGTGTTCGAGTTCTCACTGACCGCCCAGATCCGGCCGATACAGCAGGTGATGGCCGAGAAGACTCCGGGCGCATCGCCCAAACCGCTGGCCGGCGCGCCTGCCGGCGGGTCGCCGGTTGCAGCCTACGCCGGTTCCGGCGCGCGACCCTGAGGTGGCCATGGCAACGAAACTGACCATGCCGGCGATCGACCTGAAGGCGTTCGGCCGCCAATTCGAAGGCCTGCAGGGCCGCCATCCGGGCTTGTGGCCGGCGGTGCCGCGCTTCAGCCTGCTTGCGGGAATCTTCGCCGGCGTGATGCTGCTTGCCTACGTTGGCTACTGGAGCAGCCAGCTCTCCGACCTGTCGAGCGCCGAGAGTCAGGAGAACACCCTCAAGAGCCAGTACGCCGACAAGCTGATTTCGGCCATCAACGTCGATACGCTGCGCAAGCAGAAGACCCTGGTGTCGGCCTATGTCAGCCAGCTTCAGCGGCAATTGCCCAGCAAGGCCGAGATGGACGCGCTGCTCTCCGACATCACCCAGGCCGGACACTCGCGCGGCCTGCAGTTCGAGCTCTTCAAGCCGGGTCAGGTCGTCGTGCGCGATTTCTACGCCGAACTGCCGATCGCGATCCGGCTGACTGGCAGCTATCACGACCTCGGCGGATTCGCCAGCGACGTCGCCAACCTCGCCCGCATCGTCACGCTCAACAACCTCAGCCTGCAGGCGGGCGAGAAGCCGGGGCAGCTGACGCTCGATGCGATCGCCAAGACCTACCGCTACCTCGATGGCGAAGAGGTCGACAAGGCCCGCCGCAACCAGCCCAAGGGCGCCGCCGGAGGGGCGAAATGACCGTCGGGCGCGTTGCCGTCGTGGCTGCTCTCGGCCTGGTCCTCGCCGGCTGCGGCGACTCCCAGGACGAGTTGCGTGACTGGATGGAAAAGCAGAAGGCCGCCACCCCCCTGCTCAAGGACAGGCTGCAGGAGCCCAAGAGCTTCAAGCCTTTCCGGTATGACGGCTCGGAGGTTGCCGATCCGTTCTCGCCGGCGAAGATCCGCCTCGTCGCCGACCAGCCGGTGGATGCGGGTCGGCAGACGGGTCCGAAGCCCGATACGAACCGGCGGCGCGAGCCGCTGGAAAGCTTTCCGCTCGACATCATCCGGATGGTCGGTCATGTCACGAGCGCGGGCCAAACCTTTGCGTTGCTGCAGGTGGAGTCGGTTGTGTATCAGGTCAAGACAGGCAACTACGTCGGGCCGCATTTCGGTCGGATCGTCAAGGTGACCGAGAACGAGGTGACCCTCCGCGAGATTGTTCAGGATGGCACCGGTGACTGGGCGGAGCGGGAGAACTCGCTGCGGCTCGCGGAGGGCTCGAAATGAAGGTCGATCAATGGGGCGGATCGGGCAGTCGGCCGGCGGTGGTCGGCTGGCGCCCGGTGGGTCCATCGCGGTGGCTCGCTCGAGCATGTCTGGTGCTCCTGATGGTTGGCGGCGGCCGTGCCATCGCCCAGAGCGCGGCGCCACAGGTTCCTGCGGCTGCTGGCCAGCAGGCGGTCGTCGCGCCGGTCCCGACTCCCGGGCTGCAGCCGGCAGGCGCGCCTGCAAGCGCCCAGGCGGTGCCGGCGCAGGTGGCTCCGGCTGCGGCTCCGGCGCAGGCGGCTCCGGCTCCCGCTGCGGCTCCCGCTGCGGCTTCGCCACCGGCTGTCCCGGCTGCCAACGCGGTCGAGGCGGTCACCAGCACAGCCCAGGGGCCGGGCACCGTATTGCGCATCCGGATGAAGAATCCGCCCGCGGCGCAGCCCGGCGGCTTCTCGATCAACAACCCGCCGCGCATCGCGCTCGACTTCCCGAACACCGAGAACAAGGCGGGTCAGTCGACGATCGACATGGTCCAGGGCGACGTGCGCAACGTTGCCATCGTCCAGTCGGGCGGTCGCGTGCGCGTCGTGATGAACCTCAAGCGGCCTCAGTCCTACACCACCGCGATCGAGGGTAACGTCGTCGTCGTGTCGCTCTCCCCGGTCGCTGCGGAGGCCGCGTCGGCTCCGGCGCCCAGCTTCGCCCCGTCGCGCGCCGATCCGGCGACCTCGTTCGCGCTGCGCGACATCGATTTCCGTCGCGGCCGCGGCGGCGAAGGCCGCGTGGTGGTCGACCTCTCGAGCCCTGGCGTGGGCGTCGACATCCGCCAGCAGGGCCAGACTCTCGTCGTCGATTTCCTGCGCGCCCGGCTGCCCGACAACCTGCGCCGCGTGCTCGACGTGACCGACTTCGGCACCCCGATCAGGGCGGTGCGCGCCACGCAGCAGGGCGATAACGCCCGGCTCGTGATCGAGCCGCAGGGCACCTGGGAACACAACGCCTACCAGAGCGAGAACCAGTTCGTGGTCGAGGTCAAGCCGCTGCGCGAGGACCCGAATCAGCTCGGCGGCAAGGCCGGCTACCGGGGCGATCGCCTGTCGCTGAACTTCCAGAACGTCGACGTGCGCGCGCTGCTGCAGGTCATTGCCGACTTCACCAACCTGAACATCGTCACCAGCGATTCGGTGACCGGCAACGTGACGCTGCGCCTGAAGGACGTCCCCTGGGATCAGGCTCTGGACATCGTCCTGCAGTCGAAGGCGCTCGACCTGCGGCGCAGCGGCAACGTCATCCTGATCGCGCCGCGCGAGGAACTCGCGGCCAAGGAAAAGCTCGAACTCGAAGCGCGCCAGCAGATTGCAGACATCGAGCCGCTGCGCACCGAGATCTTCCAGCTCAACTACCAGAAGGCGGAAAATCTCGCCAAGCTGCTCACCAACGAAAAGCAGCCCGTGCTGTCAAAGCGTGGCAGCGCGGTGTTCGATGCCCGCACCAACAAGCTCTTCATCCAGGACACTGCGCCCCGGCTCGAGGAGGTGCGCAAGCTGATCACCCAGGTCGACATCGCCGTGCGCCAGGTGCTGATCGAGGCCCGCATCGTCGAGGCCGACGACAAGTTCTCGCGCAACCTCGGTGCGCGTCTGGGCTACAACGACGTCTCGGCCTCGGTCTATCGCACCGTCGGCGTCACCGATCCAGTGACCGGGACCCTGACCGCGATGAACGTGCCTGTCTACGGGGCCGGCCAGCGCCTTGCCGGCGGGGCGTACTCGACGATCTCGGGCAACCTGCGCGGGCTCGGTGATCTCTCCTCGCAGAACGGCACCGACCTCACCGGCATCAATGCCCCGGGGCTCGGCCGCCTGACCGCGCTCGAGAACACCAACTTCGTCAACCTGCCGGCGCCATCGATCTCCGGCTTCAACCCGGCGACCTTCGCCATCAGCCTGTTCGGCTCGAAGCTCACGCGCTTCGTCAACCTGGAGCTGTCGGCGCTCGAGGCCGACCAGCGCGGCAAGGTGATCTCCAGCCCCAGAGTGCTCACCGCCGATCAGAGCAAGGCGATGATCGAGCAGGGCACCGAGCTGCCGTTCCAGCAGGCGACCTCGAGCGGCGCCACCGCGATCCAGTTCCGCAAGGCCAGCCTGCGGCTCGAGGTGACGCCGCAGATCACGCCGGAAGGCAACGTGATCCTCGAGGTGTCGGTCAACCGCGACCAGGTCGGCCAGCTGACGCCGGCGGGCTTTGCGATCGACACCCGGGCCGTGCGCACGCAGGTTCTGGTCGAGAACGGCGGCACCGTCGTGATCGGCGGCATCTACGAGCAGTTCGAGCGCAACCAGACCAACAAGGTGCCGCTGCTCGGCGACCTGCCCGTCGTGGGCAACGCCTTCAAGAACAACCTGAAGCGCAACGACCGCACCGAGCTGCTGGTCTTCCTGACGCCCCGGGTCGTCGCCGACACCGCGATCGCGCGCTGAGCCGGTTACCATCGCGCCCGTATCCATCATGCACCAGAGCCCAGTCATGCGTTTTCCTCAAGCGATCCTCGCTCCTTTCCGCCAGCTGTTCACGGTCGTGACCGTCCTCGCGTGCCTGGCGCTGTCCGCCTGTGGCGGGGGCGGCGGCGGCGGTGCGGGAGCCCAGGGCAGTACCGGATCGGGGACGGGAGCCGGCAGTCCCGCCTCGATGCTGCTGCTCACGAGCGCGCCGACCATCGGCTCCGACGGTCGCGCGACCGCGACGATCAGCGCCGTGGTCAAGGACGCCGGCAACCGCACGATGCTCAACCAGAACGTGGAGTTCTCGACCGCCGATCTCGGCTCGACGCTGCAGATCACGAGCGCGCGCACCGATCTTGCCGGGACCGCGACCGCCACGCTGTCGATCTCCGAACCCGCGAACCGTCTGATCGAGGTCAAGGCCACGAGCGGCGCCCTGCAGCGCACCATCCAGGTGGCGGTAACCGGCACCCAGCTTGCCCTCAGCGGTCCGGTCAACCTCGTCTTCGGCGCGGCCAACGAATACACGGTGAGTCTGCGCAACTCGGCCGGCAATCCGATCGCCGGCCGGGCCGTGACCCTCGCCTCGGCGGCGGGCAACGGGCTTTCGGCGACCTCGGTCCTTACCGACAGCGCCGGCCAGGCGCGATTCCAGGTGACCGGCACCCGTTCCGGCGCCGACACCCTGACTGCAAGCTCGACGCTTGGCGCCAGCGCCACACTGCCGGTGCAGGTTTCGGGCACCCTGCTCACCTTCCTCGCGCCGGCCGCGGCGGCCGAGTTGCCGGTCACCACGGCCACTTCGGTGACCGTGCGTTACCTGATAGACGGTGTGCCGCAGGCGGGCCAGAGCGTGCGTTTCGAATCCACCCGGGGCGCGCTGGCCGCATCCACCGTGACCACCAACGCCGCCGGCGAGGCGACTGCGACGATCAGTTCCTCGACCGCTGGCCAGGCAACCATTACCGCCACCGCCGGCACCATCTCGAGCACCCAGCGGGTCGAGTTCGTCAGCCGCACCGCGAGCAAGATCAGCCTGCAGTCCAGCCCGTCGACCGTCGGTGTCAATCTTTCGGCGGCCGGCACCAACTCGAGCCAGCTGATCGCGGTGGTTCGTGATGCTGCCGACAACCCGATCAAGGGCGCGACCGTCAGCTTCTCGGCCGTCGCCGATCCGAGCAACGGGCGTATCGAGCCTGCCACCGCGACCACCGATTCTTCCGGCGTCGCCTCGGTGGCCTTCTTCCCCGGCGCCAATTCCACGGGCAACGGCCAGATCAGGATCCGCGCCAGCGTGCCGGCCGTGGCCATCTCTGCCGACGCGACGCTCACCGCCGCGCGGCAGGAGCTGGTGGTGCGCATCGGCACCGGCAACCAGATCGAGGAGTCGGGTCCGACCAAGTACATCATGCCCTGGACAGCCGCCGTCACCGACAGCGCCGGTAACCCGGTGGTCGGCGCGACCGTGCAGGCCACGCTGGTGGGCGTGCGCTACGCCAAGGGCCGCTACTACTGGAATGGCGCGATCTGGGCCATCGGCGGCGCCACGTCGGCCGTGCCCCCCTGGTCGTGCGAGAGCGAGGACACCAACGGCAACCTGCGCCTGGATGCGGGCGAGGACATCAACGGCAACGGCGCGCTCGACCCGGGCAACGGCACCGCGATCGTCAGGGTCGTGTCGACCGACGGACGCACCGATTCGACAGGCTTTGCCAACCTGCAGGTGGAGTACGCCCGCGAGTACGCGAACTGGACCAGTCTGCGTCTGCGCGTGACGATCACCGCGATCGCCGGCACCGAGGTTGCCTCCGAGCGTACCTTCACGTTGCCGGTGCTCGCCTCCGACATCAGCAGCGAGACCGTGGCGCCGCCGGGCGTCAGGTCGCCCTACGGCGCGGTCGGCGACTGCACCGTCGCCGACTGAGGAATCGCCGCCCGCCCGGGCGGGCGGCGAGCCGGCTGCTAAGCTAGCGGGCATGACCACGCCCGTGTCATCCGATCCGGCCGCCGGCGCCGGCGTCGATACCTCGCCCGAACTGCCGCCCGACGCGCCGATCTGCCTGATCGGCATGATGGGCAGCGGCAAGTCGACGGTCGGCCGGCGCATCGCGGCGATGCTTGGCCGGCGCTTCGTCGATGCCGATCGCGAGCTCGAGTCGCGCTGCGGCGTCCCGATCGCCACCATCTTCGAACTCGAGGGCGAGGAGGGTTTCCGCCGCCGCGAGACGCATGTCATCGACGATCTCAGCGCGCGGCCCGGCATCGTGCTCGCCACCGGCGGCGGCGCCGTCACCGTCGAGCGCAATCGCGAGCTGCTGCGCGGCCGCTGCTTCACGATCTATCTGCAGGCCGGCGTCGCCGAGCTCTGGCACCGTTTGCGCAACGATCGGGTCAGGCCGCTGCTGCGCACCGCCGATCCGCGCGCGCGGATCGCCGAGCTGGTCGCCGCGCGCGACCCCCTTTACCGCGAGACCGCCCACCGGACGGTCCACACCGGTCGCCATCCCGTCGAGCGCACGGCTCTCGATGTTGTCGCGGCGCTGCCGCCCAGCCTGCAACCCACGACTTCGGCCTCATGAGATCGATCGACGTCTGCCTGGGCGACCGCAGTTACCCGATCCTGGTCGGCGAGGGTCTCGTCGATGGCTGCGAAGCCCTGACGCGGCTCGCCACCGGGAGGCAGGTCGCGATCGTCACCGACGACACGGTGGCCCCCCTCTACCTCGCGCGCGTGCGCCGCGGCCTGGGCACGGCGCCGGCCGCGCTCATCGACGTGGTGCTGCCCGCAGGCGAGGAGCACAAGACCTGGGACAGCCTCAACCGCATCTTCGACGCGCTGCTCGCCGCCCGCTTCGACCGCGGCTGCCTGCTGGTTGCTCTGGGCGGCGGCGTGGTGGGCGACATGGCCGGCTTCGCGGCGGCCGTCTACCAGCGCGGCGTCGACTTCGTGCAGGTGCCCACCACGCTGCTCGCGCAGGTCGATTCATCGGTTGGCGGCAAGACGGCCATCAACCACCCCGCCGGCAAGAACATGATCGGCGCCTTCCACCAGCCCCGCCTGGTCCTCGCCGACACCGGCGCGCTGCGCACGCTGCCGCCGCGCGAGCTGTCGGCCGGTCTCGCCGAGGTGATCAAGCACGGCGCCATCGCCGATGCCGCCTACCTGGAGACCATCGAGCGCCATGTCGTCGCGCTGCGCGCCTGCGATCCCGACGCGATGGCCGCCGCGATCGCGCGCAGCTGCGAGATCAAGGCCGACGTCGTCGCCCGCGACGAGCGCGAGTCGGGGTTGCGGGCCATCCTGAACTTCGGCCACACCTTCGGCCATGCCATCGAGGCGGGCGCCGGCTACGGCGTCTGGCTGCACGGCGAGGCGGTCGGCGCCGGCATGGTGCAGGCGGCCGATCTGTCCTGCCGGCTCGGACTGCTCGAGCCGGCTCAGGTCGACCGGCTCGCGGCCGTCATCGCCCGCGCGGGGCTGCCGGTGCGCGCCCCCGACTGGCCACTCGAGCGCTGGCTCGAGCTCATGAGCATCGACAAGAAGGCCGAGCAGGGCACGCCGCGATTCGTGCTGCTCGACGGAATGGGTCGCGCCACGCTGCGCCGCGCCCCCGACGCGCTGCTGGGCCAGACGCTGGCCGCCTGCGCGCGGCGCGCGGCCTGAGCGCGGCGCCCGCGCGCCGCGCCAGGCCTGCGCTGGCATCCGCCCACCGATGAGCCCGCAAGACAGCCGGCGCGCTCCCTGGGCAGCCGATCCGGACGTCACCCGCGGCCGCCGCCACCCCGAGCCTGCGGCCACGCCGCGCAGCGAGTTCCAGCGCGATCGCGACCGCATCGTGCACTGCACGGCCTTTCGCCGGCTCGAGTACAAGACCCAGGTCTTCGTCAATCACGAAGGCGATCTGTTCCGCACCCGCCTGACGCACTCGATCGAGGTCGCGCAGATCGCGCGTTCGATCTCGCGCCGCCTGGGCCTCGACGAGGATCTGGTCGAGGCGATCGCGCTGGCGCACGATCTCGGCCACACGCCTTTCGGCCACGCCGGCCAGGATGCGCTCGACGCCTGCATGGCTCAGTGGGGAGGGTTCGAGCACAACCTGCAGTCGCTGCGCGTGGTCGACGAACTCGAGCAGTGCTACGGCGCGTTCGACGGCCTGAACCTGTGCTTCGAAACGCGCGAGGGCATCCTCAAGCACTGCTCGCGAACCAACGCCCGCGCGCTGGGCGACGTCGGCGCGCGCTTTCTCGACGGTGGCCAGCCCACCATCGAGGCGCAGGTAGCCAACCTCGCCGACGAGATTGCCTACGATCATCACGACGTCGACGACGGCCTTCGTTCGGGGCTGCTGTCGCTTGTCGAACTCGAGTCGGTCGAGCTCTTCGCCGCGCATGCTGCCGGGGTTCGAGCCCGCCACCCCGGGCTCGCCGGACGCCGCCTCGTGCACGAGGTGCTGCGCGGGATGATCGCCGAGCGCATCGACGATCTGGTGGCCTGCACCAACGGGCGGCTGGCTGCCGCCGCTCCGGCCGATGTCGACGCCGTGCGCCGCTGCGCTCCGCTGGTCGCCTTCTCGGCTGGCCTGCAGTCTCGCGCCCGGCCGCTCAAGCGTCTGCTGCGCGAGCGGCTGTACCGGCATGCGCAGGTCACGGCGGTGATGGACGAGGCCCGCCGGCTCGTTGCTGCCCTTTTCGAGCGCTTTCTTGCCGATCCGCGGCTGATGCCCGATGAGCACCGGATCCGGAACGAGCGCATTGGTCCGCGCGCCGTGGCCGACTATATTGCCGGGATGACCGACCGGTTCGCGATCCGTGAGTTCCTGCGGATCGCCGGCGATACCCCGGCAGCGGCTTCGTTGCTCGCCTCGCCGCTGGCGGCCGGCGCGCCGGCCTTGGTCCGGCGCGATCCTCCGGGCCACGGCCCGGCCTGAGCCCTCGTTCGGCTCGTTGGCGGCTTTCCAGGGGAGGACGGCAATGACTCCTTCGCGCGGCGTGGCGGCGTTGCTCAATCTGGGCCACGCGATCGACCACATGTTCCTGCTGATCTTCGCCACGGCCGTCGGCGCCATCGCCCAGGAGTTCGGCGTGCAGCGCTGGGAAGACCTGATGCCCTACAGCGCCGGCGCCTTCCTGCTGTTCGGCCTGGGCTCGCTGCCGGCCGGCCGGCTCGGCGACCTCTGGGGCCGGCGCGCCATGATGCTGCTGTTCTTCTTCGGCATGGGCGCCTCCGCGCTGCTGGTTGCCTTGACGAACGGACCGTGGGCGATGGCGGCGGCGCTCACGCTGCTGGGCGCCTTCTCGTCCATCTACCATCCGGTGGGCATCCCGATGCTGGTGCAGGGTGCGCGCAACCCCGGCATCACCATCGGCTTCAACGGGCTCGTCGGCAATCTCGGCATTGCGGTCGCCGCGCTGGTCACCGGCCTGCTCGTCAAGCACGTCGGCTGGCGCGCCGCGTTCGCGGTCCCCGCGCTGATCTCGATCGCCGCCGGCGTGGCCTTCGCGCTGGTCGCCCCGCGCGAGAGCGAGCCGCCAGCGCGCCGCGCCTCGAAGGTGACCGTACTGCCGCGCTCGGTGATGCTGCGCATCGTCGTCATCATGACCGCCACCGCCATCACGGGCAGCCTGCTCTTCAACTTCACCACCAACGGCAATGGCGAGCTGCTGCGCGAGCGCTTCGCCGGCATCGTCGAGGACCCGGCCACGCTCGGCCTGCTGCTGGCGGCGGTGTACGCGGTTGCCTCGCTCGCCCAGATCGTCGTGGGTCGCCTGATCGACCGCTACCCCCTCAAGCGCATCTACGTGGCGGTCGTGATGCTGCAGGCGCCGCTGCTGCTGGCCGCGGCCAATGCCCAGGGATGGTGGCTGTTCGCGCTGCAGATCGCGATCATGGTCTCGATCTTCGGCGCCATCCCTTTCACCGACGCCATGGTCGTGCGCTACGTCGACGATCGCATGCGCTCGCGCGTCTCGGGCATCCGCATCGGGGTGTCGTTCGGCGTGAGCTCGCTTGCAGTGTGGGCGCTCGGCCCGCTGGTCAAGGCGTCGGGCTTTTCCTGGCTGCTCGGCTTCATGGCCGGCATCGCGCTGGTCACGCTGGCCTGCGCGCTGCTGCTGCCCGACGCGCGCCAGACCACACCCGTCGCGCAGCCTTCCTGAACGCCAACGGAGACGGCCCATGCCCATCTACGAAATCCGCACCTATCAGGTCATCGTCGGCAAGATGGCCGAGGTGGTCGAGCTCTATCGCACCGAGGGCTATCCGGCGATAGAACGCCATCCGAAGCGTCTGGTGGGTTACTTCACCGGCGACATCGGCGCACTCAACGAACTCGTCCATCTCTGGAAGTTCGATGACGATGCCGACCGGCGGGCCTTCTGGAGCGCGCTGTTCGCCGACGAAGCCTTCATGGCCTTCGCCCGCAAGCTGCGCCCGCTGCTGCATGCCCAGGACAACAAGCTCCTGATGGCCGCGCCCTGGGGGCCGCACCCCTAGACCTGGCCACGCCGGCGCTGCGCCGCGCGCGGCCGCGGCGGTGGCCTCGGCCGTGGACATCCGAGCCTGGCACTCGGATTGCTTCAATTCCCGCGTACGCCCTTGTATAGTGCAAGGTTCGTCCGCGTTCGCTTCGCTGCACCGCCGCATGATCGGCTGGCGCAGCCTGGGCGGGCGCGCACCATACACAGCTTGGGATTGCGCGGAGCGCCGGGATGCACAGCACGCACCACCACGGGTCGGAATCGGCCGTTCAGCTTTCGTCGGCGAGAGCGCCTGAGGCGCATGGTCTTTACGATCCGGCCAACGAGCACGATGCCTGCGGCGTGGGTTTCGTTGCCCATATCAAGGGCAAGAAGAGCCACCGGATCATCGAGCAGGGTCTGCAGATCCTGTGCAACCTCGATCACCGGGGCGCGGTTGGTGCCGACGCCCTGATGGGCGATGGCGCGGGCATCCTGACCCAGATCCCCGACCAGTTCTTCCGCGAGGAGATGGCCCGCCAGGGCGTCACGCTGCCGCCGGCCGGCGAGTACGGCGTGGGCATGGTCTTCCTGCCCAAGGAGCACGCTTCGCGCCTGGCCTGCGAGCAGGCCCTCGAGCGCGCGGTGCGTGCCGAGCGGCAGGTGCTGCTCGGCTGGCGCGACGTGCCCATCGACCTCGCGATGGCGATGTCGCCCACGGTCAAGGCCAAGGAGCCCGTGATCCGCCAGATCTTCATCGGTCGCGGCCCCGACGTCATGGTCACCGACGCCCTGGAGCGCAAGCTCTATGTCATCCGCAAGATGGCCAGCCACGCGATCCAGGCGCTGAACCTGAAGTACGGCAAGGAGTACTTCGTGCCGTCGATGTCGGCGCGCACCATCGTCTACAAGGGCCTGCTGCTGTGCGGCCAGGTGGGCCAGTACTACCGCGACCTCCAGGATCCGCGCTTCGTGTCGGCGCTCGCGCTCGTGCACCAGCGTTTTTCCACCAACACCTTCCCCGAGTGGCCGCTGGCCCACCCCTACCGCCTGATCGCGCACAACGGCGAGATCAACACGGTCAAGGGCAACTACAACTGGCTGCGTGCCCGCGAGGGCGTCATGCGCTCGCCGGTGCTTGCCGACGATCTCGCCAAGCTCTACCCCATCGTCTACGCCGGGCAGTCCGACACCGCCACCTTCGACAACTGCCTCGAGCTGCTGGTGATGGCCGGCTACCCGATCGCGCACGCGATGATGATGATGATCCCCGAGGCCTGGGAGCAGCACGCGCTGATGGACGAGAAGCGACGCGCGTTCTACGAGTTCCACGCCGCGATGATGGAGCCCTGGGACGGTCCGGCCGCGATCGCCTTCACCGACGGCCGCCAGATCGGCGCCACGCTCGATCGCAACGGCCTGCGTCCGGCCCGCTACTGCGTGACCGACGACGACATGGTGATCATGGCCTCCGAGGCCGGCGTGCTGCCGATCCCTGACAGCCGCATCGTCAAGAAGTGGCGCCTGCAGCCCGGCAAGATGTTCCTGATCGACCTCGAGCAGGGCCGCATCATCGACGACGCCGAGCTCAAGCAGCAGCTGGCCAACAGCAAGCCGTACCGCGAGTGGATCGAGGCCATCCGCATCAAGCTCGACGAGATCGACGCGCAGCGCGCCGACGTCCAGGTCGACCTCGCCGCCAACCGGCCGGCGGCCTCGCTGCTCGACCGCCAGCAGGCCTTCGGCTACACCCAGGAAGACCTCAAGTTCCTGATGAGCCCGATGGCGCAGGCCGGCGAGGAGGCGGTGGGCTCGATGGGCAACGACTCGCCGCTGGCGGTGCTGTCCGACAAGAACAAGCCCCTCTACAACTACTTCAAGCAGCTGTTCGCGCAGGTGACCAACCCGCCGATCGACCCGATCCGCGAGCAGCTGGTGATGTCGCTGGTGTCGTTCATCGGGCCCAAGCCCAACCTGCTCGACCTCAACAACATCAATCCGCCGATGCGCCTGGAGGTCTCGCAGCCCATCCTCGATGCCGAGGACATGGCCAAGATCCGCCACATCGAGCACTACACCGACAACAAGTTCAAGTCGTTCGAGCTCGACGTCTGCTACCCGCTGGCCTGGGGGGCCGAGGGCATCGAGGCGCGCCTGGCCTCGCTCGCGGCGCAGGCCGAGGACGCCGTGCGCTCGGGCTACAACATCCTGATCGTGTCCGACCGCAAGGTCGCCGCCGACCGGGTCGCCATTCCCGCACTGCTGGCCATGAGCGCGGTCCACCAGCACCTGGTCGACAAGGGCCTGCGCACCAGCACCGGTCTGGTGGTCGAGACCGGGTCGGCGCGCGAGGTCCATCACTTCGCGCTGCTCGCCGGCTACGGCGCCGAGGCCATCCATCCGTATCTCGCGATCGAGACGCTCGCCGACCTCTACCGCGCTCAGGGCGAAGCCGGCGCGCAGAAGGCGGTCAAGAACTACGTGAAGGCCATCGGCAAGGGCCTGAACAAGGTGATGTCCAAGATGGGCATCTCCACCTACATGAGCTACTGCGGCGCGCAGATCTTCGAGGCGATCGGCCTGTCGCGCGCGCTGGTCGACAAGTACTTCACCGGCACCGCGTCCAACGTCGAGGGCATCGGCGTGTTCGAGGTCGCCGAGGAGGCGCTGCGGCTGCATCAGGCGGCGTTCGGTGGCGACCCCGTGCTCGCGCAGGCCCTCGACGCCGGTGGCGAGTACGCCTTCCGCATCCGCGGCGAGGCCCACATGTGGACGCCCGACGCGATCGCGCGCCTGCAGCACGGCACCCGGTCGGGCAGCTACGCCACCTACCAGGAGTATGCGAAGCTCATCAACGATCAGAGCGTGCGCCACATGACGCTGCGCGGTCTGTTCGACTTCCGCTTCGACGCCTGCGCGCCGGTACCCATCGACGAGGTCGAGCCAGCCGCCGACATCGTCAAGCGCTTTGCCACGGGCGCGATGTCGCTGGGCTCGATCTCCACCGAGGCGCACACCACGCTGGCGATCGCGATGAACCGCATCGGCGGCAAGAGCAACACCGGCGAGGGCGGCGAGGACGCGATGCGCTACCGGGCCGAGTTGCGCGCCGGCCGCTCCGTGATCGCCGACGGCGACACCGTGGGCAAGGTGATCGGCGCCGATCGCATCGAGGTCGACATCCCGCTGAAGGCCGGCGATTCGCTGCGCTCCCGGATCAAGCAGGTGGCCTCTGGCCGGTTCGGCGTCACGGCCGAGTATCTGGCCAGCGCCGACCAGATCCAGATCAAGATGGCTCAGGGCGCCAAGCCCGGCGAGGGCGGCCAGCTGCCCGGCCACAAGGTGTCCGACTACATCGGGATGCTGCGCTATTCGGTGCCGGGCGTGGGCCTGATCTCGCCGCCGCCGCACCACGACATCTACTCGATCGAGGATCTCGCGCAGCTGATCCACGACCTCAAGAACGCCAACCACCGGGCCTCGATCTCGGTGAAGCTGGTTTCCGAGGTGGGTGTGGGCACGGTCGCCGCGGGCGTGGCCAAGGCCAAGGCCGACCACGTCGTGATCGCCGGCCACGACGGCGGCACCGGCGCCTCGCCGCTGTCGTCGATCAAGCACGCAGGCACGCCCTGGGAGCTGGGCCTCGCCGAGACCCAGCAGACCCTGGTGCTCAACGGCCTGCGCAGCCGCATCGTCGTGCAGGCCGATGGCCAGATGAAGACCGGCCGCGACGTCGTGATCGGCGCGCTGCTGGGCGCCGATGAGTTCGGCTTCGCCACCGCCCCGCTGGTCGTCGAGGGCTGCATCATGATGCGCAAGTGCCACCTGAACACCTGTCCGGTGGGCGTTGCCACCCAGGATCCGGTGCTGCGCAAGCGTTTCCAGGGCAAGCCCGAGCACGTCGTCAACTTCTTCTTCTTCGTCGCCCAGGAAGTCCGCGAGCTGATGGCCCGGCTGGGCATCCGCCGCTTCGACGATCTGATCGGCCGCGTCGACCTGCTGGACACGCGCCGCGGCGTCGATCACTGGAAGGCGCGCGGCCTCGACTTCGCGCGGATCTTCGCCGCGCCCGCGGTGCCCGCCGACGCGCCGCGGCGCTGCGTCGAGTCGCAGGACCACGGTCTGGCCACCGCGCTCGACCAGCGGCTCATCGAACTCGCGCGGCCCGCGCTCGAGCGCGGCGAGAAGACCTCGTTCATCCTGCCGATCCGCAACGTCAACCGCACCGTGGGCACGATGCTCTCCGGCGAGGTTGCGCTGCGCCATGGGCACGACGGCCTGCCCGACGACACCATCCATGTGCAGTTCAACGGCACCGCTGGCCAGAGCTTCGGCGCCTTCCTGGCGCGTGGCGTCACGCTCGACCTGGTCGGCGAGGGTAACGACTACGTCGGCAAGGGCCTGTCGGGCGGGCGCATCATCGTGCGGCCCACCAACGATTTCCGCGGCCCGGCCGAAGAGAACATCATCGTCGGCAACACCGTGATGTACGGGGCCATCGAGGGCGAGGCATTCTTCAGCGGCGTTGCCGGCGAGCGTTTCTGCGTGCGCAACTCCGGGGGCACCGCGGTGGTCGAAGGCACCGGCGACCACGGATGCGAGTACATGACCGGCGGTACCGTGGTCGTGCTCGGGTCCACCGGCCGCAACTTTGCCGCCGGCATGTCGGGCGGCATCGCCTACGTCTACGACCCGTCCGGCGACTTCGACAAGCGCTGCAATCTGGCCATGGTCGCGCTCGAGCCGGTGCTGTCCACCGCCGAGCAACTGGTGGCCACCGACCCGGCCATCTGGCATCGGGGCGAGTGCGACGAGATCATCCTCAAGGGGCTGATCGAGCGCCACTTCAGCCTCACCGGCAGCCGTCGGGCGCGCGAGATCCTCCAGGACTGGGACTCGGCGCGCGCGCGCTTCGTCAAGGTCTTTCCCACCGAGTACAAGCGCGCGCTGGGCGAGATGCACGCCGCCCGCGCCAAGGTTCCTCCCAAGGCGCAGGTGGCGGCCTGAAGCAGGGCCGGCGCCCGCGAGGCGGCGCGCCGGCCGACCCGACCAGCACCGACCCGAAACGCATCGACCCGCCACGCATCAACCCGAGATACAGGCACCAGGATGGGCAAAGTCACCGGCTTCATCGAGTTCCAGCGGCTGCAGGAGGCCTCCGAGGACAGCGCGTCGCGCGTGCGGCACTACCGCGAGTTCGTCCTGCACCTGACCGACGCGCAGGCAGCGCAGCAGGGCGCCCGCTGCATGGACTGCGGCATTCCGTTCTGCCAGAACGGTTGCCCGGTCAACAACATCATTCCCGACTTCAACGACCTGGTCTACGGCAACCAGTGGCAGGCCGCCCTCGAGACGCTGCACTCGACCAACAACTTCCCCGAGTTCACCGGCCGCATCTGCCCGGCGCCCTGCGAGTCCGCGTGCACGCTGAACATCAACAGCGATCCGGTGGGCATCAAGTCGATCGAGCACGCGATCATCGACAAGGGCTGGGAGATGGGGTGGGTCGTGCCGCGTCCGGCCGCCACCCGCACCGGTCGCAAGGTCGCGGTCGTCGGCTCCGGGCCGGCGGGGCTGGCCTGCGCCCAGCAGCTTGCCCGCGCCGGTCACGACGTCACGGTGTTCGAGAAGAACGACCGCGTCGGTGGCCTGCTGCGTTACGGCATCCCCGACTTCAAGATGGAGAAGACGCACATCGACCGCCGCATCGAGCAGATGCAGGCCGAGGGTGTCACCTTCCGCACCCGCGTGCTGGTTGGTGACAAGCCGGCCGCCGGCTCGGGTGTCACCGACGATTCCGCCGAGCGCATCGCCCCGTCCGAGCTGCTCGCAGCCTTCGACGCGGTGGTACTCGCCGGCGGTTCCGAAGTGCCCCGCGATCTGCCGGTTCCCGGCCGCGAACTGGCCGGCGTGCACTACGCGATGGAGTTTCTGCCGCAGCAGAACAAGGTCGTCGCCGGTGACGTCGTCCAGGGCCAGATCATGGCCACGGGCAGGCACGTGGTGGTGATCGGCGGCGGCGACACCGGCTCCGACTGCGTAGGCACCAGCAACCGTCACGGCGCGGCCTCGGTCACCCAGTTCGAGGTGATGCCGCAGCCGCCAGAGCTCGAGAACAAGGCCCTCACCTGGCCCTACTGGCCGATCAAGATGCGCACCTCGTCCTCGCACGAGGAAGGCTGCGAGCGCGACTGGGCGATCACCACCAAGGCGTTCCGCGGCGACGCCCAGGGGCGCGTCAAGGCGCTGGTCGGCGCGCGCGTCGAGTGGGTACGCGACCCGGCCTCGGGCCAGATGCGCATGAGCGAGGTGCCCGGATCGGAGTTCGAGATCCCGGCCGACCTCGTGCTGTTCGCGATGGGCTTCGTCGCGCCGGTGGGGTCGGTGCTCGAGGCCTTCGGCATCGACAAGGACGGGCGCGGCAATGCGCGCGCCGACACCGAGGGCGCGCGCAGCTACCACACCACCGTGCCCAGGGTCTTCGCGGCTGGCGACATGCGTCGCGGGCAGTCGCTGGTGGTCTGGGCCATCCGCGAAGGGCGCCAGTGCGCACATGCCGTGGACGCCTTCCTGATGGGCGCCTCGACGCTGCCGCGCTGAACGGCTGACCGCGCGCCGCCTCGGCGGCTGCGCGCGCAGGCTCCGGGGCAGCCCTCGGCGGCCGGGCCCGGCCCATCGGGCCCGCGGCGGGAGCCCACCCCACGCGGCTCGCGCCCTACCGGGGCGGCTCGCGCCGCGAGCCGGGCGCTTCGTCGCACGATGCCCGCCAGGAGAGGCCGTCGCGCGGGCGCGGGGCTACACTGCCGCCATGACCGCCGCGTCTGCTCCTCACCCGGTCCTGCGCTCGCTGTTCACGGCCTGGACCTTGCCGCACGACGGCCCGCCCTGGGCTCCCTGGGCCTGGACGGCGCTGCTCAACCTGGTCATCGCGCTCGTCCTCACGCTGACGCTGCCCGAGCGCCCCGACGAGCCGACACTGAGCGGCTTCCTGGGCCACCTGCTCGTGAGCCAGGCGATCGGCCTGACCATCCACAGCCTGTTCCACTGGAGCGGCCGCTGGCTGGGTCTGAACATGTTCGCGCTGCCTCTGGCGCTGCGCGTGGGCTATGTGCTGGCGGTCGGGGTCGCTGGCACCTGGGTCGGCTACTCGGCGGCGGTGCTGGCGCTCACCGGCGCCGACCTCGATCGTGTCGCGGTGGTGCTGGGCAGCGCGAGCCGCCACCTCGTGGTCATCCCGCTGTTCTGGAGCCTGTTCTCGCTCGTCCTGTTCGCCGCGATCGGTCGCCTGCGCCTGCGCCAGCTCGCCGCCGAGCGGGCCCGCGGCGACGTGGTCCGCGCCGAGCGCGAGGCCATCGCCGCGCGTCTGGCCCTGCTCAGTGCGCAGATCGAACCGCACTTCCTCTACAACACGCTGGCCCATGTGCGGGCGCAGGCGGGCAACGATGCCGCGGCCGCGCAGCGCATGCTCGATGCGCTGATCGCCTATCTGCGAGCGTCCTCGCGCAACATGGCGCAGGCCGTGGTGCCGCTCGCCGACGAGCTCGCCTCGGTGCGCGGCTACCTGGCGGTGATGCAGCAGCGCCTGGGCCCCCGGCTGGACGTGCGCTGGGAGGTGTCCGACGACGCCCTGTCGGCGTCGATGCCGCCGGCGGCGCTGCAGACCCTGGTCGAGAATGCGATCAAGCACGGCATCGAGCCGCTCGCGGCGGGGGGCGCCATCACCGTGCGCGCCGCGCGCGACGGCGCGGCTGGCTGGCTGGTCGATGTGCTCGACACCGGCGCCGGTTTCGACACGCCGTCCGGCCGACCCGAGGGCACCGGTCTGGCGAATCTGCGCGAGCGGCTGCGTCTGGCCCTGGGGCAGGACGCCTCCGTCGTCCTCGAACGCGACGGCGGGGTCACCCGCGCCCGCCTGCGGCTGCCGGCAGCGGCCGCCGAATCGAGTCGACCATGAGCCTGATTCCGAGCCGCGCGCCGCGCGCCCTGATCGCCGAGGACGAGCCCGTGCTGGCGCAGGCGCTGCGCGAGCAGCTCGCGCAGGTCTGGCCCGGGCTCGAGGTGGTGGCGATCGCCGGTGACGGTGACCAGGCGCTCGCCGACATCGCGCGACTGGCGCCCGAGGTGGTCTTCCTCGATATCCGCATGCCCGGACGCAGCGGTCTGGAGGTGGCGCGCGCGCTCGCGCAGGCCGAGCCCGGGGCGGCGGGCGTGCCGCTGGTGGTGTTCGTCACCGCCTACGACCAGCATGCGATCGAGGCCTTCGAGTCGGCAGCGGTCGACTATCTGCTCAAGCCGGTGGCTGCCGATCGTCTTGCCCGGTGCGTCGATCGTCTGCAGGCGCGCCTGGCTGCGGGAGCGGCGGCGCGCGCGCCGGGCACCGACCTGCAGGCGCTCGCGCAGGCGCTGGCCGGGCTGCTGCCCGCCGCCGCGCCGGCCGCGGGCCCGCTGCGCTTCATCCGGGCGAGCCTGGGCGACGTCATCCGGCAGATTCCGGTCGACGAGGTGCTCTACCTCGAGGCGCAGGACAAATATGTGGCCATCGTGACCCGCGAGGCCACTGCGCTGGTGCGCACGCCGCTGTCGGAGCTGCTCGCGGCGCTCGATCCGCAGCGCTTCGTGCAGATCCACCGTTCCACGGCCGTGCGGGTCGATGCGATCGACACCATCCGCCGCGACTTCGCCGGCCGGCAGTTCGTGCACCTGCGCGAGCAGGCTGGCGGGCGCGAGGTGCGGCTGCCTGTCAGCCGCGCCTACGCCGCGCAGTTTCGCGGGCTCTGAGCACGCGGCCCGCAGGTCACCGTCGGGGCCGGTGGACCGGGCGCGCGCTGTCGGCTCGCGGCCTCAGACGATCGGGATCATCACCACGCGCTGGAAGGCCGGCCTCTGCGCGAGCCGCGCGAACCATCCGGCCAGCCGCGGCAGTTCGGCGGGTTCGTGACCGGCCTGCGCCCAGGGCAGCTCACGCCACCGGTAGACGTGCATGCCGAGCGTGATCTCGGCCAGCGTGGGCCGCTCGCCGCACAGCCAGGGCCGATCGGCCAGGCGCGCCTCCAGCACGCGCAGCGCCGCGCCGGTCTTGTCGCCACTGGCGCGGATCGCCGCCGGATCGCGCTCGGCCTGCGGCGTGCGTATCAGGCCCCAGAAGCCGCCGAACAGCGCCGGCCCGAGCAGACTCTGGCTCCAGTCCATCCAGCGTTCGACATCGGCCCGGGCCTGCCAGTCGGCGGGATACCAGTCGTGAAGGGAGTGGCGGTTGGCCAGGTAGCGTACGATGGCGTGCGACTCCCAGAGGGTGAAGTCGCCATCCTGCAGCGTGGGCACCAGCGCGTTCGGATTCATCGCGAGGTAGGCGTCGGTGCGGGTGCCGCCGTAGGGGCCGCCCACCTCGAGCCGCTCGTGCGCGATGCCGGCCTCGTCGAGCAGCCAGCGCACCTTCTGGACGTTGGACGAGGTTCCTCTTCCCCAGACCTTCAGCATCGCCGCGTTCTCCCCGATATGACCGCACCGCGACGCCCGCGCCGCGGGCGGCCAGTATGCCTAGAATCGGAAGCCATGTTCGACGCCGACTACATCAAGCGACACATCCGCACCGTGCCCGACTGGCCCGAGCCGGGCGTGATGTTCCGTGACATCACCCCGCTGCTCTCCAACCCGCGCACGCTGCGCGTCCTGATCGACCTGTTCGTGCACCGCTACATGGACGCCCGCCTCGATCTGGTGGCCGGCATCGATGCCCGTGGATTCATCCTCGGCGCCATCGTCGCCTATGAGCTCAACCTGGGTTTCGTGCCCATCCGCAAGAAGGGCAAGCTGCCCTACACCACGGTGGCCGAGGAGTACGAGCTCGAGTACGGCAGCGCCACCGTCGAGCTGCACGCCGACGCCTGCAAGCCCGGTGACCGCGTGCTGCTCATCGACGACCTGATCGCCACCGGCGGCACCATGATGGCGGGTCGCCGCCTGCTCGAGCGCCTGGGCGCGGTCGTCGTCGAGGGGGCGGCGATCGTCGATCTGCCCGAGCTCGGCGGCTCGCGCCGGCTGCGCGAGTCGGGGCTGGCGCTGCACTGCCTGGTCGATTTCGCCGGCCACTAGGCCCGGCTCTCCCACCGCGCAGGCCCAACCATGGACGATGGCGAACTGCGGCTCGACAAGTGGTTGTGGGCCGCGCGCTTCTTCAAGACCCGCGGCCTGGCGCAGCAGGCGATCGAGGCCGGCCGCGTGCTGGTCGGCGGCGCGCCGGCCAAGCCCGCGCGGGTTCTGCGCCCCGGCGATACCGTGACGCTGCGCGGCGGCGAGACGCCGCGCACGGTCGTCGTCCTCGGGCTGTCGGAGCGGCGCGGTCCGGCGCCGGTCGCGCAGGCGCTCTACGAGGAGACCGGAGAGTCCATCCGTCTGCGCGTGGCGGCGCAGGCACGACGGGCCCTCGCACCCGAGCCGGCCCACGCGATCGACGGCGGCCGTCCTACCAAGCGCGACCGGCGTGCGCTCGATCGCCTGCGCGGCGGCGGGGCGAGGTGAGCGCACGCTCCCGCGGCTTCGGCCCGCCCGCGGCATTCGGCGCGCGGCGCCGCCTGGCCGGTCTGCTGGCTGCGACGGGGCTGCTCGCAGCCGGCCAGCTGACCCTGCCGCGGCGGGCGCAGGCCGCCGGCGTCGGCCTTCCCGAGGCGGCGCGGCGCCTGGCGCGCGGGCCGCACGTGCTGCTGATGCGTCACGCCATCACCGAGCCCGGCGTCGGCGATCCGCCCGGCTATCGGCTCGACGACTGCGCCAGCCAGCGCAACCTCTCGGCCGAGGGGCGCGAGCAGTCGCGGCGCATCGGCGCGGCCCTGCGCGCGGCCGGCGTGACCCTCGGCGAGGTGCGGGCGAGTGCCTGGTGCCGCTGCCGCGACACCGCGCAGCTGGCCTTCGGTCGGCACGAGGTCTGGCCGGCGCTGAACTCCTTCTTCGACGACCGCGCGGCCGAACCGGGGCGCACCGCCGAGCTGCGCGCCTTCGTGGCCGCGCACCGCGGCGGCACGGTGCCCATGATGGTCACCCACCAGGTCAACATCACGGCCGCCACCGGCCTGTACGCGGGGTTCGGTCAGGTCGTGGCCGTGCCGGCCGACGGCGGGCCGGCTTTCGCGCTCGCGCCGATCGGCTGAGGGGCGGCCGCCGGGGCCCGGCGGCGTGCGTGGGCTAGGGCT
>JBILUW010000309.1:0-4326 GCA_044370795.1 Burkholderiaceae bacterium
CTCCGAGAGACCGACCGTGAACTCGATCCTGGTCTGGTGCCGCCTGATCGACGGCATCAGCGAACGCATAGGCCGCGCCATCGGCTGGCTGCTGCTGCTTGCCGTGCTGATCAGCACGGTCAACGCCATCACGCGCAAGGCCTTCGACATGAGCTCGAACGCCTTTCTCGAAGCGCAGTGGTACCTCTTCGCGGCGGTGTTCATGCTCGGTGCGGGCTACGTCTTCCTGCACGATCAGCATGTGCGCATCGACGTGCTCGCGAGCCGGCTATCGCGACGCGCGCAGGTCTGGATCGACGTGATCGGCATCGCGCTGTTCCTGCTGCCGCTGTGCGTCTTCGTGGCCTGGAGCGCGCTGCCTTCGCTGGCGTCGGCCTACCAGACCGGCGAGGTCTCGACCAACCCCGGCGGCCTGATCCGCTGGCCGCTCTACGTGCTGGTGCCCATCGGCTTCACGCTGCTGCTGCTGCAGTCGCTGTCCGAGCTCTTCAAGCGCATCGCCTTCCTCGCCGGGGTCGCGCCGGATCCGCACGCTCACAAGGAGCGCACCGAGGAAGACAAGCTGCTCGAGGACCTGCGCAAGGAACTCGACGACGAAAGCGCACGCGCGACCACGGGGGGCACGCGATGAGCTCGATGGTCGCCATCATGGCGCCGATGATGTTCGCGGCGCTGCTGCTGTTCCTGCTCAGCGGCTTCCCGGTCGCGTTCGCGCTGGCGGCCACCGGCATGGTCTTCGGCTACATCGCGGTCGAGGCGGGCATGGTGCCTGGGGCCTTCTTCAACGCGCTGCCGCTGCGGCTCTACGGCATCATGAGCAACGACGTCCTGCTCGCGATCCCGTTCTTCACCTTCATGGGCCTGATCCTCGAGCGCAGCCGGATGGCCGAGGATCTGCTCGAGACCATCGGCCAGGTCTTCGGTCCGGTGCGCGCCGGCGTGGCCATCGCGGTGGTGCTGGTGGGCGCGATGCTCGCGGCCACCACCGGCGTGGTCGCGGCCTCGGTCATCTCGATGGGCCTGATCTCGCTGCCCATCATGATGCGCTATGGCTACAACCGGCCGCTGGCCGCCGGCGTGATCACGGCCTCCGGGACCCTGGCGCAGATCGTTCCGCCGTCGCTGGTGCTGATCGTCATCGCCGACCAGCTCGGCCAGAGCGTCGGCGACATGTACCGCGCGGCCTTCATCCCGGCCTTCATGCTGGTCGCCCTGTACATGCTGGCGATGGTGGCGCTCGCGGTCGTGAAACCGGCCTGGGTCCCGGCCCTGCCTCCGGAGGCGCGCATCTACCGCGAGACCAGCGGCCGCTCGGGCCACGCCTCGCTGCTGGCGCTCACCGTGATCTGCGTGGCACTGGGCGGACAGGTCTTCCAGCACTACGCCGCCATCAAGGCATGGCTGGGCTTCACGGTCGATGCCGCGCCCCCGATGGACGAGACCATCGTCATCGCGCTGATGGCCACGATCGCCAGCGCCTTCGTGATCGCGGTCCTCGATCGCCTGGTGCGCACCAACCTGCTCTCGGCCCTGGCCCGGCAGGTCACGTTCGTGCTGATCCCGCCGCTGCTGCTGGTGTTCCTGGTGCTGGGCACGATCTTCCTGGGCGTGGCCACGCCGACCGAGGGCGGCGCGATGGGCGCGGCCGGCGCGCTGGTGCTCGCGATCTCGCGCCGGCGCCTGGGCTGGGAGCTGCTCAAGGGCGCTCTCGATTCGTCGGCGCGGCTGGCGATCTTCGTGATGTTCGTGCTGGTCGGCTCGACCATCTTCTCGCTCACGTTCCAGGCGATCGACGGTCCGATCTGGGTCAAGAAGCTGTTCGCCGTCCTGCCGGGCGGCGAGCTGGGCTTCCTGATCTTCGTGAACGCGCTGATCTTCATGCTCGGCTGCTTCATCGACTTCTTCGAGATCGCGTTCATCCTGCTGCCGCTGCTGCTGCCCGTGCTCAAGGAGATGGACATCAACCTGGTCTGGTTCGGCGTGATGGTCGCGATGAACCTGCAGACCTCGTTCCTGACGCCGCCCTTCGGCTTCGCCCTCTTCTACCTGCGCAGCGTGGCACCGAACAGCGACTACACCGACAAGGTGACGAAGCAGCGCATCCGGGCGATGTCGACCGGCGACATCTACCGGGGCTCGGTATCGTTCGTGGTCCTGCAGGTGATCATGGTCGCGTTCATCCTGTGGAAGCCCGAGATCGTGCTCAGCGGCCTGGGCGAGCAGAAGAAGCTCGACGTCGAGAACGTCAACCTGAACATCACCCCGCAGGACGAGGAGGAGGAGGCGCCGCCCACGATGGGCACGCCTGCGCGCTGAGATCAGCGCAGCTCGACGGTGCCCGACAGCTCGATGACGAGCTCGCTGTTGCCGCCCTCCGCGGGCAGCGGCGCCGCCGCCCGCGCGCCGTCGGCCGCCGCCATCGGCGCGGCCAGAAAGCGGGGCTGAAAGCCGCCGCCATCGTTCAGGGTGAGCGCGCGCAGTTCGTAGTCGCGCAGCCCGAGCGCCACCGCCGTGGCCCGGGCCTTGGCGCGAAAGGCCTCCGCGGCTTGCCCGATGAGCCGCGCGCGCTCCTCGTCACGACGCTGGCCCGACACCTGGAACGCCACGCCGGCCACCTGCAGCCGCGAGCCCAGGGCGCCGGCGAGTTGCGCGAGATCGCCGAAGCTGCGCGAGGTGAGCACCACCTCGCCGCGCACCCGGTAACCGATGACACGCCCCTGGGCATTGGCCGTCGGCTGGGTCCAGAAGGCGCCCAGCCGCGCCTGGACGCCCGGCACCCGCTTGGCTCGCTCGATCGCGTCGGTCAGTTCACGGCTCACCTGATCGTTGGCCTGGCCCGGCTGCGCGGCCTCGCGCTCGGCGGCCATCGTCACGGTCATTTCATCGTTGGGCACCATCGCGCGCGCCTGCGCCGACAGCGTGAGGGAGGGGCCGGCAAGCGCCGGGCCGCCGCCCATGGCGAGAATGGCCCAGACGGCGAGCGCGGCGCTGCGAAACGGTGGGATCATGGAAGTCACCTGATGCGTGGATCGGGACGTGCGCGAGGAGGCACGATGTTCGAAGTCGCGATAGTGGGGTTCGGCGCCATCGGGCAGGAACTGGCGAGTGGCCTGGCGGGCGAGTCCGGGGTCCGGATTTCCCAGATCATCGTGCGCGGCCCCGGGCTCGATGCTGGCCGCGCGCTTGCGGCATCCCTGGCGCCCGATGCGCGGATGCTGTCGGCACTCGACCTCTCCGCGGGCAAGCGGCCCGATCTCGTCGCCGAGTGCGCCGGCCACTTGGCGGTGCGGCAGCACGTCGTTCCCGCGCTGCGGGCTGGCGTTGCCTGCGTGGTTGCTTCGGTCGGGGCCTTGCATGACCAGGCCCTGCTCGAGGCGCTGGAGCAGGCCGCGCGCGAGGGTGGCAGCAGCGTGCGCCTGATTGCCGGCGCGATCGGCGGCATCGACGCCCTGACGGCGGCGCGTCTGGCAGGGCTCGATCAGGTCCGTTATGTGGGGCGCAAGCCGCCGGCTGGCTGGGTGGGCACGCCCGCCGAGCGCGTGTGCGACCTGTCGCGCCTGACCGAGGCCTGCGTCATCTTCCGGGGCAGCGCCCGCGAGGCCGCCCGCGCGTTCCCGAAGAACGCCAATGTCGCCGCCACCGTCGCCCTGGCCGGTCTGGGCCTCGACCGGACCGAGGTGGAGCTGGTTGCCGACCCGGCGGTCGAGCGCAACGTGCATGCGATCGACGCCTCGGGCGCCTTCGGCCGGCTCAGCCTGTCGCTCGAGAACCGTCCGCTGCCCTCGAACCCCCGGACATCGGCGCTCGCCATGCTCAGCCTGGCGCGGTCGGTGCGCGATGCCTGGGCGCCCGTGCGCTTCTGAAGGCGCCGGGCCGGGCGCCGTTCGCACGGCAGCATGCGAATTTGACAGGCCCCCCCGATTCACGAACCATCCGAAGTACACAAACGATCCCGAACGGCGCCCGATCACCCCGACCGTCGCCACCCCGGTTCCTCGCCGGCCCCGCGTGCGGGCCGGTCTCATCGAGCAGGTACCTTTCCATCCATGTCGAGCGCCTCCGCCGCGCCGCCGGCCAACAGCGGCGGCAGCTTTCCCTCCGAGCTTCCCAACGCCGATCTCCCGGATTCGATCCAGCCTCCCCGGCAAGCCCGCTCGGATCAGCGGGTGCGCATCGGCTGCGACATCGGTGGCACCTTCACCGACGTCGTCATCGAGCTGCCCGACGGCTCGCTGCACATCAACAAGACCTCGACCACGCCAGACGACCCGGGCCGCGCGGTGGTCGAGGGCATCCGGTCGGTGCTCGAGCATGCCGGCATCGCGG
>JBILUW010000282.1:0-4975 GCA_044370795.1 Burkholderiaceae bacterium
CGTGCCCGGGGGCGCGCGCCGCGGCCCCCCCCGACTGCGTGAACCCCGCCGACCACGACCGCCCGATCCAGCAGGTGATCGTCGAGATGACCGGCTGGGGCGCCGACCACACCTTCGAGTGCATCGGCAACGTGCAGGTGATGCGCGCGGCGCTCGAATCGGCGCACCGGGGCTGGGGTCAGTCGGTGATCATCGGCGTGGCGGGCGCCGGCCAGGAGATTGCCACGCGGCCGTTCCAGCTCGTCACGGGCCGGCGCTGGCTGGGCACGGCCTTCGGCGGCGTGAAGGGCCGCACCGAGGTGCCGGCCATGGTCCAGGACGCGATGGCCGGCCGCATCCGGCTCGCGCCCTTCGTCACGCACACGATGCCCCTCACCCGGATCAACGAGGCCTTCGACCTGATGCACGAAGGCAAGTCGATCCGCTCGGTCGTGCACTACTGAGGCCGGGGGTCGGGGGCGGGTGGTCGTGTTCAAGGCCGCTTTCATGCCCCCATGCCTTGCTAAAGAATGCTTTAATACAGAACCTCGGTATCGAAGCCGTTCTTGTCATGGCGCGAGCCACCGGTACGCACGTCATCGTCACGACCATGGGCGAATCGGTGCGGGCCTTCATCCCGCATCCCCTTCCGCCCTCCGATCCCGATCTGGCTGTTGCAGCCCTCGCCGACCTGCACCAGCAGGCGGAACGGGCGCTCGCGCGTCTTTCGGGGGTGGCTGGGCTCGTGCCGTCAGTGGACTGGCTGCTGTACGGCGCAATCCGCAAGGAAGCGCTGCTCACTTCGCTGATCGAAGGCACCCAGGCAACGCTCGTCGATCTGTTCGATGACGAAGCCGGCTTCGCCGTCAGCAATACCGACGATGTCGAGGAAATCAGCAACTACCTGCGAGCCTATCGGCTGGTACAGGAGAACCTGCGCGACCCCGGCGGGCTGCCGATCAGCGTGCGTCTGCTGTGCGAGGCCCACCGTGTTCTGCTCGATGGCGCGCGGGGTGCCGGCCGGCAGCCCGGGCAACTGCGCCGCTCGCAGAACTGGATCGGCGGTACTCGCCCGCGCGACGCCGTTTTCGTGCCGCCGCCGGCCAACCGGGTGCCCGATCTTCTGGGCGACCTCGAGCGCTTCATCCACGACACCGCCGACGGCCTGCCGCCGCTGGTCAGGATCGCGCTTGTGCACGCCCAGTTCGAAACCATCCATCCCTTTCTCGATGGCAATGGCCGGATCGGCCGCCTGCTGATCGCCGCTCTGCTAGAACACACGGGCTTGCTGGCGCAACCCCTGATGGTGCTCAGCGGCTACCTGAAGCGACACCAGGCTGAGTACTACCGGCGGCTGTCGGCCATTCGCACCGACGGCGAGTGGGAACCCTGGGTTGCGTTCTTCCTCGAAGGCGTGACAACGGCCGCCGGTGACGCCGAACGCAGCGTCATCGACCTTGCCAGCCTGATCGCGGCCGATCGTCGCCGCCTGCTCGATGCGCCCAGGGTCGGTTCTGCGAGCTATCGGCTGTTCGAAATGCTGCCGACCATGCCGCGCTTCACCATCGAGCAGGTTCGCAAGCGCCTGAACACCAGCTTCCCGACCGCCAGTGCCGCCGTCGGGCTGCTGCTCGAGCTGGGCATCATCGCGGAACTGACCGGGCGCAGGAAGAACCGCAGCTACGCCTACCAGACCTACATCGAGCGGCTGTCGCGGTAACCTGCAACCATCACCGCAAGACGAACCCGGACAGGGAGTTGCCATGGATCTCAAACGTGCCATCGAGATGACCGAGAAGGCCTTTCTCGTGCTCATCGCGGTCTTCACCGTGGTCGCGATGGCGCGGCTGATCATCCTGCAGGGCAAGGACACCGATCCCAGCGTGCTGCTCTACGAGAGCGGCGCCATCCTGCTGATCTGCCTGGCGGGCTGGGTGGTCACGCGCATCCCGCAGGATGACTAGCGCGGCAGCGGGCGCAAGGCGCCTTCGGGCCGATCGGGCCAGGCATCTCGCAAGGGGTCTCGCGCTCGCGTTCGCGCTGCTGATCGCGGCATCGTTGCTCGCGCAACCATCGTCTGCGCGCACCACCATCGACCTCGAGATCGCCGGCCGCATCGTGGCCGTCGACATCTACGCGCCGCCGGCCGGCCAGGCGCCGCGCGGCGCGGCCATCCTGTCGCACGGCTTCACCCGCAACCGCACCACGATGGGCGAGCACGCGGCCGCGCTGGCCGCGGCCGGCGTGATCGCGCTCACCCCCGACATGCCGCACACCTTCGACTTCCGGCGCAACGCCGAGGGGCTCGCGCAGCTCGTCGGGTTGCTGCGCAAGGGCGGCATGTTCGGGCCGCCGGTCGAGCGCGCGGTGCTGATCGGGTTTTCGGCCGGCGCGCTCTCGAGCCTGCTGGCGGCGGCCACCCCGGGCGTGGTCGGCTATGTTGGTCTCGATGCCTTCGATCGCACGAGCGATGGCGGGCGCCAGGCGCTGGGCCGCGACTTCGCGCCCGCGCTGCGCACCGAGGCCATCCTGCTGCGCGCCCCGGCCTCGCGCTGCAACGCCGAGGCGGTGTCCGCGCCCTGGGCGCAGCGGCTGCCGGCGCTGGTGTCCGACCGCGTGATCGAGCACGCCTCGCACTGCGACTTCGAGGCCCCCACCGACTGGATGTGCCGGCTGGCCTGCGGCGCCGCCGACCCCGGCCGGCAGGCCATCGTGCGCACCACACTTCTCGAGGCGATCGCGCGATGGTTGCCGGCAATCAACGCGCGGCCCTGACGAAGGCTCGCGCTCGCGCCGGCTAGTTCGAAGGCCTGCCGAGCGCCGCGAGCCCTGCCTGCGCCGCATCGTGCAGCTCCATCGATCGCCGCAGGACCCGCTCGCGCCAGGCGTCGTCGTCGCAATAGAAAGCGGCCCGTATCCGTCGGCGAACGGCCTCGGCCGCCGGCGACGACGGCTCGCCCCGGGTGCGCAGCACGTGGTCGGCCACCAGCGCGAAAAAGACCAGCCGCTCGTCGATCGTGCCGACCTCCAGCGCCACCGCCACCACCAGCGCCTGTGGGCACCACGCATCGAAGGCATCGCGCACGCCGCCCTCGCCGGCGGCCGACTGCGACTCGCCCGCGCCGGGCGACGTGACATCGCTGCCGTACCAGCCTCGCGCCAGGGCCAGCGGGCGTGAGGCGACCGGATGGCGGCAGATGATCTCGGTGTGGCCATGCGGCCCCAGGCCCGTGTGGTGATCGAGCAGCGCGATCGCACGCGCCTGCCGCAGCCAGCGACCGACGATCGCCTCCAGGGTGCGCCGTGACCAGCTCGGGGCCAGCCCGCCGAAGAAGATGCCGTCGGGGTGGGTGTGCTGGCCACCGGTCGCCGCGGCGATCGCGGCGCGCCCCTCGCGCGCGACGAAGGCACCCATGGCCTGCTCGAAGGCGGCCATGCCTGCGGCCGTGGGCTCGAGGGCATCGAGCATGCGGTGCACCGTCGCATACCCCGGGTTGGCGGGCAGCGGACGGGTGAAGTCGACATGGTTGCGGTTCACATCGATGTTCTCGTGATCGACCCGCCGCGACCACGCGTAGCCATGCGGATTGAGGGCGTGCACCACCAGCATCGCCTGGCCCTCGGGCAAGCCCTCGCGCGCCACGCGCCGCAGGTGCGCGCGCTGGCAGGCGCCGCCGTAGATGCCCTCCACGCCGTGGGTGGCCGACACCGTCACCAGCACGCGCTCGGCATCTCGCGGCCCCAGCCAGGCGGTATCGACGGCCAGCGCCTCGCCACCGGGTCCGCGCAGCGGATGCGGGTGACTCTCCAGGCTGGCGCCAGCGCCGCGCGCCGCCTGCGCGAAGTCGGCCCGTGCGGCCGCGTAGTCGGGTTCGAAGCGCGTGCTCATTCGGGCTTGATGCGACGGATGACGGGTCGGTACAGGGCGGTCTGCGCCTGCAGAAAGGCGCGGGCCTGCGCAAGACCGAGCACGCGGGGCGGCACCTCGGCCCCCAGGCGGGTGAAGGTCTCGAGAACGGTGGGCGCAACCAGGGCCGCGTTGATCGCGGCGTTCAGGCGCTGGGCCAGCGGCTCGGGCAGACCCGGTGGCGCGAAAATCATCGCCCAGACCTGGAGGTCCATCCCCTTGAGCGAGCGCGACTCCTCGAACGTGGGCACATCGCGAAACGCGGGAATGCGCTCGCGCGCGGTCACGGCCAGCATCCGCAGCCGGCGGGTGCTCGCCATCTGGGCCGCCGAGACCACGGTGGTGATGGCCAGGTCGATCTGCCCGCCGATGAGGTCGGTGAGGATCTGCGCGCCACCCCGGTAGGGGATGTGGACGATGAAGGTCCCGGTGCGCTCCTTGATCAGCTCGCTCATGACGTGCGCGAAGGATCCGACGCCAGCCGAGCCGAACGACAGGCGCCCCGGCCGCGCGCGAACCAGCGCGATCAGCTCGTCGATGCTGGCGGCCGGAAAGTCCGGGCGCACCACCACGCACACCGGCGAGCTGCCCGCCAGACCGAGCGGCGTGAGCTCCTCCGGGCGGTAGCCCGCGGCCGGGTTGATCAGGGGAACCAGCAGCGCCTCGCTCAGTCCGGCGTAGACGAGGCTGTAGCCGTCGGCGGGCGAGCGCGCGAGCTTCTGCATGCCGATGGCGCCGCTGGCGCCGGGCACGTTGTCGACGATGACGGTCTGGCCCAGTTGCTTGCCCAGTTCCGCGGCCATCAGACGCCCGCCGATGTCGGCCGCCCCACCGGTGGTGTAGGGCACGATGATGCTCGGCGGACGGCTGGGGTAGGCGGGCTGCGCGCGCAAGGACGGGGCCAGGCCGGCGCCCGCCAGGCCCAGCACGATGCTGCGACGACGCGGCGATACCGGCGCGCGACGGACCGAAGACCTTGGTGACAGTGGCACGATGCCCTCCTGATGGCACGGGGATGCTTCCCGCGATGCTAGGGGCACAGCCCTCGCCGGACCCGTTCGCGGCCCGCGGAAACGAATCCGGCGGGCG
>JBILUW010000138.1:0-10077 GCA_044370795.1 Burkholderiaceae bacterium
CCATCAGACGCCCGCCGATGTCGGCCGCCCCACCGGTGGTGTAGGGCACGATGATGCTCGGCGGACGGCTGGGGTAGGCGGGCTGCGCGCGCAAGGACGGGGCCAGGCCGGCGGGCGCCGCCCGTCGTCAACGCCGCGCCGAACCGATCGCCCGATGGGTGGCGAACATGAGCAGCACCGTCAGCACCGAGAAGGCGATCGACGCATCGAGCACCACCTCGGGCGTGCCCGCCCGGTCGGCCCACCAGCCGACCACCCGCGGCAGCACGCCCATGCCCAGGTAGTACATCGCATAGAACAGGCCCAGGCCGACGGCGCGCGCGGCCGGCGCGAGAAATCTCGCCGGCGCCGCCGACAGCGTGCCCGCGGCCCAGCCCGACAGCAGCCCGGCCAGCACGAGCGCGACCGTCGGATCGGCGCCGGCGCGCACGGCCGCGATGCACACCGTTGCGCCCGCGACGCCCACCACGGCGATCGTCGTGGGCCGGCCCGAGCGCTGGATCAGCCAGCCGCCCAGCGGTATCGAGACCATGAAGGCCGCCGTCAGGGCGGCAGTGAGCGCGCCCGCCTGCGCCACCGCCAGGCCCCGCGCCACGAAGAGCGCCGGCAGGAAGGCGACGAGCACCGCGAAGGCGACGTTGTAGGCGGCCCAGGCGCTGGCCGACAGCACCAGGCGCATGCCATCACCCCGCGCCAGCGCCGACAGGCGCAAGGGGCCGGGCGGGGCCGCATCGGGCGCCGGACGGTAGAGCGCGACCACCAGCAGCACCGACACCAGCGCCAGCAGCGCGCTCGCGCCGAAGGCCGCGGCCGGCGTGCCCCACTGCGCGATCGGTCCGAGCACGAGCAGGCCCACCCCGATGCCCAACGGCCAGGTCGACACGAAGATCGCCATCGCCTGTTCGATCTCGCGCCCGGCGAACCAGTCGGCCACCATCTTGCTTGCCGTGACGTTGAACAGCACGCCGCCGACCCCGCCGATCAGGCGGCCGATCTGCAGCGTGGTCACGTCGGGCGCCAGGGCGCACAGGAAGCCGCCCAGCACCATCGCCGCGGTGCCCGCGATGGCGATCCGCCGGTCACCCCAGCGCGCGCTGAGCATGCCCCCGGGCAGCGCGAGCACCACACCCGGCGCGACGAACAGACCCACCAGCCAGCCGATGTCGGCCAGCGCCAGCCCGTACTGATCGCGCAGCAGCGGCGCGGTGGCACCGACCACCTGGAACTGGAATCCCATCGCCACCCGCGCGGCTGACAGCACCCACAGCGCGCGCCATCGCTCTTGCATCACGACCGTCCCTCGACGCTGCGACCGCGTATCGTCATCGTGACTCCAGTCGCTCAGCGCGAGTGTCGGTGCGCGAGCGCACCGGGGCAAGCGCGGCGCGCCCGCCGCGCGCGCAAGACGACGTGATTCCGACATCCACCATGCCGGGCTGGCCCGGCCACGCCACGCGGGCAAGAATGCCCCGACACCCATCGGCCGCCGACCGCGCGACCATCCTCAGGGGGCTGGCCCATGCAACGACGCAACCTCCCGCTCGACGGGCTCGTGGTGATCGATCTCGGTCAGGTCTACCAGGGCCCCTATGCCACCTTCCTGATGGCCAAGGCGGGCGCGAGCGTCATCAAGATCGAGCCGCCCGACGGCGAGCCGGTGCGCCAGCGCGAGGCGGTGAGCAAGGGCTCGGGCGTGCCCTTCGCCCTGCTCAACGGCCACAAGCAGTGCATCACGCTCGATCTGAAGACCGAGCAGGGCCGCACCATCCTGAAGGCGCTGGCCGCCAAGGCCGACGTGCTGCTCGAGAACTACGCGCCGGGCGTGATGGACCGGCTGGGCGTGGGCTGGTCGGTCCTGCACGCGCTCAACCCGCGCCTGGTCTATGCCTCGGGCTCGGGCTACGGGCTGTCGGGCCCCGACGCCGACCGGCTGGCGATGGACGTCACCGTGCAGGCCTCGTCGGGCATGATGAGCGTCACGGGCTTTCCCGACGGCCCGCCGGTCAAGGCCGGGCCGGCGGTGGTCGATTTCCTGAGCGGCACCCATCTGTACGCGGCCGTGCTGACCGCGCTCTACGAGCGCCACTTCACCGGCGAGGGCCGGCTGGTCGAGGTGGCGATGCAGGAGACCGTCTATCCGACGCTCGCCTCGAACCTCACCTTTCTCTACGACCACGGCGAGGTGCCGCCGCGCACCGGCAACCAGCACGGCGGCCGCTCGGCCGCGCCCTACAACGTGTATGCGGCCAGCGACGGCTACGTGGCCATCATCGGCGTGAAGGACAGCCACTGGAGCGGCCTGCTCGCCGCGATGGGCCGCACCGACCTGGCCGATGACCGGCGCTTTGCGACCAAGGTCGAGCGTGTGCGCCACATCGACGAGACCGACGCCATCGTCTCGGCCTGGATGCGCGAACTCACGCGCGAGCAGGCCTGCGCGCTGCTCGCGCGCCACGACGTGCCGCACGCGCCGGTGCGCGACGTGGTCGAGGTCACGAACGATGCGCACCTGCACGCGCGCGGCTTTCTGCAGTGGATCGACCATCCGCAGTACGGCCGCGTGGCGATTGCCGACAGCCCCCTGCGCCTGCACGGCGCCGACCGGCTGCCCGCGGCCGCCTCGCACGCGCTGGGCGCCGACACCGACGCGGTGATGACGAGCGTGCTGGGCGCCAGCCCCGACGAGATCGCCCGGTGGCGCGAAGCAGGCGCCTTCGGTCGCCAGGGCGCTCGCTGAACCGCGCCAGGATCAACCCGAGGAGAAGCACCATGCAGGAACGCGTCGTCGATATCGCCACCCGTGATGGCAAGATGAACACCTACGTCTTCCATCCGGATGGCCCGGGCCCCCACCCGGTCGTCATCCACTACATGGACTCGGTGGGCGTGCGCGAGGAGCTCTCGGACATGTGCCGGCGCCTGGCCACCGTTGGCTACTACGTGCTGCTGCCCAACCTGTACTACCGCAAGGCGCGCTGCGTCGATCTCGACGCCGACCGGCTGCGCGATCCGGCCTATGCGGAAAAGCTCGAGCTGATGTGGACGCTCAACCGCAGCCTCACCAACACGATGATCGTCGAGGACACCGAGGCGATGCTCGCGTTCATCGACTCGGAACCCGTGGCCCGCGCCGAGCGCATCGGCGTGGTCGGCTACTGCCTCAGCGGCCGGCTGGTGTATCGCGTGGCCGGCGCCTACCCCGATCGCATCGCCGCCTCGGCCTCGATCTACGGCGCGCGCCTGGTCACCGACCTGCCCGACTCGGCGCACCTGCTCACCGAGAAGATCAAGGGCGAGATGTATTTCGCCTGCGCCGACCACGACGACTACGTGACCCGCGCCGACCTCGAGCTCATCGCCTCGCTGATGAAGAAGCACGGCATCCGCGGCGGCATCGAGTTCTACCCGGGCTCGCACCACGGCTTCGCCTTCCCGTGCCGGCGGCTGTACGACAAGCCCTCCGCCGAGCGGCACTGGGAGCGGCTGTTCGATCTGTTCCGGCGCAACGTGTGGTGACGCCAACGCCATTCACGCCGATCGATCTTCGCGAAATCGGGCTGCGCTGCGGCGATCGGGCCGGGCTGGACGCAAGCCCCGGGGAGGCTCGAGTGTGAAACTGTACTCACGCCACCGTGCCTAACTTCTCTAGACTCGCCGGGTCGGTTGCGCCGCTGTTATCGGTGCCAGCACTCCCCTGACCTGCCGGCTTGTCGCAGGGGCAGCCTTCGAGGACCCTCTGGTGACACTGCCCCTCCTGGAGCCCATGAGCCCTGCCCGGCCCGAGCAGGCACGCGCCTCGGGCGGGGTCGGCGCCGCCGCGGCCTCCATGCTCCTCGCGGCCTGCGCGGGCGATGACGCCGGCCTGCCGGCCGCTTTCGACCATCCCGAGACGGCCCGGCAGCAGCCCTCGCTGCTGGGTCTGTCCGGTACCGCAGGTGCGTCGCCGGGCCCCTCGGCACGCGCGCAGGTTCAAAGCGCCGCCCCCGCGGCACCGGCACCGACGGCCGACGAATTCTTCGACTGGGCGCAGCAGACCTTCGCCGATCTCTTTCCCGGGCGCCCGGCCACCCAGGTCTCGGGGCCTTACCTGTACCGCCACTACCCGGGGTCCGGCCACTACCTGGCCGTGGCGGGCGCCGATGTCTACGTGCTGGGACCGCTCACCGGCAACGCCCTGGTGCGCGTCGGCGCGCTGAGCGACTTCGCGCCCCAGGTGCTGCCCGTGGTCGCGGCCGCCTCCGACGCCGAAGCCGCGCGCTTCCTGCTGCAGGCGCAGTTCTCGGCCTCGCAGGCCGAGATCGCGGCCGTGAGAGCCCGGAGATACGCCGGCTGGCTCGACGAGCAGCTCGCGATGCCCCAGCAGGGCGCAAGCCGCGTGCAGTGGATGATCGACAACGGCCACGCGGTCGAGGCCAACGTCAACAGCTTCGCCGGCGCCGACGCGGCCATCTGGCGCAAGCTGATCGCCAGCCCCGACGCGGTGCGCCAGCGCATGACGCTGGCGCTCTCCGAGATCCTCGTGGTGTCGATGACCGGCCTGCCCATCGGCTGGCGCAACCTCGCCATCGCCCACTACGTCGATCTGCTGGAGAGGCACGCCTTCGGCAACTTCCGCGACCTGCTGCAGGACGTGACCCTCAGCGCGGCAATGGGCACCTACCTGAACATGCACGGCAATCGCAAGGAGGACACGCGCACCGGCCGGGTACCCGACGAGAACTACGCGCGCGAGGTGATGCAGCTGTTCACGATCGGGCTGCTGCAGCTCAACCCCGACGGCACGGTGAAGACCAGCGCCGGAAGGCCGCTCGAGACCTACACGCAGAGCGACATCTCCCAGCTGGCGCGCGTGTTCACGGGCTGGGTGCACGATCGCACCGCCGGCACGGCCATCGCGGCCGACAGCGGCTACGTGACCCGGCCGATGCGCAACGACGGCACGCAGTATCAGCCGGGCGACAAGACCGTGCTCGGCGCAACGATCTCCGGCTCGGCCACGCCCGCGCAGGCCCTCGGACGGGCCCTCGACATCCTGTTCAACCACCCCAACGTCGGCCCCTACATCGGCCGCCAGCTGATCCAGCGCTTCACGATGAGCCACCCGAGCCCGGCCTACGTGGCCCGCGTGGCCGCCGCCTTCGACAACAACGGCAGCGGCGTGCGTGGCGACCTGAAGGCGGTGCTGCGCGCCGTGCTGCTCGACACCGAGGCGCGCGCCGCATCCGGCGGGCCGGGCAGCGGCCGGCTGCGCGAGCCCATCCAGCGGCTGATCCAGTGGGCGCGCACCTTCAACGCCGTCAGCACCTCGGGCCGCTGGGCGATCGGCGATCTGAGCGACCCCGGCACGCGACTGGGTCAGAGCCCCCTGCGCAGCCCTTCGGTGTTCAACTTCTTCCGTCCGGGTTACGTGCCGCCCGGCGGCGAGCTGGCGGCCAACGGCATCACCGCGCCGGAATTCCAGCTGGTCAACGAGAGCACCGTGGCCGGCTACCTGAACTTCATGCAGGGCGCGGTGACCAACGGTCTGGCCTCGGGCGACATCGTGCCCGACTACGCCGCCGCACTCGCGCTCGCGGGCGACGCCACCGCGCTGGTGCGCCACCTCAACCTTCGACTGGCCGGCAACGGACTTGCCGAGTCCACCGCGAGCACGCTGGCCAGCGCGGTGGGCAGCATCGCCGCCACGTCCGATGCCAACCGTCTGTCGCGGGTGCGGGCGGCGGTGCTGCTGGTGATGGCCGCTCCCGAATACCTGGTGCAACGATGAATCCCGACCGACTTGCCCGGATGCGGCGTCGCGAATTCCTGCGCCGCGGCGCCCAGCTCGGTCTGGCCGGCGTGGCCGCTCCCTGGGCGCTCAATCTGGCCGCGATCGGCGAGGCGGCCGCCGCCGCCGACAGCGGCGGCTACAAGGCTCTGGTGTGCGTGTTTCTGTATGGCGGCAACGACCACGGAGCAACGCTGCTGCCGGCCGACAGCACGGGCCACGCCAGCCTGGTTACGCTGCGCGGCGGAGCCGGTGGCGGCAACCTCGTGGTGCCGCGCGATCAGCTGGCGACCACCACGCTTGCACCGCGCGTGGCGCTCGCCGGCCCGGGCGCCAACGGCACCCAGCTCGCCATGGCGCCGGAACTGGAGCCCCTGAAGGCCCTGTTCGACGGTGGCCAGCTCGGCTGGCTGCTCAATGTGGGGCCCCTGATCCAGCCGACCAGCAAGGCGCAGTACCAGACCCAGGCGGTGCCGCTGCCACCGAAGCTCTTCAGCCACAACGACCAGCAGTCGGTGTGGCAGAGCAGCGGCGCCGAGGGCGCGATCAGGGGCTGGGGCGGCGCCATCGGCGACCTCTTTCTCGCTGCCAACGGGACCAGCACCTTCACCTGCATCAACGCGAGCAGCAACGCCGTTTTCATGAGCGGCCGGCAGGCCGTGCAGTACCAGGTGAGCAGCACCGGCGCGGTGCCCATCAACGGCATCCAGACCTCGCTGTTCGGCTCCTCCCAGTGCGCGGCGGCGCTGCGCAGCCTCATCACCGCGCCCAGAACGCACTGGATGGAGGCCGAGTACAGCCGCGTCACCGCCCGCTCGATTGCCGCGCAGACCCTGGTCAGGAGCGCCCTGCCCGTGACCCTGCCCTTCAGCGCCTCCTTCGACACCACCAGCAGCCTGCATCGCCAGCTGCAGATGGTCGCCCGCCTGATCGCGGGCCGCGCCACCCTGGGCGCCACGCGCCAGGTGTTCTTCGTCTCGCTGGGCGGCTTCGATCTGCACGATTTCCTGACCACCCAGCATCCGCCTCTGCTGCGTCAGGTGGGCACGGGCCTGGCCGCCTTCCACGCGGCGCTCACCGAACTCGGCGTGGCCGACCGCGTGACCACCTTCACCGCCAGCGACTTCGGCCGCACGCTGACGAGCAACGGCGACGGCAGCGACCACGGCTGGGGCGGCCACCATCTGGTGATGGGCGGCGCGGTCAGGGGCCGGCGCTTCTGGGGCGAGATGCCGGTGCTGGCCAACAACGGGCCTAACGACGTCGGCCAGGGGCGGCTGCTGCCCACGACCAGCGTCGATCAGCTGGCCGCCACGCTGGCGCGCTGGATGGGCGTGAGCGATTCCGAGCTTTCCACCGTGGTGCCCAACATCGGCAACTTCGCCAGCCGCGACCTGGGGTTCTTCGCTGACTGAGCGCACGCGCCGCGCTCGGGGCGGCCCGCCTTGCGGCTGCCCTTGGCGGCCTGAGGCCCGCGATCAGCCGACCACCACCTCGGTGATCTCGATCTGCGGTGCGATGTTCGTGTAGTTGGGCACATCGGCCATGATGGTTGCGCCGTGCTGCGCCATGCACGCCTGGAAGGCCTCGAGCGAATCGAGAAACAGCGAGCACGACGCGACGAAGGCCGGCGGCGAGCCGGGTGCACCGCCGCCCAGGCCCTTGTCGACGGTGTAGCGCTTGAGCGCGGCGCCGAGTTTCCCGGCGACCATGGGCATGTGCCGGTCGCGGTAGTAGGCGTGGTCGAAGCTTGCGTCGGCCTTGTTCGGGTAGAGCACGGACACCTTGAACATCGTCGAATCTCTCCGGGTGCGCCAGCCGCCGCGGCGCCCCATGCGCCCCGCGCAGCCGGCTCGGTGCAGTGTCTGACGCAGCCCTCGGGACGGTCAATGCCAGGATGTCCCGCGCGTGCGGCCGATGCCAGCGCGGGGGCGGGGCAGCCAGGAGCCGACGGCTCCGCACCACCGCGAGCGTCGAGGCCCCGGACCAGGCCTCGCTACCCCGGCGGCTGCGCGGCCGCGCCCTTGCCCGTCACCCGACCCGCGCTCTCGGAGATGGCGCGCAGCGCGGGGTGCGTGAGACTGCGCTCCGGGCTGATCGCGTAGATCTGGTAGCGCACGTCCTCGGTGGCACCGACCACCTGCACGTGATACTGCTCGCAGATTTCGCGGGCCACCACGGTGGGCATCGGAAACGCGCCGGCGCCGCCCTGCCCGAACGCCTTCATCAGGGCGGTGTCGTCGAACTCGCCGATCAGCCGCGGGCGCACCTGCTCCTCGTCGAACCAGCGCATCAGCTGCGGGCGCGCGGCCGAGTCACCACCCGGCAGCAGCATGGGCAGGTCGTCGAGGCTGGCCGGAAACGATCCGGTCGCCAGGCCGGCGATCCGCGGTGCCGCCAGAAAGGTGGCGCCGCAATCGAGCAGCGGGTGGTTGTAGCCGCGCACGTTGATCGCATGCGTGAGCGGGCGGTCGGACAGGACGAGATCGAGCTCGTGCACCGCCAGCGCCGCGAGCAGCTCGTTGAGGCGCCCTTCGCGGCACTGCAGGGCCGGGCTTCCGGGCAGCGCCAGCACCGGCTCGAGCAGCCGCCAGCTGAGGATCTTGACCACCGCGCCGGTGATGCCCACCCGCAGCAGCTGTGAGCGGCCGCGCGCGCCCCGGTCGCGCAGCGCGTCCTTGAGCTCCTCACCCACGGTGAACAGACGGTTGGCGTACTCGAAGACCAGCCGGCCGGTTTCGGTGAGCTCGAGCCTGCGCCCCGCGCGCCGCCAGAGCGGCTCGCCGATGTCGGCCTCGAGCTGCCGCATCTGGGTGCTGATCGACTGCGGCGTGACATGGAGCTGCTCACCCGCCTTGGCCACCCCTCCACTCTTGGCGATCACCCAGAAGTAGTGGAGGTGTTTGTAATTGAAACCACGAACGCCGGAAATCCCATCCTTACATCGAACTTATGGAAACCAAGACATTGACAAATCGAATTCACAGGTATTTCGCGCTCATTACGATCCGGCCCACGGTGAAGCAGCGGGCTCACGCGAGCGCTGTCTGGCTGCCACGCGCTCTGCCGCCGCGGGTTCGCGCCCGCGCCCCACCACGGCATCAACCCTCTCCAAGGATCTCCGTCATGGAACGCAGAAAGTTTCTCGGCAAGGCCACGCTCGGCGTGGGCGGCGGCGTCGTCCTGGCCGCCCCGGCCATCGTATCGGCCAACCCTACCATTCGGTGGCGCTGCTCCTCGGGTTTCCCGAAGGCGCTGGACACCATTTTCGGCGCTGCCGAGGACGTCGCCAAGCGGGTGGCGGAGGCCACTGGCGGCAGGTTCCAGATCACGATTGCCCCCGCCGGCGAGATCGTGCCCATGCCGCAGGCCGCCGACGCGGTCGCCGCGGGCACGGTGGAGTGCTCGCACACCGCCGCGTTCTACTACGTGGGCAAGGATCCGGCCTGGGCCTTCGGCTCGTGCATCCCCTTCGGCATGAACTTCCGCCAGATCAACGCCTGGTGGAAGGAAGGCAACGGCGGCAAGCTGTTCAACGACTTCCTGCGTCCGCAGGGCCTGCAGTACATCCTGTCGGGCAACACCGGGGCGCAGATGGGCGGCTGGTTCCGCAAGGACATCAACTCGATGGACGACGTCAAGGGCCTGAAGATGCGCATCCCCGGCCTGGGCGGGCGCCTCTGGTCGGCCGTGGGCGCCGTGCCGCAGCAGATCGCCGGCGGCGACATCTACCCGGCCCTCGAGCGCGGCACCATCGACGCCGCCGAGTGGGTGGGCCCCTACGACGACGAGAAGCTCGGCTTCCACAAGGTCGCGAAGAACTACTACTACCCCGGCTTCTGGGAGGGCGGCGCCTCGCTGGGCTGGCTGGTCAACAACAAGGCCTGGGACGCGCTGCCCAGGGAGTACCGCGAGATCTTCACGGCCGCCGCGCACGAGGCCAACGCCGGCATGATGGCCCGCTACGACGCGCGCAACCCGGCCGCGCTCAAGCGCCTGATCGCCGGTGGCACGCAGGTCAAGGCCTTCCCGCGCCCCGTGATGGAAACCTTCTTCCGCGCGTCGCAGCAGATGTACGCCGACATGTCGAAGGACAACGCGAACTTCAAGCGCCTGTACGACAGCTACGCCGGCTTCCAGCGCGAGACGGTGGCGTGGATGCGCTTCACCGAGAACACCTTCGACGACTTCATGGCCAACGTGCTGCGCCAGGGCTGATCGAAGCCCCCGGCCCCTGTGGCCCCGCGCCCGCTCGGTCCGGGCGGGCGCGGTCTCCCTTCCCTTCTCCGAAAGACCGACCGTGAACTCGA
>JBILUW010000073.1:0-14961 GCA_044370795.1 Burkholderiaceae bacterium
GGGCCTGCGCGCGCTCGGCCGTCGCTCCTGAACCGAGGCGGCACGGTTCGGGGCCGGCCCGGCCGCTGCGCTCACTCGAAGGGCGGTTCCTGCCACCACGGGAAGAAGTCCGGCATGTCGGTCGAGACCTTGTTCGGGTAGACCGGCTGCCGTTTCTCCAGGAACGAACTCACGCCCTCGCGGGCGTCGGCCGACTGCCCGCGCGCCTGCACGGCCCGGCTGTCGACCCGATGCGCCTTCATCGGGTGATCCTCGCCAGCCATGCGCCAGAGCATCTGCCGGGTCAGCGCGACCGATACCGGCGCGGTGTTGTCGGCGATCTCCCGGGCCAGCGCACGCGCTGCGGGCAGCAGGTCAGCGGGCTCATGTACCGACCGGACCAGGCCGCGTTCGAGCGCTTCCTGCGCGTTGAAGACGCGTCCGGTGAAGCACCACTCCAGCGCGGTCTGCATGCCCACGACGCGCGACAGGAACCAGGTGGAAGCCGCTTCCGGAACGATGCCACGGCGCGCGAAGACGAACCCGAAGCGCGCCTCGGTCGAGGCGAGCCGGATGTCCATCGGCAGCTGCATGGTCACGCCGATGCCCACCGCGGGTCCGTTGATTGCGCCGATGACCGGCTTGAGGCTGCGGAAGATGCGCAGCGTGGTGATGCCGCCGCCGTCGCGGTAGACGTCGCCGACCCGATGCTCCTCGCGGGCGCTGTCGCTGCGCGAGGCGTAGTCGAAGGTCTTGCCGCCCGACGACAGATCGGCGCCGGCGCAGAATCCGCGGCCTGCGCCTGTGATGATCACGGCGCGAACCGCGTCGTCGGCGTCGGTCTCGTCGAGGACGGCCACCATCTCGTCACGCATCCGGGTCGTGAATGCGTTGAGTTTCTCGGGGCGGTTCAGCGTGATTGTCGCGATGCCGTCCTTGACGTCGTAGAGCAGGGTTTCGAGGGGCTGCAGGGCCATCGGTATCTCCGTGGGAAAAAGGCGGGAGGAGCGGCCGACCCGCTCGGGCGGGCGAACGGCGTCGAGTGCTTGGTTTCAGGCGCGCATGACGGCCCCGATGCGCTCGAGCAGCATCTCGCTCGATCCATCGACGAAGGCCGCCACGCGGGCGCCGATCAGGTGTCGGGAAAAGGGGTGGTGCTCGCGCAGGCCCTCGGCGCCCATCGCCTGGGCAAGCCGCGGCAGATGGCGTTCGGCCATGCGGGTGGCGAGCAGCTTGGCCTGGGCGGCGGCCAGCATGGCGTCGGCTCCTTCGTCGATGAGGGTGGCTGCCCGCTCGACCATGAGCCGGCAGGCGGCCAGTTCGGTGGCGGCTTCGGCGATGCGCCAGCGCCACCCCTGATGGCCGGCCAGCGGTTGCCCGAAGGCCTGCCGCCGCTCGCCGAAGTCGGCGGCCCGGGTCAGCGCGTCGGCGACCATGCCGCAGCACATCGCCGCGATGTAGGCCCGCGCGCCGTTGATCGAGACCAGCGCGGTCTTGAAGGCCTCGCCCGGCGGATGCAGCACCTCGTCGTCGGCCGCGACATAACCGGTCAGCCGGAAGCCGCCGGTGCCTATCGTGTGCTGTCCGCCCAGGGCGAAGGCGGGATCGCGCGCGAACCCCGCGCGACGGCCATCGACCAGGAAGCAGGCGATGCCCCGCCCGCGCGAGGCGGGGGCGGTCTGGGCGTAGACGATCATCACGTCGGCTTCGCCGGCGTTGGTGATCCAGGCCTTCGCGCCGTCCAGGCGCCAGCCGCCGTCGATCCGGGTCGCGGTGGTGGCGATGGCGGCGAAGTCGGAGCCTGCTCCGGGTTCGGTGAGCGCCGTGCATCCGAGGCGGCGGCCCGCGATCAGATCGGGCACGTACCGTGCGGCTACCGCCGCAGCCGCGTCGCGCGCCAGCTTGGCTGCGGCGTTCTGGGTGTTCAGCAGCGACATCGCGAAGCCGAAGTCGGCTCCGGCGAGCACCTCGGCCACGCGCGCCTTGCAGGTGAACGACATGCCTAGGCCGCCCTGGGCGAGCGGAACCTGCAGACGCGTCAGGCCGATCTCGGCGGCCTCGGCCAGGCCTTCGCGGCCGATGCGTCGCTCACGCTCCCAGCGCGGCGCGGCGGGCGCAACGAGATCGCGCGCGAGCGCGACCGTGCGTTCGATCAGGGCCTGTTCGGCGGGAGTGAGCGGCATGGCGGTGCGCCCGGGGGCGCCGTGGGGCAGTGGCGTCGATCTTACGACGCCGCAGTCGGGTGCCTAGGCGCCAGCGGCCTGACGGGCCAGCGCGCTGGCGCATTCCCGGACCAGCGCGGGTCCGCGATAGACCAGCCCGGTATAGACCTGCACGACCGTGGCGCCGGCCGCAACCTTGGCACGCGCGTGCTCGGCCGACATCACCCCACCGGAGCCGATGATCGGGAACGCTGCGGGCAGCCGCTCGCGCAGCAGGCGGATCACCCGGTTGGACGCCTCGAACACCGGCTCACCCGACAGGCCGCCGGCCTCGTTCCCGTGCGGCAGGCCGGCGACCGCCTCGCGCGAGACCGTGGTGTTGGTGGCGATCACGGCGTCGAACTCGTGCCGCAGCAGCGCTGCCGCGATGACCGTGATCTGTGTCTCGTCGAGATCGGGCGCGATCTTCAGCGCCATCGGCACCCGCTTGCGATGTTCGGCGGCGAGGCGCTCGCGAGCCTGGGCGAGGCCACCGAGCACGCGGTCGAGTTCGTCGCCGCCCTGCAGCTGGCGCAGCTGGCTGGTGTTCGGGGACGAGACATTGACGGTGACGTAGCCGACCAGCGGATAGACCCCTTCGAGGCAGGCGCGATAGTCGTCGAGCGCCTGCTCGATGGGCGTGCTCGCGTTCTTGCCGATGTTGGCCCCGACGGGCACCGGCACCCGTGCGGCCTCGAGGTTGCGAACGAATGCCTCGAGGCCGTGGTTGTTGAAGCCCAGGCGGTTGATCAGCGCGTCGCGCTGTGGCAGCCGGAACATCCGTGGCCGTGCGTTGCCCGGCTGCGGCTTCGGGGTCACGGTGCCCAGTTCGAGGAAGCCGAAGCCCAGGCCGGCGAGGGCCTGCGCGTGCGCGGCGTTCTTGTCGAGGCCGGCCGCCAGGCCCACCCGGTTGCGCAGCCGCAGGCCCATGATCTCGACCGCATCGTCGACCGGGGCGCCCGACAGCAGGGGCAGCAGCCCGCAGCGCGCGGCCCGCTCGAGTTCGCGCATCGCGAGTTCGTGGGCCCGCTCCGGGTCGAGCCGGAACAGCAGCGGCTTTGCCAGGCCGTAGAGGTTCATCGGACGCCGCCCGGGGGCTCCCGGGTCCAGCGGCCACCGGCTAGGTACTCCAGCGGCTGATAGCGTGCCTTGTAGGCCATCTTGGGGCTCTGGGAAATCCAGTATCCGAGATAGAGGTAGGACAACCCGAGAGCCCGTGCCTGCTCGATCTGCCAGACGATGTTCCAGGTGCCGAAGCTGGCGCCCGTGACCTCGGGGTCGAAGAACGTGTAGACCGACGACAGTCCGTCGTCGAGCACGTCGATGATCGACACCATGCGCAGGCGGCCGTCGGCCTCCCGGAACTCCACCAGACGGGTGTTCACGCGGCTTTGCAGCAGGAACTGGGCGTACTGCTCGCGGCTGTCCTGATCCATGCCGCCGCCGGTGTGTCGGGAGGCCTGGTAGCGCAGATAGAGGTCGTAGTGCTCGGCCGAGAAACCCAGCCGCGCGACGAGGGTCTGGAGGCTGCCGTGGCGTCGCTTCGCGCGCACCTGCGCGCGCGCCGGAACGAACTCGCCAACCGGCACGCGCACCGGCACGCAGGCGCGGCAGCCGTCGCAGTGGGGCCGGTACGTGAAGACACCGCTGCGCCGGAACCCGGCGCGCACGAGTTCGCTGTAGACGTCGGCGTTGATCAGGTGGTTGGGCGTCGCGACCTGGCTGCGCGCCTGGCGGTCGGCCAGGTAGCTGCACGGATACGGCGCGGTAGCGTAGAACTGCAGCGCCGAAAAGGGCAGCTCGGTCGGGTGGGTCATGCGTCGGGAACTTCGATTCGCAACCTCGACCAGTCGGGCGCCGGCAAGCGGACCAGCTCCCTGACCTGACGAAGAAAGCTCGTGCGGTCTGTCTCGAACGCCCCCAGGGAAGCAAGGTGACGAGTGTTCTGCTGGCAGTCTATCACGCGGAAATCGCAGCCCCGCAGCAGCGCGACCAGGCCGGCGAGGGCCACTTTCGAGGCGTCGGTTTCGCGCGCGAACATCGACTCGCCGAAGAACATCCGGCCCAGGCTCACGCCATAGAGGCCGCCCACGAGTTCGTCGCCCGCCCATGTCTCCACGCTGTGGGCGAGCCCCCGGCGGTGCAGTTCGCCGTAGGCCGCGCGCATGGCGGGCGTGATCCAGGTGCCGGACTGCCCCGGGCGCGGCATCGCGCACGCGCTGAGGACCTCGTCGAAGGCGGTGTCCAGGCGAAGTTGCCAGTTGCCGCTCTCGCGTATCCGTCGCAGGGTCTTGGCGAGTGAGCGCCGGACACGAAATGCCTCCAGAGGCAGGATCATCCGCGGGTCGGGCGACCACCACAGGACGGGCTGTCCGGGGGAGAACCAGGGGAAGATCCCCTGCGAGTAGGCTTCGACCAGGCGCGCTGCCGAGAGATCTCGGCCGGCGGCCAGCGGCGCATCGCCGGGGGCGTCGTCGGGGGCGGGCAGACGCTCGCCCGGTTCCAGCCACGTCAGGCGCATCAGCGGGCGATCCCGGCCAACGGTGGCGCGCCTGTCGAGGCTGCGCGGTTCGAATCAGGTCCGGGGGCGCGGCTGGTAGCGCAGGGTCTCGGTATGAAGGCGCCACTGGCCGGCACGTCGGTCCTCGAAGAACCAGCGCAGCGTGCGCGTGACCGTGGCGAAGGCGATCTGATCCCAGGGGATCTCGTGCTCGGCGAACAGACGGGCCTCGAGGCTTTCGGGGCCGGGATCGAACCTGTCGTCGAGCACGCGCGCAAGAAAGAACATGTGGACCTGCTCGACGTGCGGCACATCGAGGATCGAGAAGGCGTCGCCCATCTCGATGCGCGCGCCGGCTTCCTCGATGGTTTCGCGCAGCGCACCCTCAGCGGTGCTCTCGCCGTTCTCCATGAAGCCGGCCGGCAGCGTCCAGAAGCCGTAGCGCGGTTCGATGGCTCGCCGGCACAGCAGGACCTGCTCGCCCCAGACCGGGACCGTGCCCAGGACCATGCGCGGATTCTGGTAATGGATGGTGCCGCAGCCCGCACAGCAGTAGCGCGGTCGGTTGTCGCCCGGCGGCACCGACTGCGCCACGGGGTTGCCACAGGCTGAGCAGAAACGCATCCGGATCCGTCCATGTCGATGGCGCGCAGTGTATCGCAGCCTGTTCGGGCGCCGGCGACTCAGGTCGCGTGCGGGCGATTGCGCCCAGGCTGCTTGCGCCTCACACCCGATTCACGCTATAGTCGCTGTCTTCCGGACGCGGGGTGGAGCAGTCTGGCAGCTCGTCGGGCTCATAACCCGAAGGTCGCAGGTTCAAATCCTGCCCCCGCAACCAGCCGCCTTCTCAGGCGTAGCGCGGCCGCCCGGTCGGCGCCGTGGTCGTCGTAATCCGAATCTCCTGTCGCAGGTTGCCTCCGAAGGCGGCCTGGGCAACGTTTCCGGGCGCCATGATGCGCTGCCGGTCAACGTAACCCGAAACAGCACGGCCCTGCCGGGTTTCAGGGTGGTTGGCTTGCGGCCGCCGCCCGGTCGGCAGCCTCACTCACACACACTGCGGGCTCTCGCACGCGGATGGAAATCGCCCAGGCGAAGATCGTCATCGAAGCGGCGCTCCTGACAGCCGGGCGCCCGCTTGCACTTGCCGATCTGCGGCGACTGTTCGACGGCGAACTGGCCGCGCCCGAAATCGAACGTGCGCTCACGGACCTCGAGGCCGACTGGTCGCAGCGGGCGGTTCGGCTGGTACGGCTGGCCGGCGGATGGCGCTTTCAGAGCATTCCTGACGTCGCGCCGTACATGGCCCGGCTCAACCCCGAAAAGCCGCAGCGTTATTCCCGCGCCGTGCTCGAGACCCTCGCCATCATCGCCTATCGTCAGCCCGTGACCCGCGGCGACATCGAAGACATCCGCGGCGTGACCGTGTCCTCGCAGGTCGTCAAGGCTCTCGAGGAACGCGGTTGGATCGAGGTCATCGGTCACAAGGATGTGATCGGTCGGCCCGCCCTGTTCGCCACCACGCGGCAGTTCCTCGACGACCTCGGGCTGCGGTCACTCGAGGAGCTGCCGGCGCTCGCGCAGGGACACTCGCCCGAGTCGGCCGTTGCCGTGCTTGGCCAGCAGGTCATCGCATTCGATGCGCCGGCGGGCTTGCCGATGGCCGATCAGGCTGCCGATCCTGACGGTGGCGCCGCAGCCGCCGAACCCCTGTCGATCCCGACTCTCCCCGATGCGGAAAGGACTGCCCCGTGAACCCCGTACCTCCGGATCCCGCCACGCCACCCGAGGCGTCCGACAGCGACGGCGCGGGTGGTGCCGCCGGTCCTGCGCGTCGCCCCAAACTGCGCTTGCCCAAGCCTCGGCGCGCTGTCGGCCAGGCCGATGACCCCGCTTCTGCCCCCGGCCCGTCTGAGCCGGGGCGTGGGCTCGCGTCGTCCGCAACCGCGGCGGCGGACGACCCCTCCGCGCTGGCAGCCTCGAGCACGACGCTGGCTGCCGAGGGCGCCGACGCGCCTTCCGATCGCCCCCATGCTGGTGACGGCGGGCCGGCGCCCGGCCGCGGTCCGCGCCGGGCTCGGCGCCGCGGCGGACGCGGCGGAACAGGCGCGCGCGCCGGCGAGCCGGGCCGTGAGTCGGCGGGGCAGGGGGCGCCGCGTGGCGACGAGCCCGGCAGGAACCGGCCCTCGCGGGATGCCGGCGCAGCCCCGCGCAACGCCGGGCCGGGCCCCGACGCCGGTCGCCGCGACGGTCGCAGAGGTCCCAAGGGGCCGCCCGCCGAGCCGGCCGAGCCGATACCCGTGTTCGCAGACGCGGTCGTGGCCCCGGTCGACGCCGACGCGCCCGTCGAAGCGGGCGCGTTCGAGGACGGCCCCAAGCTGCACAAGCTGCTCGCCGAGGCGGGCCTGGGCTCGCGGCGCGACATGGAGGAGCTGATCATCTCCGGTCGGGTTTCGGTCAACGGGCAGCCGGCGCACATCGGCCAGCGCATCGGACCGAACGACCAGATCCGCGTCAACGGCAAGCCGCTGAACCGCAAGCTCGTGTCGGTGCGCTCGCGGGTGCTGCTCTACCACAAGCCTGCCGGTGAAATCAGCTCCCGCGATGATCCCGAGCAGCGCGCCACCGTGTTCGATCGCCTGCCCAAGCTGCGCGGCGCGCGCTGGGTCTCGGTCGGCCGGCTCGACTTCAACACCGAGGGCCTGCTGGTCTTCACCACGTCGGGCGAACTGGCCAACCGACTGATGCACCCGCGCTACGGCTGGGAGCGCGAGTACGCGGTGCGCATCCTCGGCCGCATCGGCGAGGAGGCGCGCGAGCGGCTGCTTGCCGGCGTGGAGCTCGAGGACGGGCCCGCGGCCTTCGCGCGGATCGAGGACGTCGGCGGCGACGGCATCAATCACTGGTACCGGGTCGTCATCTCCGAGGGGCGCAATCGCGAGGTCAGGCGCATGTTCGAGGCGGTCTCGCTCACGGTGAGCCGTCTGGTCCGAATCCGTTTCGGCCCTCTGGGGATGCCTCGCAGTCTGCCGCGCGGTCGCTGGATGGAGCTTTCCGACTCCGAGGTGGGGGCGTTGCAGGTTGCCGTGCGGAAGGCAGCGGGCGCGGCCGGGCCGGCCGAGGATGTCGATCCGGCCGGGTCGGTACGGCGCGACGACTTCGACGACGACGATCCCGAGATCCTCGACGACGAGTGGCAGCCCCGTACCGCCAATGCCCATCTCGAAGGCATCACGCGCGAGGTTCGCAAGGGCGAGCCGGGAGCCCGCGGCGGATCGCGAGGTCGACGTGGTTTCCTCGGCCCCATCGGGCCGAGTCAGCCCGCCGATGTCGTCTTCACTTATCCCTCCGGGGGCGCGCCTCCGGCAGGACGTCCGGCCGGGCCGGGGGGCGCTCGCCCCGGCGGTGGTCGCCGCGGCAAGCCGGGTGGCGGGCCGAAGGGCCCCTTCAAGGCGGGCGGCGCGCCGGGGGGGCCGGGCGGTGGTGGTCAGGGCGGCGCAGGCCAGCGCAGCGGCGGTCCCGAGGGTCGTGCGGCGGGCGGGCCAGGCCCGCGCGGGCGGCGCGGCAAGCCGCCGTCCGCATCGGGCCCCGCGGGCGAGGTCGCCGGTCAGGCCGGGCGCCCGCCGGGCAAGGGCGGTGGCGGCCGATCGCGCCGGCGCCGCGGCCCGCAGCCATCCTGAGCGCGCGCGATGGCGGCCGGTCGCCGGTCTGCGGGTTGGCCGGCCCGTTCGGCTCGCATCGAAGCCAGAAACACGTTACAATCATGGGATTCCAAGCGCCCGGTGCTTTGCGGCATCAGGCGTGCTCAAACAAGAATGGGCTGGCAAGCCCATTTTTTTTTGTCGGCGCGATCGCCGGGCCATGCGGGCGCGGCGCCCTCGGTGGGCTGGGCGGTCGCACAACGGGAGAAGCGGCCCCTTGAGTGCGTGGCAGTCCGCCATCGAATCGGCGGTTTCGGCGATGGGTTATGAAGTCGTGGATGTCGAGATGGCATCCGGAGGCGTACTGCGCGTCTTCATCGACCGGCCGGAAGGCATTCGCATGGAGGACTGCGAGTTGGTCAGTCGGCAGTTGTCGCACGCGCTGGCGGTCGACGATGTCGATTACCGCCGGCTCGAGGTCTCGTCGCCGGGGCTCGACAGGCCGCTGCGCAAAGCCGAGGATTTCGTGCGCTTTGCCGGCAGCGAGGTGGCCGTCCGTCTCAAACGGCCCTTCGAGGGGCGCCGCAATTTCGAGGGAATCCTCGAGGTCGAGGCCGATGGTCGCTTCGGGTTGCTGCTCGTCGAGCCGGCGCCCGATGCGCCTGGTGGTCGTGGAGGGCGTCGCGTTGCGCCGCCGCGCCCCGGCGCGGCGAGGCGGCGTGCGCCCCAGGTGCCAGGCGTCGGCGTGGCGGCGACGGTGGCGCGGCGGCTGGTTTTCGCGCTTGACGAGGTCGATCGGGCGCATCTGGTGCCCACGGTAGAGTTTTAGGAGGCGTGGCAATGAGCCGGGAAGTCCTTTTGCTTGTCGATGCGCTCGCGCGGGAAAAGAACGTTGCACGCGAGGTCGTGTTCCAGGCCCTCGAGAGCGCGCTGGCCTCGGCGACGAAGAAGCGCTTCAAGGAAGACATCGACGCGCGAGTCGCGATCGACCGCATGAGCGGCGACTACGAGGCATTCCGGCGCTGGCAGGTGGTGCCCGATGGCGAGCTCGAGGATCACGACCTCCAGGTCATCGTGTCGGAAGCCCAGAAGCAGATTTCCGACATCCAGGTCGGCGACTTCATCGAGGAGGAGCTCGACGCGATCGATCTCGGCCGCATCGGCGCGCAGGCGGCCAAGCAGGTGATCCTGCAGAAGATCCGCGATGCCGAGCGCGAGCAGATCATCGCCGACTTCCTCGCTCGGGAAGAGCCCATTCTGTCGGGCACCGTCAAGCGCATCGATCGCGAAGGCGCGATCATCGAGGCGGGCAAGCTCGAGGCGCGACTGCCGCGCGACCAGATGATCCCCAAGGAGAATCTGCGCGTTGGCGACCGCATTCGCGCGCTCGCCCTGCGCGTCAACCGCGAAGGGCGCGGCCCGCAGCTGATCCTGTCGCGCACATCGCCCGACTTCATCCGCCATCTCTTCGCCCTCGAGGTGCCCGAGATCGAGCAGGGGCTGCTGCAGATCAAGGCGGCGGCTCGCGATCCCGGCGTCAGGGCCAAGATCGCGGTCTTCACCCAGGATCGTCGCATCGACCCGATCGGCACCTGCGTGGGTGTGCGCGGCTCGCGCGTGCAGGCCGTCACCGGCGAGCTCGCCGGCGAACGCGTCGATATCGTGCTGTGGTCCGAGGATCCGGCGCAGTTCGTCATCGGGGCTCTCGCACCGGCGAACGTGTCCTCGATCGTCGTCGACGAGGACAAGCACAGCATGGACGTCGTCGTCGACGAGGACAATCTCGCGCTCGCCATCGGCACCGGCGGGCGCAACGTGCGGCTAGCCTCCGAGCTCACCGGCTGGCAGATCAACATCATGAGCGCCGACGAGTCCGAACGTAAGTCGGCTACCGAGCGCGGCGCGGTGCGCGAGCTGTTCATGCACAAGCTCGATGTCGACGAGGAGGTCGCCGATATCCTCATCGACGAAGGATTCACGAGCGTCGAGGAGGTCGCCTACGTCCCGATCAACGAGATGCTCGAGATCGAGGCCTTCGACGAAGACACCGTCAACGAACTGCGCAATCGCGCGCGCAACGTGCTTCTCACCGAGGCCATCGCCACGGAGGAGAAGATCGAGAACACCGCCGACGACCTGCTGGGGCTCGAGGGCATGGATCGCGATCTCGCGGCCCGGCTCGCCGACAGCGGAATCCGGTCGCGCGACGAGCTCGCCGAGCTCGCCGTCGACGAACTGACCGAGGCGACCGGAATCGACGAGGAGCGTGCGCGAGACCTGATTCTGAAGGCCCGTGCCCACTGGTTCGAAAACGAGTCTGCCTGACCGCGTGGAAGCGACCCGAGGAAGACGATGCTGCTGACCAACGTAGCGAAGTTCGCTGCCGAACTGAAGATGCCCTCCGACGTGCTGCTCGAGCAGCTGCGTGCGGCCGGCGTGAACAAGAGCTCCGAGCAGGATGGCCTCACGGAGGCCGACAAGGAACAGCTGCTCGCCGCGCTGCGTCGTGCGCACGGCGTTGACGACGCGCGCAAGAAGAAGATCACCCTGACGCGCAAGCAGACCACCGAGATCAAGCAGGCCGACGGCACCGGCAAGGCGCGCACGATCCAGGTGGAGGTGCGCAAGAAGCGGGTGTTCGTGCAGCGCGACGGTCCGGGCCCCGACCTGGCGGCCGATGCCGCCGTCGCTGCCGATGCCCAGGCCGCCGACGCCCAGGCTGTCGCTGCCGAGGAAGCCCGACTCGCCGCCGAGGAGGAGGAGCGCAACCGTCGCCTGCTCGAGGAGCAGGCGGCCGAGCTGCGCGCCAAGGAAGAGGCTCTCGAGCGCGAGCGCGAACGTGAGCGCGAGGCTGCCGCCGAGGCGGCGCGCCGCGAGGAAGAGGCGCGTCGCGAGCAGGAGCGTCTTGCTGCGCTGGAGGCCGAGCAGGCTCAGACGGCATCCGAAACCACGACCGATCGCGGCGAGGCCGAACCGGTCGCGCTTCCCGAGCAGGAGGTGCGTCGCCAGACCGAAGCCCAGGCGGCGGCCGATCAGGCAACGGCCGTTGCCCTCAAGGCGCAGCAGGAGGCCGCGGCTCGCGTCGAGGCACGTCGCCGTGCCGAGGCCGAGGTCGCCGAGATCAATCGCCTCATGAGCGCGCAGCGGCGCCCGCAGCCCAAGGTTGCGGAGGCGCCGCCGCCGGCGCCTGCACCCGCACCCGCACCCGTCGTGGCCAAGCCGGCGGTCGCGCCGGCCGGGGCCAAGCCGGGCGCGCCCGGTGCCAAGCCTGGCACGTCCGGCACACTGCACCGGCCCGCAGCGGGCAAGGCCGAGCAGCGCCCGGGAGCGCCAGCACCGGCGGCCGACGCCAAGGACAAGAAGCACCTGAAGTCCGAGAAGCTCTCGTCGTCGTGGCATGAGGAAGGCGCCAAGCGACGGGCCCTCAAGACCCGTGGCGATGCCGGCTCAGGAAGCTCCTGGCGGGGCGGTCCGCGCGGTGGCCGGCACCGCGATCACCGCGACGATTCCTCGTCTTCGTCGTCGTCCGAACCGGTGGTCCGCGAGGTTCACATCGCCGAGACCATCACGGTGGCCGACCTCGCCCACAAGATGTCGGTGAAGGCTGCCGAGGTCATCAAGCGCCTGATGCAGCTCGGTCAGATGGTCACCATCAATCAGGTGCTCGACCAGGAAACCGCGATGATTCTCGTCGAGGAGATGGGGCACAAGGCGGTTGCCGCGAAGCTCGACGATCCCGAGACCTTCCTCGAGGAGGCGCCGTCTTCCGACGCCGAGATGCTGCCGCGGCCGCCGGTGGTCACGGTCATGGGTCACGTCGACCATGGCAAGACCTCGCTGCTCGATCACATCCGCCGCACCAAGGTTGCCGCCGGCGAGGCTGGCGGCATCACGCAGCATATCGGCGCCTATCACGTCGAGACGCCGCGCGGCGTGATCACCTTCCTCGACACCCCGGGTCACGAGGCCTTCACCGCGATGCGGGCGCGCGGCGCCCGGGCGACCGACATCGTGATCCTCGTGGTTGCCGCCGACGACGGTGTCATGCCGCAGACCATCGAGGCGATCCACCACGCGAAGGCGGCTTCCGTGCCCATCGTGGTCGCCATCAACAAGATCGACAAGCCCGACGCCAACCCCGAGCGTGTCAGGCAGGAGCTTGTCACGCACGAGGTGGTGCCCGAGGAGTACGGCGGCGAGTCGCCGTTCGTCGAGGTCTCGGCGCGCACCGGTGCCGGCATCGATGCGCTGCTCGAGAACGTGCTGCTCCAGGCCGAAGTGCTCGAACTGAGGTCTCCGCACGATGGTGCGGCAAAGGGGCTGGTCATCGAAGCCCGGCTCGACAAGGGCCGCGGGCCGGTGGCTACCGTGCTCGTGCAGTCCGGCTGCCTCAAGCGCGGCGATGTGCTGCTCGCCGGCAGCGTGTTCGGCCGCGTCCGGGCCATGCTCGACGAGGCCGGCAAGCCCGTCACCGAAGCCGGTCCCTCGATTCCCGTCGAGATCCAGGGCCTCTCGGAGGTGCCGCAGGCCGGCGAGGAGGTTCTGGTCCTCGGCGATGAGCGCAAGGCCCGCGAGATCGCGCTGTTCCGTCAGGGCAAGTTCCGCGACGTCAAGCTCGCGCGTCAGCAGGCCGCCAAGCTGGAGAACGTTTTCGAGCAGATGGGCGAGAGCGGCTCCAAGTCGCTGTCGCTGATCATCAAGTCCGACGTCCAGGGCTCGCAGGAGGCCCTGATGCACGCGATGGCCAAGCTGTCCACCGCCGAGGTCAAGGTCCAGATCGTCCACTCGGCGGTCGGCGGGATCACCGAAAGCGACATCAATCTGGCCACTGCCTCGAAGGCGGTCGTGATCGGCTTCAACGTGCGTGCCGACCAGCAGGCCAAGCGCCTGGCCGAGTCCAATGGCATCGACATCCGCTACTACAACATCATCTACGAGGCGGTCGACGACGTTAAGCTGGCCATGTCGGGCATGCTCGCGCCCGAGCAGAAGGAGGAGATCGTCGGACTGGTCGATATCCGGCAGATCTTCCGCATCTCCAAGGTGGGCACCATCGCCGGCTGCATGGTCCTCGAGGGCTTCGTGCGCCGCAACTCGCGCATCCGGCTGCTGCGCGACCAGACGGTCATCTGGACGGGCGAGCTCGAGTCCCTCAAACGCTTCAAGGACGATGTCCGCGAGGTCAAGGAAGGGTTCGAGTGCGGTCTGTCGCTGCGTGGCTACGACGACATCCGCGAAGGGGACCAGCTCGAAGCCTTCGAGATCAAGGAAGTCGCCCGCACCCTATGAGTCGTCACAAGGGCGGCGCCGCGGGCGGTCGCGGCCCGCGGGTCGCCGCCGAGATCCACCATGAGCTCGCGCGGATGATCCGCGCCGAGGTCAAGGACCCGCGTGTCGGGCTGGTCACCCTCACGGGGGTCGACCTCACGCCCGACTACGCCTATGCCACCGTGTGGTTCACGGTGCTCCCCGACGACCCCGTCAGCATCGACTCGACCCGCGAGGGCCTGCAGCGGGCGGCCGGTTTCCTGCGCGCGCAACTCGGCCGGCGGATACGCATCCACACCAATCCTGAGCTTCGTTTCGTCCACGACCCCTCGGTCGAGCGGGGCGCGTCGATGTCGGCCCTGATCGACGCGGCCAATGCGCTGCAGCGTCGGGACTGACATGACCATGGCGCGGTCGGCCAGCCCCGAGGTCGATGGCATCCTCCTGCTCGACAAGCCGCTCGGTCTCGGCTCGACCCAGGCCTTGGGTCGGGCTCGCCGGCTGCTCTGCGCCCGCAAGGCCGGCCATGGCGGCACCCTCGACCCCATGGCGACCGGGCTGCTGCCGCTCGCATTCGGCCCCGCCACCCGCTTTGCGCACGAGAGTCTCGACGCCGCCAAGACCTACGTCGCCACGCTGCTGCTCGGCGTCACCACCGACAGCGGCGACGTCGAGGGCGCCGTGCAGCTGCAGCGCGCCGTGGCGGTCGATGAGCCCGCCTGGCATGAGGCCGCCCGGCATTTCGTCGGCGAGATCGAGCAGATCCCGCCGATGCACTCGGCGCTGAAGCACGAAGGCAGGCCACTCTACGACTACGCCCGCCGCGGCGAACTGATCGATCGCGCTGCGCGCCGGGTGACCATCGAATCGCTCGAGCTGCTGGCCTTGCGGCCGGTCGAGGGCGTGGCGCCGGCTGCGCCGGGCTCGCTGACGGCCACGATCCGGGTTCGCTGCAGCAAGGGAACCTACATCCGCTCGCTTGCGGCCGACCTCGGCGAGCGTCTGGGTTGCGGGGCGCATCTTGCCGCGCTCCGACGCGAGGCGGTCGGAGCGCTGCGCGTCGAACAGGCGGTGAGCCTCGATGACCTCGAAGCCATGCCGCCGCAGGAGCGCATCACCCGGCTGCTGCCCGGAGACGCGCTGATGGCGGCGCTGCGGCCGCTCGTCCTCGAGCCCGAACTGGCCCGCCGGTTCCTGCAGGGCCAGCGTCTTCGCCTCGACGCTCCCGGCTCCGCCCGCGCCGACGTCGACAGGGTTCGCGTCTACGACGGTTCCCGCCTGATCGGCACCGGCCTCTACGCCGACGGTCTGCTTCGGCCGCTGCGGCTGGTGCCGCAGGCCGCCTGAACGTCAGGCGCGCGCCTGCCCAGCCGGG
>JBILUW010000310.1:0-4232 GCA_044370795.1 Burkholderiaceae bacterium
ACGGTCGCCGCCCGGGCGCCCTTCGACGGACTGGCCAACGACGCCCTGCGCGCAGCCGCGCAGCCGCGGCTCAACGCCCTGATGGCGATGGGCCCGCCCGCCTGGCAGGCGCTGCGCCTGGCGCTGTCGCGTGCGCTGCGCGAGGGCGCGCCCGCGGCGGCCGCGCTGCGGGAATGTCTGGTGCCGATGGCGCGGGCCGAATTCGATGTGCCCGCAACCATCGGCGACTACACCGACTTCTACACCTCGATCCATCACGCGACCAACATAGGCCGGCAGTTCCGGCCCGACAACCCGCTGCTGCCCAACTACCGCTGGGTGCCGATCGGCTACCACGGCCGCTCCTCGAGCATCGGCATCTCGGGGCAGCGCTTCCCGCGGCCACGCGGTCAGCTCAAGACCCCCGACGCCGACGCGCCGGTGCTCGCGCCCAGCCGGCGCGTGGACATCGAACTCGAGCTGGGTCTGTACATCGGGCCGGGCAACGACGCGGGCGAGCCCATTCCGATGGCTCGCGCCGAAGACCACCTGTTCGGCATCTGCCTGCTCAACGACTGGTCGGCGCGCGACATCCAGGCCTGGGAATACCAGCCGCTGGGCCCCTTCCTGGCCAAGAACTTCGCCACCACGCTCTCGCCCTGGATCGTGACGCTGGCCGCGCTGGCGCCCTTTCGCGCGCCCTTCGAGCGGCCCGCCACCGACCCGCAGCCCCTGGCCTACCTCGACGGCGAGGCCAACCGCGCGCACGGCGCCTTCGACATCCGGCTCGAAGCCGCCCTGCGCAGCGCCACGATGCGCGAACGCGGGCTGCCCGAGCTCGTGCTGTGCCGCACGAACTACCTGCACGCCTACTGGAGCGCGGCGCAGCTGGTTGCGCACCACACCGTCAACGGTTGCAACCTGCAGCCAGGCGACCTCTTCGGCAGCGGCACGCTGTCGGGGCCGTCGCTCGATCAGGCCGGCGCGCTCATCGAACTCACCGAAGGCGGACGCCGGCCGATCGCGCTGCCCGAGGGCGGGCAGCGGGTGTTCCTCGAGGACAACGATGAGGTGGTGCTGCGCGGCTGGTGCGAGCGCCCGGGGGCCGCGCGCATCGGCTTCGGCGAGTGCCGCGGCACGCTGCTGCCGGCGCGCGGCTGATCCAGCCCTACGACAGCGCCACCTCGAAGCCACGGCGCACGCCGGGCCGCGCCATCATGGTCTCGTACCAGCGCTTCACGTTCGGATAGTCGGCCAGATCGACGCGGTGGCGCTCGTGCCGCCAGGCCCAGCCCACGATCGCGAAGTCGGCCACCGAGATCTCGCCGGCGAAGAACTCGTGGCCCGCCAGCCGCCGGTCCATCACGCCGTACAGCCGGTGCGTCTCCTTGCTGTAGCGCTCCAGCCCGTAACGCTGGTCCTGCGGATCCTTGACCGTCAGGAAGTGATGCACCTGACCGGGCATGGGGCCGAAGCCGCCCATCTGCCACATCAGCCACTCGAGCACCGGCACGCGGGCGCGCGGGTCGGCGGGCAGGAAGCGCCCGGTCTTCTCGCCCAGGTAGAGCAGGATGGCGCCCGACTCGAAGACGCTGATCGGCTGGCCGCCCGGGCCGTCGGGGTCGACGATCGCCGGGATCCGGTTGTTGGGGCTGATGCGCAGGAACGCCTCGCCGAACTGCTCGCCCTTGCCGATGTCGATCGGATGCACGGTGTAGGGCAGGCCCATCTCCTCGAGCGCGACGCTGATCTTGCGGCCGTTCGGGGTGTTCCAGGTGTAGAAGTCGATGCTCATGCGCGCTCCGGATGGGGCCGGCCGGCGGCCGGGTTGCCGGTACGATAGCGCCTCGGCGCGCGCCCGCGCGCACCCCTGGTGTTCCGATGTCCGATTCCACCGCCCCCCTGCCCATCCTCCACGGCGTGCCCTTCTCCCAGCCGGTGCGCGCCGTCACCTGGCTGATGCTCGCGCACGATCTGGCCTTCGAGCCGGCGCTGGTCATCCCGGGCTCGGCCAGCGCCAACGGATCGCGGCATCCGTCGTTCCTGGCGAAGAACCCCGCAGGCACCGTGCCGCTCTACGAGGAGCCCGACACCGGCCTGGTGATCGCCGAGGCGCACGCGATCATGGCCTACCTGTGCAACCGGCACGGCTGGCATGCGTTCTACCCCACCGAGCCGGCGCGCCGCGCGCGCGTCGACTGGTACCTGCACTACCACCACCGCAACGTGCGCGAAGCGTCCACCGGCCTGGTTGCGCCGCGCATCCGCAAGGATCTGGCAATCGCCGAGCCGATCCAGCGCTCGGCGCAAGCCGCCTTCACTCGCGCGATGGTCGCGCTCGAAACCGGCTGGCTCGCCAGCTCGCGCTATCTCGCCGGCGATGCGCCCACGCTGGCCGACATCGCCGCCTGCGTCGACATCGGTCAGCTGCTGCCGCGCTACACCAACCTGTTCGACTTCACGCCCTATCCGCGCGTGCTCGGCTGGCTGCAGGCGCTGGAGGCGCTGCCCGGCTACCGCGAGGTGCACGTGCCGCTGGAGGTGCTCGGCGACATCAGCCGCGAACCGCCCCCCATGGAGGCGATCCGCGAAGCCAACCTGCGCGGCCTGCAGGCCGTGCGCCAGCGGCTGGCTGCCCTGTCGGGCTGAGCCACGCGCCGCATCCTCATCCGGGAGACACCCTTGAGCAGGCTTTTCGGCGACATGCGCCAGGTGGGCATCGTGGTGCGCGACATCGACGCGGCCATGAAGCACTGGACCACCGTGTGCGGCATCGGCCCCTGGTTCTACACCGACCGGCTGGCCGTGACCGAGTTCAGCTACCGCGGCCAGCGCCACGACGACATCCACATCTCGATCGCGCTGGCCAACTCGGGCGACGTGCAGCTCGAGCTGATCCAGCAGCGCTGCAACACCCCGAGCATGTACCGCGACTTTCTCGCGGCCGGCCGCGAGGGCATGCAGCACTGGTCGAGCTGGCCGGCCGACTACGACGCACGGCTGAACCAGGCGCTGGCCCAGGGCTACACCATGGGCCAGCAGGGCGACAGCGCGCGCGGCCGCTTCGTGTACCTGTGGAACGAAGGGCACCCGGGCACCGTGATCGAGATGGCCGACCTCACGCCGGCGCGCGCGCGCATCTTCGACGGCATCCGCGAAGCGGCGCGCGGCTGGGACGGGACCGATCCGGTCCGCCTGACCTGGCCGGGCTGAACGCCGCCCACCCCCGCCCAGAGCCCGCGATGTCCTCGTCCGCCCAGACCCCGGCTGCCGATCCAGGCGCCCAGCACACGCCGATGATGCGCCAGTACCTGGCGATCAAGGCCGAGCACCCGGGCAGCCTGCTGTTCTACCGGATGGGCGACTTCTACGAGCTCTTCCACGACGACGCCAGGCGGGCCGCGAAGCTGCTGGGCATCACCCTCACCCGGCGCGGCGTATCGGCGGGCGAGCCGATCCCGATGGCCGGCGTGCCCTACCACTCGGCCGAGCAGTACCTCGCGCGGCTGATCCGCGCGGGCGAGTCGGTGGCGATCTGCGAGCAGATCGGCGATCCGGCCACCAGCAAGGGCCCGGTCGAGCGCCGCGTGACGCGCATCGTCACGCCGGGCACCATCACCGACGCCTCGCTGCTGCCCGAGCGCGAGGAACGCATGCTCATGGCGGTCGCGCCCGTCGGCCGGCAGCTGGGCCTGGCGTGGCTGTCGCTGGCCAGCGGCGAGTGCTGGCTCGCGCAGGTCGACGCCGCCGGTCTGGCGGCCGAGATCGAGCGGGTGCGCCCGGCCGAACTGGTGGCCCCCGAATCCTGGGATCCGGTCGCGGCGCTGGGCGCGGCGGGCGGCGCCGAAGCGCTGCACGACATTGCGCTGGCGCGCGCGCCCGACTGGCAGTTCGATGCCGAGCGGGCCCGCCGGCAACTGGCCGAACTGCTGCAGGTGGCCGACCTCGCCGGCTACGGCGCCGAGGAGGCGCCCGCGGCCATCGGCGCGGCCGGCGCGCTGGTGGCCTACGTGAGCCGCACCCAGGGGCGGCCACCCTCGCATCTGCAGGGCCTGCGCGTGCACCACGGCGACGAGCTGCTGATCCTCGACCCGGTGGCGCGGCGCAACCTCGAAGTGCTCGAGACCCTGCGCGGCGAACCCGCGCCCACGCTGCTGTCGGTGCTCGACCACTGCGCGACCAGCGCCGGTGCGCGCCGGCTGCGCGCGTGGCTGCTCGCGCCGCTGCGCGACCCGGCGCGCGCGGCGGCGCGC
>JBILUW010000311.1:0-4219 GCA_044370795.1 Burkholderiaceae bacterium
GAGAGATCTTGTCGATCTCGTCGATGTAGACGATGCCGCTCTGGGCCTTCGCGACCTCGTAGTTGCAGTTCTGGAGCAGCTTCTGGATGATGTTTTCGACGTCCTCGCCGACGTAGCCCGCCTCGGTGAGGGTGGTTGCGTCGGCGATGACGAAGGGGACGTTGAGCAGCCGGGCGAGCGTCTGGGCGAGCAGGGTCTTGCCCGAACCCGTGGGACCCACGAGCAGAATGTTGCTCTTGGCCAGTTCGATGTCGTCCTTCTTGCCCTTGTGCCGCAACCGCTTGTAGTGGTTGTAGACGGCAACCGACAGGATCTTCTTGGCCTTGTTCTGGCCGATCACGTACTGATCGAGGATTGCGAGGATCTCGGCCGGCGTGGGCAGACCGGCGCCAGCGCCGGATGCCGGCTGCTCGGCCTGGGTCTCGTCGCGGATGATGTCGTTGCAGAGCTCGATGCACTCGTCGCAGATGAACACCGACGGGCCGGCGATGAGCTTGCGTACCTCGTGCTGGCTCTTGCCGCAGAAGGAGCAGTACAGCAGTTTCTCGCTAGAGCCCTTCTTGTCGGACATCTTGAGTCTCTGGGAGCCGGTCGGGGCGCAAGCCGCGGGCAGCCTCAGCTGCCCTCGCCCCGCTTGACCATGACCTTGTCAATGAGTCCGTAGCTTACCGCATCTTCCGGTGACATGAAGTTGTCACGATCGGTGTCGCGAGCGATGCGCTCGAGCGGTTGCCCGGTGTTCTCGGCGAGGATGCGATTGAGACGCTCGCGCAGGTAGAGGATCTCGCGGGCCTGGATCTCGATGTCGGATGCCTGCCCGTGCGCGCCACCCGACGGCTGGTGAATCATGATCCGGGCGTTCGGCAGCGCGTGACGCTTGCCCTTGGCGCCGGCCGCGAGCAGGAAGGCCCCCATGCTCGCCGCGATGCCCATGCACAGCGTGCTGACGTCGGGCTTGATGAACTGCATCGTGTCGTACATCGCGAGCCCCGCCGAAACCGAGCCACCGGGCGAGTTGATGTAGAACGCGATGTCCTTGTCGGGGTTCTCGGACTCGAGAAAGAGCATCTGGGCGACGACCAGGTTGGCCGACTGGTCCATGACCGGACCGACGAGGAACACCACCCTCTCCTTGAGCAGGCGCGAGTAGATGTCGTAGGCCCGCTCCCCGCGCCCGCTCTGTTCGACGACCATGGGCACGAGCCCCAGGCCCTGCGGCTCGCGCTGCTGCGCGAGGTGCTGGTTGACGAGATCTTCGACGAGGCTGTTGAAGGTCATGCGCGTTCTCCGGTCCGGACAGTCGGGGCGCAAGCGGCCCCGATCAGGATTCTACGCTCGTCACGCAGCCCGCCCCGGCTGCACTCAGGCAGCACCCATGAGCTCCTCGAAGCCGACAGCACGCTCGCCCACCTTGGCGTTGGCAAGCACCCAGTCGACGACGTTCTGCTCGACGACGATCGCCTCGACCTCGGCGAGCCGGCTGCGGTCGCTGAAGTAGTAGCGGATCAGTTCGCCAGGATTCTCGTAGGACTGCGCGAACTCCTCGACCTGCCGGCGCAGCTGGTCGGGCTTGGCCTGCAGCGAGCGCGTACGGACGAGCTCAGCCACCAGCAGGCCGAGCCGCACGCGGCTGGAGGCCTGCTCCTTGAATGCGTCGGGCGGGATCGGCGGCATCTTGTCGATGTCGATGCCCCGCTGCTTCAGGTCGGCGCGCGCACGCTCGCCCAGCGTCTGGTTCTCGGCGTCGACGAGCGAGGCCGGCAGCTCGAAGCTGGCGACAGCGGGCAGCGCCTGCATCACCGAGGTCTTGGTGCGCGCGCGCAGACGCTGGTCGACCTCGCGCTCGAGGTTGGCGCGGACATCGGCGCGCAGCTTGTCGATCGAACCGTCGGCCACGCCCATGGACGTAGCGAACGCCTCGTCGAGCGCGGGCAGCTGCTGCTCCTCGACCAGGCTGACTCGGGTCTCGAATTGCGCTGTCTTGCCGGCAAGCTCGCTCGCGCCGTAGTCGTCGGGGAACTTCACGGGGAACACCGGCTCGTCGCCAGCGCTCGCGCCACGCAGCCCGGCCTCGAAATCGGGCAGCATGCGGCCCTGTCCGAGCACGACCTGGAACCCCTGGGCGCTGCCGCCCTCGAAGGCCACGCCATCGATGGACCCCTTGAAATCGATGGTGATGCGATCGCCATCGGCGGCGGCGCGCTGGGCCGCGACCCACGGCGCGCGCTGCCGGCGCAGGATGTCGAGCGTGCGATCGACGTCGGCATCGCCGATCGGGCAGACGAAGCGCTCGACCTCAAGCGTGGCGAAATCCCCCAGCACGATCTCGGGATAGACCTCGAAGGATGCGCTGAAGCCGAGCACGCCTTCGCCTGCGCCCTCGCGCCCCTCGATGCTGGGCTGCCCGGCCACGCGCAGGCCATGCTCGGTGACCGCATCGGAGAAGGCCTTGGAGACCGCATCGCCGAGCACCTCGGAACGAACCTGGGCGCCGTACGACTGCTCGATCATGCGCATCGGCACCTTGCCCGGCCGGAAGCCCGGCATGCGGGTGGTCCGGGCCAGGTCCCGCAGCCGCTGACCGACGTCGCGCTCGACGTCGGCGAGCAACAGGGAAAGGGAGAGCTTGCGCCCGAGCGTGCTCACGGATTCGAGTTGTGTCGCCATGCTGTTTCCAGATCGGTTGTCGGGTTGCCGCGAGGCGGCTGGTGCGGCCGAAAGGACTCGAACCTTCACGCTCTGCGAGCGCCAGGACCTAAACCTGGTGCGTCTACCAATTCCGCCACGGCCGCAAAACCCGACATTGTATCGGAAGGCTACCGCGCGTTCGCCGAGGCCCCCGACCAGGGCCGCCGCCGGGCCGCGGCCGTCAGCGGCGATCGCTCTACAATGCCGCCATGTCCGCGTCGCAGACCCCGGGCGCCGGCCGCCCCTGGCACGGCGTCGATCACTACGAGAACTTTCCGGTCGCATCATGGCTGGTGCCCTCGGGCCAGCGTGTGGCGGTCGCTGCCCTGTACCGGTTCGCCCGGCACGCCGACGACGTCGCCGACGAGGGCGATCATCCTGCGGCTGTCCGTCTGGCCGAACTCGCGGCGCTCGAGCGGGCGCTGCTCGAGCCGGGGTGCCGCCACCCCGCGGTCGATGGTCTGCGGCCGTTCCTCGACGCGCATCCGGTCGCGGTGGCCGACTGTCGCGACCTGCTCAGCGCATTCCGGCAGGATGTCACCTTCGCACGGCATCCCAGCTTCGAGTCGCTGCGCGACTACTGCGGACGCTCGGCCGCGCCGGTCGGCAGGCTCATGCTCGAACTGTTTGGCTGCCGACGCCCCGATCTGGTCACCCTCTCCGACGCCGTCTGCTGCGCGTTGCAACTGATCAACTTCACCCAGGACACCGCGCGCGACTGGTCTCGCGAGCGGCTGTACGTGCCGACCGACGAGGCGACGGCGGCGGGGGTCTCGGATGCCGATTTCGCGCAGGCCGTGCGCGAGCGCCGTGCCGGCGAGCGTCTGCGGCGGCTGCTGAGCGACCAGGTTCGGCGTGCCAGCGCCATGCTCGAGGCCGGCGCGCCGCTGGTGCGCCTGGTGCCCTGGCGGCTGGGGCTCGAACTGCGCGGGGTGCTCGCTGGCGCGCGTCGCATCGTCGAACTGCTCGCCGCCGGCGGCTACGACCCCTTCGCCAGGCGGCCCGCCCTGCGCGCCGCCGACGCGCCGGCCCTGCTGCGTCTGGCGCTGCGGCCGCCGCGCCCGGCCGCGCGCGAGTTTGCCCGATGAGTCCCGACCAGTACTGCCAGGAGAAGGCCGCCCGCAGCGGCTCGAGCTTCTATTACAGCTTTCTGTTCCTGCCGCCGCCGCAGCGCCGCGCGATCACCGCCCTCTACGCGTTCTGCCGCGAGGTCGACGATACCGTCGACGAGGCGACCGATGCCTCGGTTGCGCGCGCGCGGCTCGACTGGTGGCGCACCGAAATAGACCGGCTGTTCGCCGGGTCGGCGCAGCATCCGGTCACGCGCGCGCTGCAGCCCGCCACCACAGCCTTCGGCATCGACCGGGCACGCCTGCTCGAGATCATCGACGGCATGCAGATGGACCTCGACCAGAACCGTTACCTCGATTTCCGGCAGCTGCGCCTGTATTGCCATCGGGTGGCCGGCGTGGTGGGCACGCTGTCGGCCGGCATCTTCTCGCCGGGTCGTACCGACCTCGCCGCCTACGCG
>JBILUW010000075.1:0-14760 GCA_044370795.1 Burkholderiaceae bacterium
GGCGCGAGCAGCGGCGCGCTCAGGGCGACGAACTCGGCCAGCGACGCAAACGCTCGACAGATCGCCAGGGTGACCGGCGGCAAACCTCGCAGCGCCTCGACGCGGGCGTGGTGCACGTGCAGATTGGCCAGACCCAGCTCGCCTCGCACCTGCTGCAGAAAGGCGGCCTTCTTGGCGACCGCATCGACGCAGTGCACCTGAGCACCCGGCGCGACGATCGCCAGGACCACCCCGGGCAGACCCCCGCCGCTGCCCACATCGAGCACCACCGCGCCATCGGCAAGACGGTCGGCGCCCGAGCGCAAGGGATCGCGCAGCGCCGGCACGATGGCCAGGCAATCGAACAGGTGCTGCTCGAGCATGCGCGCAGGATCGCGCACCGCCGTGAGGTTGTGGACAGCGTTCCAGCGCGCCAGCAGCGCAAGATGGGCGAGCAGCAGCGAACGGCGCTGCGGCGGCACTGCCAGCCCGAGCGTATCGAGTGTCTGGTCGAGACGCGCCTGCGCATCGGGTGGCAGGCTCGACGATGCGCGCGGCGTCGGCATCGGCCGGGCGGCACCCGCACGCGACGGGCGCCCACGGTCCGATCGGGAAGGGTTCACGGTGAGGACTGTGAGAGGTAACCGACGGTCAGGCGGCCTGCTGGAGCCGGCGCTTCTTCAGATAGACCAGCAGCAGCGAGATGGCCGCTGGCGTGACGCCCGAGATGCGCGACGCCTGCCCTACCGTTTCGGGGCGCTGGCTGGCGAGCTTGCCCCGAACCTCGTTGGACAGGCCCCGAACCACGGTGTAGTCGAAGTCGGGCGGGATGGGCATCTGCTCGTGCCGGCTGTTGCGGTCGACCTCTGCTTGCTGGCGGGCGATGTAGCCGGCGTACTTGCACTGGATCTCGAGCTGCTCCACCACCTGCTCGGCACGCAGCGCATCGATGCCCAGAGTCTCGGCCCGTTCGGGAACGCCGGGCCCGGCAATCCGCATCAGCGCCTCGTAGCGAACCTCGGGCCGGCCGAGCAGCTCGGCGAGCGTGTGATCGCGCTCGATGGGCTGGCCCAGCACGTCGGTGGCCTGTTCGGGCGGCAGCACCCGGGGATGCACGCGGGTGCCGCGCAGACGCTGCAGTTCGGCGTCGATGGCATCGCGCTTGCGACAATAGGCTTCCCAGCGGACGTCGTCGACGCAGCCGAGCTCACGGCCGATCTCGGTCAGGCGCAGATCGGCATTGTCTTCGCGCAGGCTGAGGCGGTACTCGGCCCGGCTGGTGAACATCCGGTACGGCTCGGAGACGCCGCGCGTGACGAGGTCGTCGACCAGCACGCCGAGGTAGGCCTGATCGCGGCGAGGCACGAAAGGTTCGCGGTCAGCCACCGCGAGCGCCGCGTTCATGCCGGCGAGCAGGCCCTGGGCCGCCGCCTCCTCGTAGCCGGTGGTGCCGTTGATCTGCCCGGCGAAGTACAGGCCGGCGATGGCTCGGGTCTCGAGGGAGGCCTTCAGACCGCGCGGATCGAAGTAGTCGTATTCGATCGCATAACCAGGCCGCAGGATGTGGGCGTTCTCGAGGCCCGGGATGCTGTGAACCAGCGCGAGCTGCACGTCGAAGGGCAGGCTGGTGGAGATACCGTTCGGGTAGAACTCGTGGGTATCGAGGCCTTCGGGCTCGAGAAAGACCTGGTGCGAGGCCTTGTCGGCGAACCGGTGAATCTTGTCTTCGACCGACGGGCAGTAGCGCGGGCCCACGCCCTCGATGACGCCGGTGTACATCGGGCTGCGGTCCAGGCCGCCGCGGATGATCTCGTGGGTGCGCTCGTTGGTGTGTGTGATCCAGCAGGGCAACTGGCGCGGGTGCTGCTCGGGGTTGCCCAGGAAGGAGAACACCGGGACCGGGTTGAGGTCGCCGGGCTGCGCCTGGCAGCGAGAGAAGTCGATGGTGCGGCCATCCAGGCGTGGCGGCGTGCCCGTCTTGAGCCGCCCTTGCGGCAGCTTCAGTTCGCGCAGGCGCGCAGCCAGCGAGACCGAAGGCGGGTCGGCGGCACGCCCGGCGGCATAGTTGGACAGCCCCACGTGAACCAGGCCGTTGAGGAAGGTACCCGCGGTGAGCACCACCGCGCGGCTGCGAAAGCGCAGGCCGAGCTGGGTGACCGCACCGCACACCCGATCGCCCTCGACGATGAGGTCGTCGACCGCCTGCTGGAAGATGAGCAGGCTAGGCTGATTTTCGAGGCGGCCACGGATGGCCTTGCGGTAGAGCACGCGGTCGGCCTGGGCTCGGGTGGCCCGCACTGCCGGCCCCTTGCTGGCGTTGAGGATGCGAAACTGGATCCCAGCCTCGTCGGTGGCCGCGGCCATGGCACCGCCAAGGGCATCGATTTCCTTGACGAGGTGGCCCTTGCCTATGCCCCCGATCGAGGGGTTGCATGACATCTGACCCAAGGTCTCGATGCTGTGGGTGAGCAGCAGGGTGCGGGCGCCCATGCGCGCGCTGGCGAGCGCGGCCTCGGTGCCCGCGTGCCCGCCGCCGACGACGATCACATCGAAGGTGTGGGGATAGTCCATGGGCGTGTGCCTCTGCGCGCGGAACCGGCCATGATAGCCAAAGCCGAGGCCCACAGGGAAGATTGCCGCCAATTCGCTGCGCCAGGGCGACGGAAGGCGATGCCAAGACGGGGCGGTGCACCGCCCACCGGCCTGTTTCACGTGAAACAGCACCAAACCAGCCGGCGCTGGGCAGGAAGGTGGATTTGGGCCTAGATCGTCCGGGCGCCCTGCCCTGCCTAACGCGGCAGCCCCGATCGCGGGGCGCGCAGCGGTTACGCCCGGCGCAATCGGATGGGTGCTGCCTGGGCGCTTTACCTGGAACCGCCCAGGCCGGGCGGTCCGTGCCCGCCCTACTCTGCCCGCTCTACTCTGCCCGCCCTACTCTGCCCGCTCTACGTCACGCGTGCCTGGTCAGGCTGCGTCGGCCAGAGCCACCACCTTGAAACCGACTCGCTGTTCCACGTGAAACAGCGGGCGGCCAACAACACCGGCAAGCCGGCTCGCTCAGTCTGCCAGCATCCAGGCAGCCGCCCGCTCGGCAATCATGAGCGTGGGGGCGTTGGTGTTGCCCGAGGTGATGGTGGGCATTACCGAGGCGTCGGCAATGCGCAGTCCTGCAACGCCATGGCAGCGCAACCGGGTATCGACCACCGCATGGGCATCCCCGGCGGGCCCCATCCGGCAGGTGCCCACCGGATGGAAGATGGTTGTGCCCACCTTGCCCGCAGCATCAGCCAGCGCTTCGTCATCCTGATACTGCGCTCCCGGCACGAACTCCTGCGGCCCGTAACGCGCCAGCGCGCGGCTGCCGACGATGCGCCGCGTCAGCCGGATGGAATCGGCGGCCACCTTGCGATCGTCGGCCGTCGCCAGGTAGTTGGGCGCGATCCGCGGCGCCTCCTCGGCGCGAGCGCTGCGGATGTGGACCGAACCGCGCGATGCAGGCCGCAGGTTGCACACCGAGGCGGTGAACGCCGGGAAGGTGTGCAGCGGGTCGCCGAACTTGTCGAGCGACAGCGGCTGCACGTGGTACTCGACATTGGCGCGCGCCTGCTCGGGGCTCGAGCGCGCGAAGGCGCCGAGCTGGCTGGGCGCCATCGACATCGGCCCGCTGCGAAAGAAGAGGTACTCCAGCCCCATCCGCGCCTTGCCCAGCCAGGAGTTCGCCTGAACGTTGAGCGTAGGCACTCCGTTCACCTTGAAGGCCATGCGCAACTGCAGATGGTCCTGGAGGTTCTCGCCCACGCCGGGCAACTCGCGCTTCAGTGCGATGCCTGCCCGACCGAGCGTGTCGGCTCGCCCGATACCCGACAGTTCGAGTATCTGCGGCGAACCTACCGCCCCGGCTGCGAGGACCACCTCGCGATTCGCCGCGACGAAGCGCGCCTCGCCGCCGCCGGCGTCGCGCACCTCGACCCCCAGCACCCGCATGCCGTCTTCGCTCAGGCGCAGCCGCTCGACGTGCGCGCCGCTGATCACGGTGAGGTTGCGCCGCGTGATGGCCGTGCGCAGGAAGGCCTTGGAGGCGTTCCAGCGCACTCCGCGGCGCTGATTGACCTCGAAATAGCCACAGCCGAAGTTGTCGCCGCGGTTGAAGTCATCGCTGGGCGGTATGCCCTGCTCCGCTGCCGCCTCGCGGAAAGCCTCGAGGATTTCCCAGCGCAGGCGCTGCGCCTCCACACGCCACTCGCCGCCGTGGCCGTGCAGCGGGTCCTGGCTGCCGTTGTCGAGCCGGTGGTAGTCCTCGTGCTTGCGGAAGAACGGCAGCACCTCGTCCCAGGACCACCCGGCGTTGCCCATCGCCGCCCAGTCGTCGTAGTCCTGGCGCTGGCCGCGCATGTAGATCATGCCGTTGATCGACGAGCATCCGCCGAACACCTTGCCCCTGGGATAGCGGATCGCCCTTCCCCCCAGTCCCGCCTCGGGCTCGGTGGTGTAGAGCCAGTCGGTGCGGGGGTTGCCGATGCAGTACAGATAGCCGACCGGGATGTGGATCCAGACGTAGTCGTCCTTGCCGCCGGCCTCCAGGAGCAGGACCCGCCGCTTGGGATCGGCCGAAAGCCGGTTGGCCAGCAGGCAGCCGGCCGTGCCGGCCCCCACCACGATGTAGTCGTAAGCGTCCATCGACCGATTCCGGCGCTCAGAGGCCCGCGAGACAGAGGTACTTCAGCTCGAGGTACTCGTCGATCCCGTGGTGGGACCCTTCCCGGCCCAGGCCCGACTGCTTGACCCCGCCGAAAGGCGCCACCTCGGTCGAGAGCAGTCCGCTGTTGACGCAGACCATGCCGGTTTCGAGCGCCTCGGCCACCCGGAAGATCCGGCCGACGTCACGGGCGTAGAAGTAGGCTGCGAGCCCGTACTCGGTGGCATTGGCCATGGCCACCACCTCGTCGTCGGTGCGGAAGCGGAAGAGCGGCGCCACCGGCCCGAAGGTTTCCTCGCGGGCCACGCGCATGGCCGCGGTCACACCGGTGAGCACGGTGGGCTCGAAGAACAGCCCGCCGAGGGCGTGCCGCTGCCCGCCCAGGCGCACCTGCGCGCCCTGGGCAACGGCGTCGGCGATGTGGGCCTCGACCTTCTCGAGCGCTGCCGGCTCGATCAGCGGGCCGATGAGCACTCCGGGTTCGGTACCGGGGCCGACCTTGAACTGCGCCACCCGGGCGGCAAGCTTCTCGGCGAAGGCGTCGTAGACGCTGTCGTGGACATAGAGGCGGTTGGCGCACACGCAGGTCTGGCCGGCGTTGCGGTACTTCGAGGCCAGCGCCCCCTCGACCGCCGCGTCGAGGTCGGCATCGTCGAAGACGATGAAGGGCGCATTGCCGCCGAGCTCCAGCGAGAGCTTCTTGACGGTGTCGGCCGACTGCCGCAGCAGGATGCGGCCCACCTCGGTGGAACCGGTGAACGAGAGCTTGCGCACCACCGGGTTGCTGCACAGCTCCAGCCCGATCTCGGGGGCGCGCGGCCCGTCGGCCACGATGACGTTGAACACGCCCGCAGGAAAGCCCGCCTCTTCGGCGAGCGCGGCCAGCGCGAGCGCCGACAGCGGCGTGGCTTCGGCGGGCTTGGCCACCACGGTGCAGCCGGCGGCAAGCGCCGGCGACACCTTGCGGGTGATCATGGCGATCGGAAAGTTCCACGGCGTGATGGCCGCGCAGACCCCGATGGGCTGCTTGAGGACCATCACGCGCCGGTCAGTGGCGTAGGTGGGTATCACCTCGCCACAGACCCGCTTGGCCTCCTCGGCGTACCACTCGATGAACGAGGCGCCATAGACCACCTCGCCGCGCGCCTCGGCCAGCGGCTTGCCCTGCTCGGCCGTCATGAGCGCGGCGAGATCGTCGGCATGCGCCATCACCAGCTCGTACCAGCGCCGCAGAACGGCGGCGCGGTCCTTGGCGGTGCGTGCCCGCCAGGCGGGCAGCGCGCGCGCGGCGGCGTCGATGGCGCGACGGGTCTCGGCCACGCCCATGTCGGCCACCATGGCCAGGGTGGCGCCGGTGGCCGGGTCGGTGACGGCAAAGCGGGCGCCGCTGTCGGCCTGCGCCCACTGGCCATCGATATAGCCGCTGTCGCGCAGCAGCTGGGCGCGCTTGAGGACGAGGGTCACGGCGTCCTCCTTACTTCATCGTCGGCATGACGAACTCGGCCCCGGCACGGATGCCCGCGGGCCAGCGCTGCGTGACCGCCTTGTAGCGCGTGTAGAAGCGCACGCCCTCGGGCCCGTGCATGTGGTGGTCGCCGTAGAGCGAGGCCTTCCAGCCGCCGAAGGAGTGGAAGGCCATGGGCACGGGGATGGGTACGTTGATGCCGACCATGCCGATGCGCACCCGCTGCGCGAATTCGCGAGCGGCGTCGCCGTCGCGGGTGAACAGCGCCGTGCCGTTGCCGAACTCATGCTCGTTGACGAGCCGCAGCGCGTCCTCGAACCCGGCCACCCGGACGACGCACAGCACCGGCCCGAAGATTTCCTCGCGGTAGATGCGCATGTCGGTGCGAACGTCGTCGAACAGACAGCCACCCAGGAAGAAGCCCTGCTCACGGCCAGGCACGCGCAGGCCACGCCCGTCGACGACCAGACGGGCGCCTTCGGCCACGCCGGCATCGACGTAGCCGCGCACCTTCTCGAAGTGCGCGCGCGTGACCAGCGGCCCCATCTCGGCGCTGGGGTCCATGCCGTCGGCCACGCGGATGGCCGGCACCCGCGCCTTCAGGCGCTCGATCAGGGCATCGCCGATGCCGCCGACCGCGACTGCCACCGACACCGCCATGCAGCGCTCGCCCGCCGACCCGTAGGCCGCGCCGATCAGCGCATCGACCGCCTGCTCGAGATCGGCGTCGGGCAGCACGACCATGTGGTTCTTGGCCCCGCCCAGCGCCTGCACGCGCTTGCCGCGGGCGCTGGCGGTGTCGTGGATGTACTTGGCGATGGGCGTGGAGCCCACGAAGCTGACCGCATCGACCAGCGGATGCTCGAGCAGCGCATCGACGGCCACCTTGTCGCCCTGTACCACGTTGAAGACGCCGTCGGGCAGCCCCGCCTCCTTGAGCAGACGGGCGATCAGCAGCGAGGCCGAGGGATCGCGCTCGGAAGGCTTGAGCACGAAGGTGTTGCCGCAAGCCAGCGCCACCGGAAACATCCACATCGGGACCATGACCGGAAAATTGAACGGCGTGATGCCCACGCACACGCCCAGCGGCTGGCGCACCGAGTACATGTCGATGCCGGTGCCCACCTGCTCGCTGAACTCGCCCTTGAGCAGCTGCGGAATCCCGCAGGCGAACTCGACCACCTCGAGACCGCGGGTGAGCTCGCCTTCGGCGTCGGTGAAGACCTTGCCGTGCTCGGCGGTGATGAGCGCGGCCAGTTCGGCGGCGTGGCGCTCGGCCAGCTCCTTGAACTTGAAAAGCACCCGCGCTCGCCGGATGGCCGGAGTGGCCGACCAGGCGGGGAAGGCGGCGGCGGCCGCGCGGACGGCGACATCGACCTGCGCCGGTGTGGCGTAGGCCACGCGGCGCGCGACTTCGCCGGTGGCGGGGTTGTACACGTCGCCGTAGCGATCCTGCGCGGATCCGGCCACCTCGGCTCCGCCGATCCAGTGACCCACCTGCGCGCCCACATGCGCCGCGATGGCGCCGTCAGAACTTCCCATGCCGATCTCCCTCGATAAGTGACCGCCGCGGCATCGGGCCCGACGGATCATCGTTCAGCCTGTTGAACGAGCATTCAGAAACTGGCAAAATTATCGTCCTCCGGTTTCACGCCTGTCAATTTCCACGCGCATCGGCCACCCGCGCCATCCGCCTTTCGCCCGCAACCGCCGCCTTCATGCCGTCCGCCCGCCGAACCGCACCCCGCCTGCCCGCCGCCACCTCCGCGCGCGCGGGTACGCGCGCCGGCGTCGACGACCCGGCCCGGGTGCCGGCGGTGGAGCGCGCCGTGCGCCTCATCGACGCGCTGGCGAGTGCGCGCGAACCCCTGGGCCTGGCCGAGCTGGCGCGCCGGCTGGCCCTGCCCAAGAGCAGCGTCCATGGTCTGCTGGCCACGCTGGCGGCCCACGGCCTGGCCCGTCGCGATGACGCCGGCGCCTACAGCCTGGGCAGCCGTCCGCTGCAGTGGGCTGACGCCTACGCCGCGCAGTCCGACGTGCTGCGCGCCTTCGACCAGCACGCCCGTCGGTCCGAACCGCTGGCCGCCGAAACCGTCATGCTCGCCGTGCTCGAAGCCGACCAGGTTCTCTACCTCGCCTGCCGGCCGGGCAGCCGGGCGCTGGCCGTCAATTTCCGCGTCGGCGGCCGCCTGCCGGCCAGCTGCACCTCCTCGGGCAAGGCCATGCTCGCCACGCTGTCGGCCGAGCGGCTGCATGCGCTGCTCGGCGAGCGGCCGCTGCCCGTGCTCACCCGCCACGGCGTGGCCGATCTGCCGGCGCTGCGCCGCCAGCTGGCCCAGGCGCGCAAGCGCGGCTATGCCCTCGACGACGAAGAAACCGCCGAAGGCATGCAATGCTTCGGTGCGGCCGTGTTCGGTGCGCGCGGACCGGAGGCGGTCGCCGCGGTGGCTGTCAGCGTCATCAAGGCGGGGCTGGCCGACGCACGCCGCCAGGAGCTGGTGGCCGCCATCGCCGCGCTCGCCCGGCAGGTGTCGGCGGCCCTGGGTGCCCTGCCCCACGCCGCCTGACACGCCCCCCGCCCCAACGCACGCACGTCGCATCCTCATCCGCCCGCAGCCAGCCTGCCCGCCGAGGCCCAACCGTCGCACGACAGCCCCAGGAGCCGCCATGTCCGCCGTCCTCCAGACCGCCACCCCCCGCATCGACCCCGATCGCCTCTGGGACAGCCTGATGCAGCTGGCCCGCATCGGCGCCACCCCGCGCGGCGGCGTGTGCCGGCTCGCGCTCACCGAGCTCGACCGCCAGGGGCGCGACCTGGTCGTGGGCTGGCTGCGCGCGGCCGGCTGCGAGATCCGCATCGATGCGATCGGCAACGTCTACGCGATCCGCCCGGGCCGGCTGGGCAACGGCTTCGAAGGCTCGGGCCCCGATGCCCGGCCCACCGCCGACCCGACACGCCGGCCGATCGCCGTCGGCAGCCATGTCGACACCCAGCCCACCGGTGGACGCTTCGACGGCAACTACGGCGTGCTCGCTGGCGTCGAGGTGCTGCGCGCGCTCGACGACGCCGGCATCCGCACCGAGCGGCCGCTGTGCGTGGCCATCTGGACCAACGAGGAGGGCACCCGCTTCACGCCGGTCATGATGGGCTCGGGGGTGTATGCCGGCGCCTTCGGCCTGGAGCACTGCCTCGCCCAGGCCGACCGTGAAGGCACCACCGTGGGTCAGGCGCTGGCCGCCACCGGCTACGCGGGTCGCGATACCGCGCCGCTCTTTTCGGCCTACTTCGAGCCGCACATCGAGCAGGGCCCGGTGCTCGAGGCCGAGGGCATCACCATCGGCGCGGTCGAGGGCGCGCTGGGTCAGCGCTGGTTCGACGCCACCGTCACCGGCCAGGACGCGCACGCCGGCCCCACCCCGCTCGAGATGCGCCGCGACGCCCTGCTCGCCGCCGCCCGCCTGATCCAGGAAGTGCGCGAGATCGCTGCCTCCTCGCCCGACTACGCCCGCGGCACGGTCGGCCAGATCTACGCCCACCCCAACTCGCGCAACGTGATCCCGGGCCGGGTCGAGTTCACGGTCGATCTGCGCAATGCCAGCGCCACCACGCTCGCGAGCATGGTCGAGCGCCTGCACGAAGCGGCCCACCGGGTGGAGACCACCGACGGCGTGCAGGTGGCGCTGCGCGAGGTGGTGCACTTCCCGCCCTGCGCCTTCGATCCGGCGCTGGTGGCCGGCGTGGAGCGGCACGCCCGCGCGCTGGGCCACAGCGTGCGGCGTATCGCCAGTGGCGCGGGCCACGACGCCGTCTACGTCGCCCGCACCTGCCCGGCCGCCATGATCTTCGTGCCCTGCGAGGGCGGCATCAGCCACAACGAGATCGAGAACGCCCGGCCCGAGCATCTGGCCGCGGGCGCCGACGTGCTGCTGCGAAGCATGCTCGAGGCGGCCGGCGCCTGAGCAGGCTGAACGCACCGCCGCCATGAACCTCGCCACCAAGCGCCGTCGACCGATCGCGATCACGCTGGGCGACCCCGGCGGCATCGGCCCCGAGATCGTGCTCAAGGCCTGGGCGGGCGGCCTGCCCGCGCCCTGCGTGGTGGTCGGCGACATCGGCCTGCTGCAGCGCGAGTCCGAGCGGCTGCGCCTGGGCGTATCCATCAGGCCGGTGGCTACCCCGGCCGCTGCCGTGGCCGACGCGTGGCCCGAGCACCCTGGCACCGAGGCCATGCCCGTGATCCCGGCCTCCGCGCTGCCGACCGATCTGGCCGTGGGGCAGCCCACGGCCGCGGGCGGCGAGGCCGCCTACCGCTACGTGTGCCGGGCCGCCGACCTGGCTCTGCGCGGCGAGGTGCGCGCGGTGGTCACGGCACCGCTGGCCAAGGAGGCCCTGCGCCTGGCTGGCCACGACTGGCCGGGCCACACCGAACTGCTCGCGCACCTGGCCGGCGACGTGCCGGTGCGCATGATGCTGGCCAACGCCGAGCTGCGCACCGTGCTCGTCACGGTGCATCTGGCCCTGCGCGAGGCCATCGCCGCAATCACCGTCGAGCGGGTGCTCCAGACCCTGCGGATCGCCGACGCCGGCCTGCGTGCGATGGGCGTCGAGGCCCCCCGCCTCGCGGTCGCCGGCCTGAATCCGCACGCCGGTGAGTCGGGCATGTTCGGCCGGGAGGAGATCGACATCATCGCCCCGGCCGTGGCGCTCGCCCGCGCGCAGGGCATCGACGCCAGCGGGCCTCATCCGCCCGACACCGTGTTCATGCGCGCGCGCGGGCTGAAGACCCACGATGCGGTGATCGCGATGTATCACGACCAGGGCCTCATCCCGGTCAAGTACCTGGGCCTGGACGAAGGCGTGAACATCACGGTGGGCCTGCCCTTCGTGCGCACCAGCCCCGACCACGGAACCGCGTTCGACATCGCCGGCCGGCCGGGCGAACACGGCACCGGCCTGGCCGATCCGCGCAGCCTGCTGGCCGCGATCGAGCAGGCCGATCGGCTCTCGGCGCGCCGGGGCTGAGGCCAGGGCTGCGGCAGCGCCGCGGTCACCCGATCTTCCCGAGCACCGTCACCACCTGCCGGGCGGCTGATCCCGACACCCATCGGCGTTCATGCCGGCAGCACGGCTTCCGGATGGGGATGGGGATGCGGAGCCGTTGCGGCCTGCGCCACTTCGGGGCATTCTGCATGCCGCAGGGGGGCGTTCAGGACGGCATCCCCCTAACCAATGATTGCACGGCCCAAGAGTCAATGCAAGTCAGTTGCATCAAGCCGCGTTTTGCCCGCCTGCTCGCCAGCCTCGCGCTCGCCCTTCTGCCCTGTCTGGCGGCGGCTCACCCGCACGCCCGCTTCACGTATCAGATCGAGCCGCAGCTGCGCGATGACGCCATCGTCGGTCTGACGGTGCGCTGGCAGCTCGACCCCCTGACCTCGCTGTTCGCGCTGCGCGGACTCGATTTCAACCGCAACGGCCAGGCCGACCCGGATGAGCTCGCTGCTTTCGCCCGCCAGAACGACGCGCTGGTCGCCGCCGCCGGCTACTTCCTGCGGCTCGGCGATGCGGAGCAGGCGCTCGCTTTCACCGTAACCCGTGGTTTGTCGGCCCAGGTGCAGGCCCAGCGCATCCACCTCGCGTTCGAGGTCGCGCTGGCCGCGCCCCGGCCCGGGCCGCTGTCGGTGCGGCTATTCGACGAATCCTGGTACGTGGCGCTCACCGCCGACGATCCCCCGGTGCCCGCAGGTCATGCCTGCACAGGCACCGTCCTGACCCAGCCCCTGGCCACCCAGGGCTGGGGTACCCAGGCCGTGCCCGTGGTGCAGCTGACCTGCAGCCCGGCCTGAGCAAGCGCAGTGCCCCACAACGACAACCACAGCACGACCCCTGGAGGAGATTCCCGATGAAGACGTTGCGCCTCGCCACGGCCCTCGCGGCCGCCACCCTTGCCCTGGCCGCACCGGTCCAGGCCCAGACCACGATCGAGCCCTGCGTGCGGTCCAAGTGGGGTCCGAACGACCAGCTCGGCGCACTGAACAACATCACGGCGGCCAACGTCGTCGAGGCCAGCAAGCTCGTCAGGCGCGGCAAGGCCATCCGCATGGGCATCGAGACCAACAGCCGCACGCCTGCCTTCGCGCCGCGCTCCTTCTCGCTGACGGTGCTGTCGCCCGGCCAGGAAAACGGCGCCTCGCTCGGCGCCACCAAGACCAACTACAACGACGACATCATCATGGGCTGGGTGGGCATCGGCTCGCAGCTCGACGGGCTGGGCCACATCGGTATCGCCAACACCTACTACAACTGCACCAAGGCCAGCGACTTCGTCACCGCCGCCGGCCTGAAGAAGTTCGGCATCGAGACCCTGCCCGGGATCGCCACCCGCGGCGTGATCCTCGACATGGTCGGCCTGCTGGGCAAGGATCCGGTGCCCGAGGGCACGGCCTTCAACCGCAAGGAGATCGACGCCGCGATTGCGCGCCAGGGCATCAAGCCCATCGGCAAGGGTGACGTCGTCATCTTCTACACCGGCTGGACCAAGCTGATCGGCAAGGACGACAAGCGCTACGGCTCGGTCGAGCCCGGCCTGGGCGTGGACGGCGCGCGCTACCTCACCTCGCTGGGCGTGGCGATGGTGGGCGCCGACACCTGGGGCCTCGAGGTGATCCCGTTCGAGAACCCGAACAACATCTTCCACGTCCACCAGATCCTGCTCACCGAGACCGGCACCTTCATCCTCGAGAACGTCGATGCGGGCGAGGCCGTCAAGGACAGGGTCTACGAAGGCCTGTTCACGCTGGGCCCCTCGCGCATCACGGGCGCGGTGCAGGCGATCATCAACCCGGTCTTCATCTACTGATCAGGGCCACGACCGGGGATGCCGGCTCGGCGGCAGCCCCGTGCGGCAAAAGGGCGCCCGCGGGCGCCCTTTTTCCTTGCCGGGCGGGCCGCGCCCCGTGGGCGCACCCGCCGGTCGAGCGCGAGTGACCCGCTCAGGCCAGACTGCGGGTCTGGGCCCAGGTGTCGTCGAGCGCGCCCTTGACGGCATCGAGCAGCTCGCGGATCTCGTGCGGCTCGATGATCAGCGGCGGCGAGAACGAGAGCGAATCGCCCGGCAGCGAGCGGATGATGGCGCCGCGCTTCTGCGCGTTGGCGACCACCCGCGGCCCCACCCCCGCCTTGGCCTCGAAGCTCTGGCGGGTGCGCTTGTCGCGCACGAGCTCCAGCGCGCCCACGAGACCCACGCCGCGCGCCTCGCCCACCAGCGGATGGTCGGCAAGCGCCCGCAGACCATCCTGCAGCACCGGCGCCACCTTGCGGACGTGCCCGACGATGTCGCGCTCGCGGTAGATGGCCAGCGTCTCGAGGGCGACCGCCGCGGGCACCGGATGGCCGGAGTAGGTGAAGCCGTGGCCGAAGACGCCGAGCTTCTCGGACTGGCGCAGCAGCGCCTCGAAGATGCCGGGCGCCACCATCATGGCCGACATCGGCTGATAGCCGCTGGTGAGCATCTTGGCGCAGGTGAGGATGTCGGGGCGGATGCCGAAGGTCTGGCAGCCGAACATCTGGCCGGTGCGGCCGAAACCGCAGATCACCTCGTCGGCGATGAAGAGCACGTCGTGGCGGCGCAGCACCTCCTGCACCCGCTCGAAGTAGCCCGCAGGCGGCACGATGACGCCGCCCGCGCCCATCACGGGCTCGGCGATGAAGGCCGCAATGGTGTGGGCGCCCTCGGCCAGAATGAGCGCCTCGAGTTCCTGGGCGAGCCGCTCCGAGAAGGCCTCCTCGGTCTCGCCGGGGCGCGCCTCGCGCCAGTAGTGCGGCGTGGTGGTGTGCAGCATGCGCGGCGCCGGCAGATCGAAGTCGTTGTGCGCGAAGGGCAGGCCGGTGAGGCTGGCCGAGGCCACCGTGACGCCGTGGTAGGCCTTCTTGCGCGAGATGATCTTCTTCTTGTCGGGGCGGCCCAGCGCGTTGTTGTAGTACCAGACCAGCTTGACCGCGGAGTCGTTGGCCTCGGAGCCGGAATTGGCGAAGAACACGCGCGCCAGCCCCTCGGGCGCCACCGACATCAGGGTCTCGGCGAGCTGGGTGGAGATGGCCGGGACCTTGCCCGAGAACGAGTGATAGAAGGGCAGCTCGAGCATCTGGCGGTAGGCCGCCTCGGCCAGGCGCCGCTCCGAAAAGCCCAGACCGGCGCACCACAGTCCGGCCATGCCCTCGATGTAGCGGCGGCCCGATTCGTCGTACACGTAGACCCCCTCGCCGCGCTGGATGACCAGCGGGCCCTCGGTCTGCACCAGCGCGAGGTTGCTGGTGGGATGCAGGTGATAGGTCATGTCGCGCCGGGCGGCGGCGCTGAACGCGGTGGCCGCCGCAGGCGCCACGATGCGGGCCGTGGCGGCGTTGGGAATGGCGCTCATGGGTGTCTCCGGGTTTTCGTTGTGGACCCGGCGCAAGCGGACGCCGGAAGCCCGACTTTACCCCGACACCCCCGGCCATGCCGACAGCGAGGCCCCCGCGCCGACACGGGCGCAGACCCTGGCGCGCAGGCGCGAACCGGCGCCGGCGCGCAGGCACGCACGCCGGCGTACCGGCTCGCCGCGTAGCGCCAGCCTAGGCGCC
>JBILUW010000076.1:0-14707 GCA_044370795.1 Burkholderiaceae bacterium
CGGGCGCCGATCTCGCGGCAGCGGTGGCCGCGCGCAACGCCGCCATCGGGTTGCCCTCGGGCCTGGCTGCGCTTGGCGTCACCGCCGACATGATTCCCGACCTGGTGCCGCACGCGTTGGCCGATCTTGCGCACTTCGGCAACCCCCGCAAGGCGAGCGCCGACGACTACGCTCGGCTCTTCCTCGAATCGCTCTGACCGGGGCGGCTGCGATGCTGGCCGCAACCCTCGGGCAGGCGCTGCGCGACACCGCGCGAGCCCGGCCAGCGCATCCGGCGCTCGTGGGCATGGGCGAGCGCCTCGATTTCGCGGCGCTCGACCGGCGCTGCGACGAGATCGCGCACGGCCTGCGATCGCTGGGCGTGGGGCGCGGCGATCAGGTCGCGCTGTGGATGACCAACAGCCCCGACTGGGTTGCGGTCTGGGTGGCCTGCGCGCGGATAGGCGCCGTCGTGGTGCCGGTCAACACCCGCTTCAAGCCCGACGAGGTGGCCTACATCCTGCGCCAGTCCGATGCGCGGGTGCTGATCGCGATGGACCGGTACTGGGACATCGACTTTCTCGGCATGATTGAAGGGTTCGTCCCGGGGCTCGCCAGCATGACGCCGGGTTCGATCGCCTGCGAGAGCTTGCCCGCCTTGCGCGCGGTGGTGCTGTGGCAGGCCCGCGAGCACGCGGGCACCACGCATCTCGCGGCGCTGCGCGCCGAGGGCGCATGCCGCATGGCGGCTGGCGAGACGCTGCCCGAAGCGCACCCCGACGATCCCGTCATCATCGTCTACACCTCCGGCACCACCGGCCACCCCAAGGGCGCGGTGCACGGCCACGTGGTCATGCGCAACGCCGCCAACGTGGCGCGCGTGATGCGCATCGGCCCCGACGACGTGCTGCTCGGGCACATGCCCTTCTTTCACGTGGCCGGCGCCTTCACGGCCATCGTGCCCACGCTGATGCTCGGCTGCACGCTGGTCACGATGCCGCATTGGGTGCCCGACGAGGCGCTGGCGCTGATCGAGCGCGAGCGCGTGACCGTCTTTGGTGGCATCCCCACCCACTTCATCGACTGCCTCGATGCCAACCGCCGCACGCCGCGCGATGTCTCATGCCTGCGCTCGGCCTGGATCGGCGGCGCGCCGGTCACGCCCGACGTCGCGCTGGCCGCGAAGCAGGAGCTCGGCCTGCGGTCGCTGCAGGCGGTCTATGGCATGACCGAGACCACCGCTGCCACGGTCTTCAGCGAGCACGATGCCCCGCTCGAGATCCTGTGCGCGAACAAGGGGCGGCCGATCGGCGAGTTCGAGGTTGCGGTGGTCGATCCGAACAACGGGCAGGCGCTGGCGCTCGGGCAGGTGGGCGAGGTGCGGGTGCGCGGCCACCTGGTGATGCAGGGCTACTACCGCAACCCGCAGGCCACCGCCGATGCGATCACGGCCGACGGCTGGTTTCGCACCGGTGACCTCGGCGTTTTCGACGAGGCGGGTTATCTGCAGATCACCGGCAGGCTGAAGGAGATGTTCATCGTCGGCGGCTCCAACGCCTACCCGGCCGAGATCGAGCGGATGCTGCAGTCGATGCCGCAGGTGCGCCAGGCGGTGGTGGTGGGCGTGCCGGACAAGCGGCTGGGCGAGGTGGGCTTCGCCTTCGTGCAGCTGCACGAGGGCGCCAGCCTGGAGTCCGACGCGCTGCGCGCGCATTGCCGCGCGCGGATGGCCGACTACAAGGTGCCACGGCACCTGCGCTTCGTGCCCGACTTTCCGCGCACCTCCACCGGCAAGATCCAGCGCCACCTGCTGCAGGCCCAGGCTCGCGAGATCACGGGCGGCTGAGCCCTGGGAGCCGGGACCCCAACGGGCTCGCGCGCGCCCGGGCCCGCGCAGGGCGGCCAGGCGCGGCCGTCAGGCGCCCGCAACGCCCCAGTCGCGCAGGATCTCGGCGCCGTGCTGGCCGTTGACGGGCTGGGCGTGGCGTATCGCCGAGGGGGTGCGGCTGAATCGCGGTGCGGGTGCCGGCTGGGTCACGCCATCGACATCGACGAAGGTGCCGCGCGAGGCCATGTGTGGATGCGAGGGCGCCTCGCCCATCGTGAGCACCGGCGCGAAGCAGGCATCCGACCCTTCGAGAATCTCGCACCACTGCGCCTGCGTGCGGCTGCGGAAGGTCTCGGTGAACACCTCCTTCAGGCGCGGCCAGCCGCTGCGGTCGTTCTGCGCGGGCAGACCCCTGTCGGCCAGGCCCATCTTCTGCAGCATCTCTTCGTAGAACTTGGCCTCGATCGCGGCGATCGAGACGTGCCGGCCGTCGGCGGTCTCGTAGACGCCGTACCACGGCGCGCCGCCATCGAGGATGTTGTCTTCGCGGCGGTCGGTCCAGCGGCCCGCGCCGCGCAGGCCGTAGATGCTCGACATCAGCACGGCCGCGCCGTCGACCATGGCCGCATCGACCACCTGACCCTTGCCTGAACGGGCGCGCTCGTAGAGCGCGGCCAGGACGCCCATGGCCAGCATCATGCCGCCGCCGCCGAAGTCGCCGACGAGATTGAGCGGCGGCATCGGCACGCCATTGGCCGGGCCGATGGCCGCGAGCACGCCGGTGAGCGCGATGTAGTTGAGGTCGTGGCCGGCGGCCTTGGCCATCGGGCCTTCCTGGCCCCAGCCCGTCATGCGGCCGTAGACCAGGCCCGGATTGATGGCCTGGCACTGCGCCGGACCGATGCCCAGGCGTTCGGTGACCCCCGGCCGGAAGCCTTCGATCAGGACGTCGGCCTTTGCGATCAGCGCCTTGAGGGTGGCCAGATCGGCGGGCGATTTCAGGTCGAGGGTGATCGAGCGGCGGCCACGGCCGAGCACGCCGAAGCGCGGCTCGACCGGGATGCCCAGGTCGGCGGCCTCGCGGCGGTCGATGCGCACGACGTCTGCGCCCATGTCGGCGAGCATCATCCCGCAGAAGGGGCCCGGGCCGATGCCCGCGATTTCGACGACTTTCAGGCCTTCCAGTGGTCCCATCTCGACTCCTGTTCCGGTGATGCCGTCGGCGCGCGGGGCGATCCGCATGCTCGGCGGCGTTGGCGTTGTGGCGCGCTGGCGCTTCGCCCAAAATGCTACGCCGCCCGCCACCCACACGACGCAGGAGATCCGCCGGAAATGGACGCATCGTTCGACGTGCTGCCCGAACCGACCCGAGCCGAGACCACCGACCCGCGCATTCCGCCCCGCGAGCAGGTCGTGACGCGCTCGCTGATGGAGCGCTGGAACCGCGAATGCCCCGACAAGGTCTTCGTGAAGTTCGCCGACGACGGCGAGGCCTGGACATACCGCGAGTTTCGCCAGCTCGTGCTGCAGACCGCCATCGGCCTGCAGCGGCTTGGCGTTGCGCAGGGCGATCACGTGCTGGTGTGGCTGCCCAACGGCCGCGAGCACCTGCGGGTGTTCTTCGCGCTCAACTATCTGGGCGCGGTCTTCGTGCCGATCAACACCGCCTACAAGGGAGCGCTGCTCGCGCATGTCATCGAGAACTCCGACGCGCGGCTCGCCGTCGTGCACGCCGATCTCGCCGCGCGCCTGGAGGGCGTGGCGCTGGCTGCCCTGACCGATGCCGTGGTCGTGGGCGAGCGCGTTGCCTGCCCCGGCCTGCGCACCCATCACTACGCCGATGCGCTGCTGCCCGCCTCTGGCGTGCTCGAGCCGCCGGCCCGCCCGATCGAGCCCTGGGACCCGCAGTCGATCATCTACACCTCGGGCACCACCGGTCCGTCCAAGGGCGTGCTCTCGTCTTACCTGCACATCTACACGAACGCCGGCCCCGAGACCTGGCCGTGCGTGACCGGCGAAGACCGCTTCCTCGTGAACATGCCGATGTTCCACATCGGCGGCATGGGGGTGGTTTTCGTGATGTTCGTGCGCGGCGGCTCGATCGCCTTTGCCGAGCGCTTCGACACCGCCACCTTCCTCGACACGGTCCGCGCGACCGGCACCACGGCCACTTTCCTGCTCGGCGTGATGGCGAGTTTTCTCGAGAAGCTGCCGGCGAGTCCGGATGACGCCGACACCCCGCTGCGGCTGGCCTTCATGGTGCCGCTTGCCGGCGACATCGCGGCCTTCTCGCGCCGCTTCGGCTGCGAGATCTACACGATCTTCAACATGACCGAGATCTCGACACCCATCATCTCCGAGCCCAATCCGCTGGTGCGCGGGACCTGCGGGCGCAAGCGCGAGGGTGTCGACGTGCGGCTGGTCGACGACAACGACTGCGAGGTTCCCGACGGCACCGTCGGCGAGATGATGGTGCGCACCGACCGTCCCTGGGGCATGAACAGCGGCTATTACAAGAACCCCGAAGCCACGGCCGTCGCCTGGCGCAACGGCTGGTTCCACACCGGAGATTCGTTCCGGCGCGATGCCCAGGGCTACTACTACTTCGTCGATCGCAAGAAGGATGCGATCCGGCGCCGTGGCGAGAACATCTCGTCCTTCGAGGTCGAGGCCGACGTGCTCGCGCATCCCGACGTGCGCGAGGTGGCCGCCATTGGCGTGCCCAATGAGCACAGCGAGGAGGACGTGATGGTCGTCGTCGCGCCGATGGCCGGCCGCGCCCTCGATCCGGCCGCGCTGCTCGCGTTCCTGCGCGATCGGATGGCGCATTTCATGGTGCCGCGCTACGTGCGCGTGGTCGATGAGCTGCCCAAGACGCCGAGCAGCAAGGTGATGAAGGCGGAGCTGCGCCGCCAGGGGGTCACCGCCGATACCTGGGACCGCGAGCGCGCGGGCATCGCGGTGAAGGCGGACCGATTCTCGCGTGCCTGATCGGTCGTCAGCCTTTCGTCAGCGCTCGGTCAGCCCGGCGTAAGCGCCCCGTCAGGGGTGCGTCAGTCCCCCGGCCGACACTCGGCCGGCGCGAGCCGATCGTCGGTTCGCAGACCCATACCGGGGGATCAAGCATGGCAACAGCGACGAACGCGCGGGGCGCAGCCTCCGCTTCCGCGATGACCGCCGAGGAGAGGAAGGTCATCTTCGCCTCCTCGCTCGGCACCGTCTTCGAGTGGTACGACTTCTACCTGTACGGCACGCTCGCCGTCATCATCGGCAACCAGTTCTTCTCGGCGCTCGACCCTGCGTCGCGAACGATCTTTTCGCTGCTCGCGTTCGCCGCCGGCTTCATCGTGCGGCCCTTCGGCGCGCTGGTGTTCGGCCGGCTCGGCGACATGATCGGGCGCAAGTACACCTTCCTGGTCACCATCCTGATCATGGGCCTGTCGACCTTCATCGTCGGCCTGCTGCCAACCTACGCGGCGATCGGCATCGCCGCGCCGGTGATCCTGATTATCCTGCGGATGCTGCAGGGCCTCGCCCTTGGCGGCGAGTACGGCGGCGCGGCCACCTACGTGGCCGAGCATGCGCCGCACGGCAAGCGCGGCGCCTACACCTCCTGGATCCAGACCACCGCCACGGTCGGGCTCTTCCTCTCGCTGGTGGTGATCCTGGGTGTGCGCACCGCGATCGGCGAGGCCGCCTTCGCCGACTGGGGCTGGCGCATCCCGTTCCTGGTGTCGGTGATCCTGCTCGGCATCTCGGTATGGATCCGCCTGAGCATGAACGAGTCGCCCGCCTTCCGGAAGATGAAGGAGGAGGGCAAGACCTCCAAGGCGCCGCTGGCCGAGTCGTTCGGGCAGTGGAAGAACCTGAAGGTCGTGATCCTCGCGCTGGTCGGTCTGACCGCCGGGCAGGCGGTGGTGTGGTACACGGGCCAGTTCTACGCGCTCTTCTTTCTCACTGGCGCGCTGAAGGTTGACGGCGCAACGGCCAATCTGCTGATCGCCGCCTCGCTGGTGCTCGGCACGCCGTTCTTCATCGTGTTCGGCACGCTGTCCGATCGCATCGGCCGCAAGCCCATCATCATGGCCGGCTGCCTGATCGCCGCGCTCACGTACTTTCCCCTGTTCAAGGCGCTCACCGAGGCCGCCAACCCCGACCTTGCGGCCGCACAGGCCAAGAACAAGGTGGTGGTCGTGGCCGATCCGGGCGAGTGCTCGTTCCAGTTCAACCCTACGGGCACGGCCAGGTTCACGAGTTCGTGCGACATCGCCAAGCAGGTGCTGTCGGCCAACTCGGTGAGCTACGAGAACCAGGCGGGCAGCGGGCCGGCCAGGATCACGATTGGTGAGGTATCCATCGAGTCGTACAGCTCGGCGGGCCTGCCGGCCGATCAGGCCAAGGCCAGGGATGCCGAGTTCAAGAAGGCCGTCCTCGGCGCGCTCAAGGAAGCCGGCTATCCGGCCAAGGCCGATCCGGCCAAGGTCAACAAGCCGATGATCGTGGTCATCCTGACCATCCTGGTCATCTACGTGACCATGGTCTACGGCCCGATCGCCGCGATGCTCGTCGAGCTCTTCCCGACCCGCATCCGCTACACGTCGATGAGCTTGCCTTACCACATCGGCAACGGCTGGTTCGGCGGCCTGCTGCCGGCCACCGCGCTGGCGATCGTTTCCCAGACCGGCAACATGTACAACGGCCTGTGGTACCCGATCATCATCGCCATGGCCACCTTCGTCATCGGCATGCTGTTCGTGCGCGAGACCAAGGATGTCGACATCTTCAAGCACGACTGAGCGGCGGCCTACCATGTGGAAGATCGTCGTCGGATTCGTGGTGGTTGCCGGGCTTGCGATGTGGCTGCTCATGAAGGGTGGCGGCGACATCGACATGTCAGGCGAGAAGCACAACGTCGAGCCGGCTGCCAGCGAGGCCAGGAAGTAGGTCCTGTGGGGCGGCCCTGCCGCACGGGGCCGCCATCAGCCGGGGCCATCAGGGAGGCCATCAGGGAGGCCATCAGGGAGGCCATCAGGGAGGCCATCAGGGAGGCCATCAGGGAGGCCATCAGGGAGGCCATCAGGGAGGCCATCAGGGGGCGCGCGCAGCGCAGGCTGGCGCGCCGGTACAATCGCGATGACGCGCTGCGCGAGCGCGCGCAGCGCGCTCTGATGTCCTGGCGGCCAGCCGCCGCCCACCCCCCCACTTCCCATTTCATGGCCACCCGCAAAGGCGACTACAGCGAAGCCTCCATCCGCGTCCTCAAGGGACTGGAGCCGGTCCGTCAGCGCCCGGGCATGTACACCCGCACCGACAGCCCCCTGCACATCGTGCAGGAGGTGATCGACAACGCCGCCGACGAGGCGCTGGCCGGCGAGTGCCGCGAGATCGTGGTCACCCTCGAGGCCGACGGCGCGGTCGTCGTCGAGGACGATGGGCGCGGCATCCCGGTGGGCATGCATCCCGAGGAGGGCGCGCCAGTCGTCGAGATCGTCTTCACCCGGTTGCACGCCGGCGGGAAGTTCGACAAGCAGGCCGGAGGGGCCTACAGCTTTTCCGGCGGTCTGCACGGGGTGGGGGTGTCGGTCACCAACGCCCTGTGCAGCCGGCTCGAGGTCACGGTGTGGCGCGACGGCGCGGTCAGCGAGATCGCCTTCGAAGGTGGCGAGGTCAGCCAGCCTCTCGCCTCGCGTCCGGCCGGCCGCGGCGATCGTCGTCGCGGCACCCGCGTGCGCTGCCAGCCCGACCCGCGCTACTTCGACTCGCCCACCCTGCCGCTGGCCGAACTGGTGCGCCTGCTGCGCTCCAAGGCGGTGCTGCTGCCGGGCCTCAAGGTGAGCCTGACCGATGCCCGCAGCGGCCGCGCCTGGAACTGGCAGTACGCCGAAGGCCTGCGTGGCTATCTGCGCGAGGCGCTCGCCGAGGCGGGCTCGCCCGACCCGGTCATTCCGGTGCTCGAGGCCGATCAGCGCCATGGCGCCGGCCACGAGACCTTCGCCGAGGGCGAGGGCGCCCACTGGGTGCTGGTATGGACCGAGGATGGACCGCTCGTGCGCGAGTCCTACGTCAACCTCATTCCCACCACCGCCGGCGGCACGCACGAGGCGGGGCTGCGCGATGGCGTGTTCGCTGCGGTGCGCTCGTTCATCGAGCTGCACGGTCTGCAGCCCAAGGGCCTGCGACTGATGCCCGAGGATGCCTTCGCGCGCGCCAGCTTCGTGCTGTCGGCCCGGGTTCTCGACCCGCAGTTCCAGGGGCAGGTCAAGGAGCGGCTCAATTCGCGCGATGCGCTGCGGCTGGTGGCTTCGCTGGTGCGTCCGCAGCTCGAACTCTGGCTCAACGAGCACGTCGATGCCGGCCGGCGCCTGGCCGAGCTGGTGATCCGCCAGGCGCAGGCCCGCAGCCGTGCCGCGCAGAAGGTCGAGAAGCGCCGCAGCTCGGGCGTCGCGGTGCTGCCGGGCAAGCTCACCGACTGCGAATCGACCGACCTCACCCGCAACGAGATCTTCCTGGTCGAGGGCGACTCGGCGGGCGGTTCGGCCAAGCAGGGGCGCGACAAGAACTTCCAGGCCATCCTGCCGCTGCGCGGCAAGGTGCTCAACGCCTGGGAAACCGAGCGCGACCGGCTCTACGCCAACAACGAGATCCACGACATCGCGGTGGCCATCGGCGTCGACCCCCACGGCCCCGACGATCAGCCCGACCTGTCGCGGCTGCGCTATGGCCGCATCTGCATCCTGTCCGACGCCGACGTCGACGGCTCGCACATCCAGGTGCTGCTGCTCACGCTCTTCTTCAGGCACTTCCCCCGGCTCGTCGAGCGCGGGCACGTGTGCATCGCTCGCCCACCGCTCTACCGGATCGACGTCCCGGCCCAGGGGCGCCGGCCGATGCGCAAGCTCTACTGCCTTGACGACGGTGAACTGCGCCACGTCGAGGACAAGCTGCGCAAGGAGGGCATCCGCGAGGGCAGCTGGTCGATCTCGCGCTTCAAGGGGCTGGGCGAGATGAGTGCCGAGCAGCTCTGGGAGACGACGATGAACCCCGACACCCGCCGGCTGCTGCCGGTCATGGTCGGTCAGCCGGGTCGCGAGGCCACGGTGGAGCGCTTCACGATGCTGATGGGCAAGGGCGAGGCGGCGTCGCGTCGTGCCTGGCTCGAAGCGCGCGGCCATGAAGCGCAGGTGGACGTCTGATGTCGGGCGACCTCTTCGCGCAGCTGCAACCGCCCGAGGGCGAGCCGGTGCTCACGCTCGCCGATTATGCCGAGCGCGCCTACCTCGACTATGCGATCTCGGTGGTCAAGGGCCGGGCGCTGCCCGACCTGTGCGACGGCCAGAAGCCCGTGCAGCGCCGCATCCTCTACGCGATGAACGCGATGGGTCTGGCCGCCGACGCCAAGCCGGTGAAGTCGGCTCGGGTGGTGGGCGATGTGCTGGGCCGTTTTCATCCGCACGGCGACACCGCCGCCTACGACGCGCTGGTGCGCATGGCGCAGCCCTTCACGCTGCGCTATCCGCTGATCGACGGGCAGGGCAACTTCGGCTCGCGCGACGGCGATGGCGCCGCCGCGATGCGCTACACCGAGGCGCGCCTGACCCGCTACGCGCGCCTGCTGCTCGACGAGATCGACGAGGACACCGTCGACTTCGTGCCCAACTACGATGGCTCGGCGCGCGAGCCCCGACTGCTGCCCGCGCGGCTGCCCATGATGCTGCTCAACGGAGCCTCGGGCATCGCCGTCGGCATGGCCACCGAGATCCCGCCGCACAACCTGCGCGAAGTCGCAGCCGCCGCGGTGCTGGTGGCGCGCGATCCCCAGATCGGTCTCGAGCAGCTCATGACCACGCTGCCCGGCCCCGATTTCCCGGGCGGCGCGCAGCTGATCTCGTCGCCGGCCGAGCTGCGCGACGTCTACGCCGGCGGCCGCGGTTCGCTGCGCATGCGCGCGCGCCACACGGTCGAGGAGCTGGCCCGCGGTCAGTGGCAGCTCGTGATCTCCGAGCTGCCGCACGGGGTGTCGTCGCAGAAGGTGCTCGAGGAGATCGAGGAGCTCACCAACCCCAAGGTGCGCGCCGGCCGCAAGTCGCTAACCCCCGAGCAGCTCGCGCTGCGCCAGACCTTGCTCGGCGTGCTCGACACGGTGCGCGACGAGTCGGGCAAGGACGCGCCGGTGCGGCTGGTGTTCGAGCCGCGCAGCTCGCGCATCGCCGCCGACGAGCTGCTCGCCACGCTGCTCGCCCACACCAGCCTCGAGTGCGGCGTGCCGGTCAACCTGGTGTGCATCGGCACCGACGGCCGCCCCGCGCAGAAGGGGCTGCTCGACATCCTGCGCGAGTGGGTGATCTTCCGCCTCGACGCCATGACACGGCGCAGCCGCCAGCGGCTCGCGGCGGTCGACGACCGCATCCACATCCTCGAAGGCCGCAGGCTGGTCCTGCTCGAGATCGACGAGGTGATCCGCATCGTCCGCGAGGCCGACGATCCCAAGGCGGCGCTGATGGCGCGCTTCGGGCTGAGCGAGCGACAGGCCGACGATGTGCTCGAGATCCGCCTGCGGCAGCTGGCCCGGATGGAGGCCATCCGCATCGAGGCCGAGCTCGGCAAGCTGCGTGAGCAGAAGGGCGGGCTCGAATCGCTGCTGGCCACCCCGGCCGCGATGCGCCGGCAACTCGTGCGCGAGATCGAGCACGACTCGCGCCAGTACGGCGACGACCGTCGCACCCGGATCGAAGCCGCGCCGCGGGCCAGCCTCGAGCGCCGCGTCGTCGATGAGCCGGTGACCGTGATCGTCTCGAGCAAGGGCTGGGTGCGGGCGCGCCAGGGGCACGGGCACGACGCCTCGCTGGCGAGCTTCAAGGCTGGCGATGCCCTCGACGCCGCCTATGAGGTCTCGACCACCGACGCGCTCTACGGCATCGGCAGCAACGGCCGGGTGTACAGCGTGCCGGTGTCGCTGCTGCCCTCGGGCCGCGGCGACGGTGTGCCAGTCACCAGCCTGGTCGAGGTGGAGGCGGGCACCCGCATCGAGCACCTGTTCGCCGCGACGGGCGCCACGCCTGTGCTGCTGGCTACGCGGGCGGGGATGGGGCTGCAGTGTCAGGCCGGCGATCTCGCCGGTCGAACCCGCCAGGGCAAGGCATTCCTGGCTCTCGACGATGGCGACGAGCCCTTGCGGGCGGCGTTGTGCCGGGCCGGCGACGACCGGGTGTTGTGTCTGTCCGGGCAGGGCAGGGCGCTGGTCTTCGACCTCGAGCAGGTGCGGGTGCTGCGCAGCGGCGGTCGTGGCAGCCAGTTGATGACCCTGGAGCCCGACGAGAGGCTTGCCTGCGCCGTGGCCTTCGGGCCGGCCGGCGCGCTGATCTCCGGCGCGGGGCGCGGAGGCAAGCAGGTCGATCGGGCGTTCAGCGCGCGCGAACTCGAGGCCTGGCGCGGTCAGCGGGCGCGCAAGGGGCGGCTGCTCGAGCCGCGCCTGCGCGAGCCCGCCGCCCGGCCGCAGCGCGCCCCCTGAGGGCCGTGGCCGACCTTTCGCGCAACCGCGCGGCGCGCGGGCCTTCTCGGGCATAATCGCCAGCGGTCGGGTGTCCGTCCCACCCAGACCCTCGATACGAATACACGACGGAAGATCCCGGAGGAGACATGGCGGCGGTTGCAATCAGGGAAGTGCACAAGCGCTTCGGGGAAACGCACGTCATCCGCGGCGTTGACGTGTCCATCGCCGACGGCGAATTCTGCGTGCTGGTTGGCCCTTCCGGCTGCGGCAAGTCGACACTGCTGCGCATGATCGCGGGCCTCGAGGAGATCACCGGCGGCACCATCGAGATCGGTGGGCGCGTGGTCAACGATGTCGCGCCCAAGGAGCGCGACATCGCGATGGTGTTCCAGAACTACGCGCTCTATCCGCACATGAAGGTCTACGACAACATGGCCTTCAGCCTGAAGCTTGCCAAGGCCGGCCGCGACGAGATCGACCGGCGGGTTCAGGAGGCCGCGCGCATTCTCGGCCTGTCGCAGCTCCTCGATCGCTACCCGCGCCAGCTCTCCGGCGGCCAGCGTCAGCGCGTGGCGATGGGCCGGGCGATCGTCCGCGATCCGCAGGTCTTTCTCTTCGACGAGCCGCTGTCGAACCTCGACGCCAAGCTGCGCGTCCAGATGCGCACCGAGATCAAGGAGCTGCATCAGCGGCTGCGCACCACGTCGGTCTACGTCACGCACGACCAGATCGAGGCCATGACGATGGCCGACAAGATCGTCGTCATGCATGACGGCATCGTCGAGCAGATGGGTACGCCGCTCGAGCTCTACGACCGGCCGGCCAACACCTTCGTTGCGGGCTTCATCGGGTCGCCGGCCATGAACATGCTCGGCGGCCGGATCGGTGCCGACGGCGCCTCGGTCGAGCTGCAGGGCGGTGCCTGCCTGGCGGTGCCCGGCCTGAAGGCGCAGGCCGGTCGCGAGGTCACCTTCGGCATCCGGCCCGAGCACCTCACCCTGGGCAGCCACGGCATCGACGCCGAAGTCGTGGTCGTCGAACCCACCGGTGCCGACACGCTCGTGTATGCCCGCAGCGCCGGCGGCAACCTCAGCGCGATCTTCCGCGAGCGGCATACGTTCAAGCCCGGCGACCGGATCGTCCTGACGCCCGAGAGCACGGCCATCCACGTGTTCGACGGCGCCGATGGGCGCCGGATTACCGCCGCCTGAGATCAGCGAAGGCCGCTGCCGGCAACGGCTGCGGCCGCTTCCTGAGCGTGACCGCTCCACGAAGCGACACGCGTTTGCGACCCCCAACGAGGAGACATCGATGAGCCAGTTCAAGCGTCGCGAGTTCCTGAAGACCACCGCCGGAGCCGGCGCGGGTGCGGCCCTCGCCCCGGCCGTCCACGCCCAGGCCACCTGGAACAACCAGCCCGAGAAGGGCGCGAAGCTGCGCGTGCTGCGCTGGAAGCGCTTCGTCCAGGGTGACGAAGACGTGTACATGGCCAACGTGCGCAAGTTCACCGAGAAGACCGGCATCGAGGTGCGCGTCGACCACGAAGGCTGGGAAGACGTGCGGCCCAAGGCTGCGGTGGCGGCCAACGTCGGCAGCGGCCCGGACATCATCCTCTCGACCAACGACGACGCGAACCTCTATCCCGAGAAGCTGGTCGATGTCACCGACCTGTGCACCTACCTCGGGCGCAAGTACGGGGGCTGGTATCCGGTGTGCGAGCAGTACCTGCGCCCCGATGGCAAGAAGTGGATCGGCGTCCCGCTGGGGGCGGCCGGTGGCGCGATGGTCTACCGCGACAGCCAGGTCAAGGCCGCGGGATTCCAGACGTTCCCGCGTGACACCGACGGCTTCCTGCGTCTGATGAAGGCTCTCAAGGACAAGGGCACGCCCGGCGGCTTCGCGCTGGGCAACGCCACCGGCGACGCCAACGGCTTCTGCCACTGGCTGCTGTGGGCGTTCGGCGGCAAGCTGGCCAACGAGAAGAACGAGGTGGTGCTCAACAGCCCCGAGACGCTGCGCGCCCTCGACTACGCGAAGGAGCTCTACAACACCTTCGTGCCGGGCACGCTGTCGTGGCTCGACCCGAACAACAACAAGGCCTTCCTCGACGGCCAGATCAGCGTCACCAACAACGGCATCTCGGTCTACTACGCGGCCAAGAACTCCACCGATCCGAAGGTGAAGGAGCTGGCGTCCGACATCATGCATGCCAACATGCCGGTCGGCCCCGTGGGCGTGCCCACCGAGTTCCACCTGTTCTTCAACCAGATGATCTTCCGCCACACCAAGTTCCCGAGGGCGGCCAAGGAGTTCCTCCGGTTCATGATGGAAGAGGAGCAGTTCGGCGCCTGGATGAAGGCCTCGATCGGCTACGTGGCCCAGCCGCTGGTCGCCTACGAGAAGAACCCCATCTGGACCGAAGACCCTAAGCACACGCCGTACCGCGACGTGATGAAGACCATGCGTCCGGCCGGCTTCTCGGGCCGTCTGGGCTATGCGTCGGCCGGCGCCACGGCCGACTTCATCGTCGTCAACATGGTCGCCGAGGCGGCGTCGGGCAAGCTCACGGCCAAGGAGGCCGCCGAGCGCGCCCAGAAGCGCGCCGAGCGCTACTACCGGGTCTGAAGACCAGGTCGGCCTGGCGGAGCGCCCGAGCGCTTCGCCGTCTGGCGCGGCCCGGTGGCCACGCCAGACACCAGCCGGCATCCGCATCCCCCATTCCCTCGCCGGGAGCGTCCGTGTCACTCATCGCTCGCCTGCAGAACAGCCGCAACGGTCTGGGCCTCGCGTTCATGCTGCCGGCCGCCGTCCTGCTGCTGCTCTTCCTCACCTACCCGCTGGGCCTCGGCGTGTGGCTGGGCTTCACCGACGCCAAGATCGGCCGGCCCGGGCAGTTCGTCGGGCTCGAGAACTATGTGTTCCTGTTCGGCGATCCGGTCACCCGGCTGTCGCTGTTCAACACGCTCTTCTACACGATCATCGCCAGCATCCTGAAGTTCCTGCTGGGGCTCTGGCTGGCGCTGCTGCTCAATCGGGCGCTGCCCTTCAAGACCGCGCTGCGCGCGGTCGTGCTGCTGCCCTGGATCGTCCCGACCGCGCTGTCGGCGATCGCCTTCTGGTGGCTCTACGACGCGCAGTTCTCGGTGTTCAGCTGGGTGCTCGTCAAGATGGGCCTGGTCGACCAGTACGTCGACTTCCTCGGCGACCCCTGGAACGCGCGCTTTTCCACCATCGCGGCCAACGTCTGGCGCGGCATCCCGTTCGTCGCTATCTCGCTGCTCGCCGGGCTGCAGACGATCTCGCCGTCGCTCTACGAGGCGGCGATGCTCGACGGGTCGACCCCCTGGCAGCGCTTCCGCTACATCACCTTCCCGATGCTGCTGCCGATCCTGGCGATCGTCATGACCTTC